>JBMNSS010000197.1:0-4721 GCA_050945315.1 Limnochordia bacterium | reverse complement strand
CTTGTAAAGACTCTCCCCCGCACACGCGGGGATTGACCGTTGTACTGTGCGCCGAACAACGCGACAGACATCTCTCCCCCGCACACGCGGGGATTGACCCTGGATGCCATCGGCTTTGTCAAAAGACTCGGCCTCTCCCCCGCACACGCGGGGATGGACCTTTCATGAAGTTTTACAAGGCATGTTGTGCATAGTCGACTCTGCACATGCGGGGCTCTTTCCCGCATGGAACGCTGGTTCGTGAACAATGTGAAAAAAGCCCCCACCTTGCACGTCTCCAAGTGCGAGGTGAGGGCTCCTCTTGCTGAGACAACTGACAGCCCTCCTTCATAGAAGCCGACCACGATTCAGGCCTTCGAAGCTCCGTCCGAATGGACAGCTATTTGCTGAGCCGATCTACTCTGCTTTCTATATCCTGCCTCACAGTGACGTGAGTCGCGGCACCTTCAGGGTACCTCTTGGTCACCGCCTCATGCGCCAACGCAAATACGTGTTCACCGTCTCATAGACGGCCAACTCTTGTCTTTTCTGCCTCGCGTTTCCCATCCGTGATTCGGTCGGCGGATGAGTACGGCTGAACCCACGTTTGTTGTCCCCCAGCGCCCTTTCCAGTGAACTGAGCCTGTTCAGCAAAGACTGCATTCCTTCCATTGGGTAACCCGCCTTCATGAGATAGACCATGCCAGTCGAGTCGGCGTCATACTCCTGAGAGTAACTGTAGCCCACGTCCAGGATCTGACCCAACAGATCCAACATGTCAGCGGCTGATTGCATCTTCCCTGTCACTGCTCCGACGACCATCGCAGTCACGGTCAGACCTATCTGGCGTTCATAGTTGCCTACGGCATGCAAGTGACAGATATGGACCATCTCATGAGACAGTACCGCGGCCAACTCGGCGTCCGTATCGAGCATCTCCAGCAAAGGCCTGGTGATGTAAACATATCCGCCCGGCAGTGCAAAGGCGTTATACTCCCGTGTTTCCACTACGCCGAATGTGAAATCCACATTGGAACGCTCGGTAACCGGTACCAGTGACCTGGCCACTCGCTCTACGCGTTCGACATCCCGCCCCGAGTACACAACCCGGTAACGCCCCTCAACGACGGACAGCACCTGCCGTGCCAGGTGGGCCTCGGTACCTGTAACCGGAGCCTGCGTAGCTGCGGCCGACCCACGGGCGGCAAAGGCCCCCAAAGGAGACTGCAATCCCCAAGTCTCTCCGTCACGCGAAAACGGCAGTTGTTCGGTCCTGTACGTTAAACACCTGCAAATGCCTATCCAGATGCTTGGAGACCCAGACGATATTCCTTACACCGAGGGAACGCCCCAGACATACCAAGGCTTCAGCACCGAGATACGGGATGGCGGCTTCGAGGTTGCTCAGGCCTGTTGCCCGTTGGATCTCCCTCCGCATGGTCCGTGCGTAGGAATACGATAGGTCGCCGCTCTCCAAGTCCGTCTCCGCATCGAAAACCAGAAGAAAGTCAACTGCTGGGGTCTTCTCAATCCACTCGGTCGGTCTGTAGATCAAAGTGATGGTTTGAGCGTCGTGGCCGAGCGCCAAGGGAATCCTCGTCGGCGCGCGACCAACCGCCAGGACATAGAC
Organism: Limnochordia bacterium; assembly: GCA_050945315.1. Lineage (GTDB taxonomy): Bacteria > Bacillota > Limnochordia > DTU080 > DTU080 > DTU080. The sequence continues at coordinate 3,112 of JBMNSS010000197.1, read as the reverse complement.
TGCCTCACTGTCGACGAAAACACCCTCCATCTGAAACCTGCCCTGGCTGTCGGTGGTCGCTGCGCCCGATCCTATCAGTGCCGCCACACCGGGCACCGGCCTGCCGTCGGGATCGATGACCGTTCCCGTCAGTGAGACCAGGTTCTCCTCCGGCGAACAACCCGTCAGAGCCAGTACACAGACGAACACCGACAGCAACGCACAAAGCCGTTGGGAAAGGCCTCTTCTTGCCATGTACACCGAACCCTTCCTGGTTGAGTGCTTAGGGCGGCGTTCCACAAGTGTTCACTTAGAATTACTTGCCGTAGGGAGATGTCCTTTTCCTCTTTCTCTCGTTGTCGCCGAAATGGGTCTGTAGGGCGAGACTCTGTGATAGGCCATCGCCACCCAGACCGCGGTCAAACAAGCCCCGATCCAGTACAATACAGGAAGGCCCAAGCTGACACCGATCGAGTATCCGATGATCGGACCCAGGGCCGCCCCCACGTCCACCCAGTTGGAATAGCCAGCCAAGGCCCGACCGCTGTCGCCCGTATCCGAAGCTCCGTCTCCCGCCAGAGTATCCAGCAGCACCTCCATGCCTATGTCGGCGGCCAACCCCATCATGATCGCTACGATCGTCGAAATCAGTGAAAACCCAAGACCTACGGTTGTCAGGGCGGTCACATGCAAAACGGTCAGGACAAGAAGAGAACGGCGACGGCCCCATCGGTCCATCGCCACTCCATAAAGCGGTGACAAGGTGATGTTGCACGCCCACAGCCAAGCGTTAAGCAGTCCGCTCAGTGTCGCCGCGCCGATCAGCACCAAGTCCCCGGCGAAAGCATGCTGCAAATAATACCCCATGGTGGTGGCCAACAGGGTTGACAGGAGTCGCTGCAAAAGACTGCCTATGTTTATCCACAGATTGTTGCGACTGCCGAGGAAACCCACCAGCCACTCTGACCAGCTGGACTTCTCCATCCGGGGCCTTCGACCCACGGAAAGATTTGCCTGCGTGGTGCCTTTCAATGGATTTGCCCACAAGAAAAACGGGACACCCAGTGCGCTCACCGCGGCAACAATGGCCATCAAGATACGAAACCCGAGTCTTTCGACCAACAGACCGGCAGCCACTGCCGCGATCAGGCTGCCGACGCGAAATATGCTACGAAAAAGACCAAAAGCCGTGGCTCGTCTGTCTGGTGTGACCGATAGGGCCGACAGATAACCGGTCAGCCGCAGAATGCTCCAACAAAAGCCCCAAAGCGCCCGGGCAATCAGCAAAACCAGTATCGGCAACGGGAAGGCCCAGGCCAGCGACGTTATGGCTGCTAGAATCAAAGCTCCCAAAAAGAGGCGGCTGTGACTGTAACGTGCCATCAGGCGAGCCGCCAATGGGTTGCTGACCAACCGGATGAGCCGGTTCATGGACAGCACCAAACCCACGGCGGCCGCGGTCAGCCCCAGAGTCTCCACTTGCGTGGGCAACACCGCATACAGTGTCGAGTCGCCCAAGATCGCCAACGCTACGCCTACTGATACCAGCGCCGTCCGGACAAGGCCGGACCGCTCTTGACTCACCTGCACGACGGGTGCCGCCTCCTGTTCCTAACGCCGGCATCCAACCGGCGTTCCCGGGCAACTCGGCTCCTTCCTCCTCAAGACTCATGCGCCTCACGGAAGACATCCTGAACCACATGACCGCCCATCTCGTTGTCCTCCACGCGCACGTTGCGGGCCTTGGCCCCTACGAAGACACCATAGCGCTGCGTACGCTGAGCAGGCGGACGGGTATCTGCTATCACGTTACCGACGATGGTGATATCACACGTTTCGCCACCAACGTAAAAGCCGCTGGCGTCTTCGCCGGTACCGTTGTCGATGACGCGATTGCCCTCAAAGCGGTTGCGGTGTCCGGCCAGTACTTCCGGCTCGTTTCTGAACACCACACCGTACGTTTGATTCTCAGCTATCAGGTTGCGCCGAAACAGGTTGTCCGTATCTTTGTGGCCGATGGATATACCGGCTGTGCCGCTGCGGACAAACTCGTTGTCTTCAAACAGACCGTGCTGCACCCGCCAGCAGACGAACATCCCGTCTCCGCCGCTGTCACGAACCACGCAGCGCCGGATCACGGTGCGCTGGCTTCCCGAACCCGGGTGAAACCCATGGCCCTTACATCCTACGATGGTGCAATCCTCTACCACGACATCATGGCTTTGCTGATAACTGATCCCGTCTCCGTTGTATTGGCTCACTCTCACGCCGTTTATCCGTGCATTGTTCACCCGATAAAAGAAGACCCCGGCGCCGCGGCATCCGCCCATCGGAGGGTTGTTTTCCGCGTTACCGTCAATGGCCAGGTTCTCAACGATGACATCCGTGAGATGGTACCCACTGATAACCGGAAAAGTGGTCTGTGCCCGAGCCTGCCTGGAGATCACGTAGTCGTTGCCCAAAGGCTTATTGATGGTGAAGGTATGAGAGTCGATCTGGGCCAGTACAGTGGCCACGGTGGTGTGAAACCCATGGCAGCCGGCGTAGCCGATCGTCACTCCCTTGCCCGGTGCAAGCCCGATGTCCTCTGAGACTGTGATCTCCTCCTGGCCGTAGTCCCCGTCAGTGGCCAGAAGAGAACTCGCTCCGTCCGCCTTTTTCAATACCGTTTTATCACCGCTGCCCACTACGTGCACTCCGCTGTGCAAGTGCAAGGAATCCTCCATGAGATAGACACCCGGACCGATCTCCACGATCCCGCCGCCCAGATTGCCGACGTAGTCAACCGCGGCCTGCAAAGCCTTGTTCGTATTACCCAGGATATCAGCGTCTGAGAGACCGACGCGTACCTTCAGCCCCATCTTCACAGTCAGGCCCTCCTTCAGGTTGTTGTCTCCCGGTATCAGCTTCACCGAGTCCGTCTTGAGAACCTGCTAAGGAAGAGGCTGACATTCACAGATGCCTGACGGTTACTCTTGACCGCGCTCCCGATATATCCGACGGATATGCTCTACGCAGCGATCAATATGCTCGCGGCCTCGCTTTTCGGGGAACTCAACAATAAACGGCCCCCTATAACCCACATCAGCCGTCTGTCTGAACGCGGCATCCCAATCGAAATTGCCCTCGCCGT
>JBMNSS010000196.1:0-4726 GCA_050945315.1 Limnochordia bacterium | reverse complement strand
GGGGAGCAGGCATGCGGATAGGTATCCTTGATGTCATTCTGGGCACAAGCTGGGATAAGCTGTACTCGGCGGCGTCGAGTGTCGGCTTTGACGGTGTCGAGTTGGGGGTCAACGCGTCACGGGCGGCTGACAGTCCTCTGTGGCAGGCCCCTACGCGGGCCTCTCTCGCTGAGGATGCTCGCCGGACGGGTGTGGAGACAGCTTCGCTGTGCATTCATGGCTGGGGACTTCATGCCGCCACCCCCGAAACCCGTGAAGATGCCGTAAAGGTGGCGCAAGAGGCGGTGGCCTTTGCATCTGAGCTCGGTGCCAAAGTGATCCTGGTGCCCCTGGCCGCTCCGCAGGATATGAGCTATGATGAGGCGGCCGATGCTTGGGTGGAGGCTCTCAAGGCGGCCGGTCCGCAAGCGGCCGAAGCAGGTGTGGTCCTGGCAATGGAAAGTGTGGGTCGCACCCATACTCAGTCGGCTGAGCGTTTTGAGAGACTCCTGGAGCGTACCGAAGGTATCGGAGTGGGCATCTATTACGATGTGGGCAACGCCTTGTATCAGGGCTATGACCCGATCGGAGACATACGTCGGTTAGGAAAATCGATCACCCAGGTGCATGTGAAGCAGCCCGGCAAGTATCTACTGGCTGACGGCCCGCTGCACATGGCCAAGTTGATTGAGACCCTACAGGAAGTCGGCTACGACGGATACCTCGTGTTGGAGACAGCAACGCTTGACGATGCGATTGCATCCGCACGGGCCAATCTGCAGTTTCTGCGAGGGGTTCTGGGATAGTCTGATACGCGTGTTGATCGACCCTCCCGGTTGTCTGCGAGGGTCGATCACATGCTAAGCTCAGCCGGCCATGGGTTCCAAGGGCACCGCGTTACGAACCATGGTTGGCATCCCGGAGAGCGTCATGAGCTCCGGGCTTTGTCGCGGGTGACTAAACGATACGGACCAAGACAACGGAGCGGTTTTACCTGAAAAGTCGCCCGATGGCATCGGTGAGTCGTGTGCAACAGGCGTGGGCCGGGGTGTGCGGGACGCTCCTGCATCTCGCTTTGAGGATCGTCGGAATTTTGCGGGAGGCGAATGTGTTTGAAAGACTGGTGGAGCAGCCCCTCTGATGAAGATCTGCGGTGTATTACGGCGCAGTTGCAGCGCAAGCCGCGTCAGGTCATCGCGGTGGCCCGCCGATGTCGCTTTGGTTTTCCGCAAGTCGTTGTTACTAATCCCGTGGTATGGGGGCCGCTGCGGCGCTCCGAAAAGAAAGCGGGGGGATCCGAACAGGCACCACGGGTGTTTCCGACGCTGTATTGGCTGACGTGTCCCTACTTGGTCTCAGCTGTAGGGCGCTTGGAAAGCCAAGGCTGGGTGAGCAAGCTCAAGGTTTGGTTGGAGGCGGAAGGTCTGCAAGAGGCATGGACGGATGTACATCGCAGGGCTGCGGCGGAGCGCGTGGCGGTGTTGCCTGAAGAGCACGGTCGTCTGATGCGGCAGGTGCATGCTTCTCAGTGGCAGGTACTCGTATCCTCGGGTGTCGGCGGAATGCGAGGTGTTGAGGGCATCAAATGTCTGCATGCTCATCTGGGGGATTATCTGGCCGGGGCTGTGGGAGACGAACGAACCTCTGCGGGTGCCGATGATGTTTCGGGGAGTCGCAATCCGGTGGGAGCCAAGACGCTGGCCTTGCTCTTGCGCCACGGTGTGGATGTCTCGGGATGTTGGGATGGCATCTGCGGTGAGCCTCCGACTATACGGCGCATGGTGGCGATTGACGTCGGTTCAAACTCGTGCCGTATGCTGGCCGTTGACGTGGACGATGTCGGTCGTCAGCATCGAGCGGCCGCCGCTTTGCACAGCACGCGTCTGGCCGAAGGATTACAGGCTCATGGCGCTTTAACGCCCGGCGCCGTGGAGCGTACGCTTTCTGCCCTTGAGATGCTTCGTCGGGCAGGCTATGATCGAAGATCGAAAAACGAGGTTCAGGTGCTGGCCGTGGCGACACAGGCCATGCGCGAGGCGGCCAACCCCGAGGTTCTGCTGTGGCCGGCCTGGGAGCGGCTGGGATTGGCTTTGCGGGTGATCTCGGGAGAACAGGAGGCGCGACTGGCCTTTACGGGCATCAGTGCAGGCTTGGGCGACGAATACCCCGGGGCGAACGTGATCGGTGTTTTGGACATCGGGGGCGGCAGTACGGAAATCGTGGTGGGCACACCGGAAAACGGGATGAGCTGGTCCGTCAGTGTAAAGGCGGGTGCCGTACGCCTCACGGACTATGTGCTCTCGTACGGCAAAGAGGCGGCAGAAGATGTACATGCTCTGACGGAAGCGGCGTATGAGACGCTGAGGCAAGATTTGGCCTCGGCCTCGGATCTGCTCTCTGACGAAGATGCCCTTTTAATTGGAGTGGGGGGCACGCTGACGTCATTGGCGGCCATCGATCTGAAGCTTGAGGCTTACGATCCACAGCGCGTACAAGGACACGTCCTTACGCACCGGCGCATAGCTGAGATCGCCGAGTGGCTGGCGGCGCTGCCCCTGGCCCAGAGGCAACAGGTGCCCGGTCTGCAACCTGAGCGGGCGGACATCATCGTGGCCGGGGCGGCCATCGCTTTGGCGGCGATGGATCTGTTGCAGAAAAGGCGCATTATTATCAGTGAGGCGGATATGCTGCAGGGCATGATCGAGACTTTCCAGGTGCGCAAAGAGCCGTAGTGGGTTATAATAGTAGGCGAATAAGCCGGAGTGACGGAATGGCAGACGTTGGGGACTTAAAATCCTCTGGGTTTAAACACCCGTGCGGGTTCGACTCCCGCCTCCGGCACCATGTCGTATTGAAGGGGCTGCTTCCATTGTTGTACCTGGACCCATAGGTTGGCGGAAACCGCCAACTTATGGGTCCAGGTACTTACCGCCAACTTATGGGTCAATGATGTCGCCTTGCTCGACGATGCCGTCCTGCAGAGGCATACTGACCACGATCTCGGATGGAGTGCAATCCAAGCTGCTTTGGGTCCTGTGGGCCAATCCTTCAGCGGTTGGTTGACACATCAAGTTGTCCTGATGTATGCTCGCATCAACTAGTGTTGATATATCGCGGGAGGGGTCAATGTGAGTGAGGGTATCAAGGACGCTATCAAGAAGCGCTATGCCGGAGCGGCCCTTACTGTCAAGCAGGGTGGACGTCGTGCCTCGTGCTGTTCAGGTTCATCGTGTTGCTCCGATCCCTTAGGGATTGACATCACTGGAGGCTCCTACTCACTCGACGAACTCGCTAATCTGCCTAAGGAAGCCTGGTTGGCCTCGTTGGGATGTGGTAATCCAACAGCTTTGGCTGGACTTTCAGAGGGAGAAGTCGTTCTGGACCTAGGAAGTGGCGGTGGCATCGATGTTCTACTCTCGGCTAAGCGAGTTGGCCCGTCGGGCAAAGTATATGGCCTCGATATGACCGACGAAATGTTGGCCCTTGCAGGCCAAAACCAGCAAAAGAGCGGAATCACTAACGCTGAGTTTCTCAAAGGTGATATTGAGCAGATCCCACTTCCTGACAACCATGTTGACGTTGTAATCAGTAACTGTGTCATTAGTTTGTCTGTAGACAAGGACAGAGCTCTGAGTGAAGCATTTCGGGTGTTGAAACCGGGCGGTCGTTTCGCAGTATCGGATATCGTCTTTCAAGGTGACAGGAGCCGGGTCCCGGAGTGTCTGATGAGCGAGACAGACCAGTGGGTCGGTTGTTTGTCTGGGGCACTGACAGAAGAGGAATACCGGTCAAAACTACAGGGTGCAGGGTTCACAGATATCTCTATCCAAGTGACTCATGTGTATGACGAAGCAGGTCTGAAGCAATGGGCAGGAGTCTCATCTTGGCCCAAAGATGGGGTGCAGGTTGTCAGTGCGTTTGTTCGTGCACGCAAACCCAGTTTCTAGTTCTCGACGGTAGGCTGCCAGTTCTGTGGCTCGGGGAGTCATCTGGTATGGTAGATGTTACAGTACAAAGCAATACGCGTTCGGATGTCCTCACTCTTGCCCAGGTGCTGAGTGACCCAGTACGGATTCGAATTCTGGAGATCCTCCTTGCAGGTCGTGGTAGTTGCTGTTCATCGGACGCACAAGCACCTAATGGGATGTGTGTATGCGAGATCATGCAGCATCTTGGGCTGATTCAATCCAAGGTCTCCTACCACCTAGCCAAACTAAAAGCTAGCGGACTAGTCCGCGAAGAACGTCGTGGGAAATGGAACTATTACTCCATTGATCGGCAGAGAGCCAGTGAACTACTTGACGCTTGTGTTTGTTTTCTAGAGCGACCAAGCGGCGACAGCGGAGACACTTGACTTGGGATGTCACAACGGGAGGCCAAATGGCTTCCCGTTGTTGATCCACAGCCTAACCCTTGTATATGGTGATCGTTGCTATGGAAGATATTGACAATGGGGGCGTTTGAACTCTCCGCCAACTGATGCTTTCAGTTTCGCACTTTCCGCCAACATATGGTTAGCGTATGCGATGCTAGTCAATGTTGTTGTCTATCTCCGCTAGTTGTGTGATAAGTGCCTTCCAAAATGTCTGGCGAACTCCTTGTGACGTATGCTTGTTCCTATACGTTCTTCCACGCGTACGACCGGATGATCGTGGACTATCACGTAGTACTCTCGTGCACGGGTCGTGACGCTGCTTTGACACTACATAACGTCAAGCGTTGCCGCTCCCAGGAAGACCTTACCGAG
>JBMNSS010000195.1:0-4763 GCA_050945315.1 Limnochordia bacterium | reverse complement strand
AACGCACAGGTGTTCTCCTGTGCATTGTATCACGTTTGTCTCACAGAAGGGGTGAAGTGCCAATGAAAGCCGTGCTCTTCGCGGTAGATGATCAAACCTCCGGCATCGACGTCGAGGAGTCTCTCGCGGAACTCAGTCAACTCGCCGCTTCTGCTGGGATCACGGTGGTGGGAGAGCTGGTGCAACGCCGAGGTGCTCCCGAGCCGTCCACCTATTTGGGGGCCGGCAAAGTCCTGGAGTTGGGCGAACTCATGGAAGAACTGGAAGCCGGCCTGGCCGTCTGCGACGATGAGCTGACCCCCGCGCAAGCTGGAAATCTCTCTGAGGCGCTCCAACTGAGAGTCATTGATCGTACACAATTGATCCTGGACATTTTTGCCGCCAGAGCTCAAAGCCGCGAGGGCAAAGTCCAGGTAGAGTTGGCTCAGCTGCGCTATCTGCTGCCGAGATTGACGGGGCAAGGTCTTGCGTTGTCCCGACTTGGCGGCGGTATCGGTACGCGAGGTCCCGGTGAGACCAAACTGGAGACCGATCGGAGACATATCCGGCGCAGGATGGCGGAGCTGAGACGGGAACTTGATCGTATACGACAAAGGCGTCGCCTACAAAGAGAGCATCGTCAGGACTCGCAGGTACCGGTGATAGCCTTAGTGGGCTACACAAACGCCGGCAAGTCGACTCTGCTCAACACGCTCTCCGGATCATCCGTGCACACGCAGGATCAGCTCTTTTCAACCCTGGATCCAACCGTGCGCCGGGTAGAGCTGTCCGGAGTCGAGCAACATGTCTGTTTCGTTGATACGGTGGGTTTTATCCGTAAGCTGCCGCATGATCTGGTCGCGGCCTTCAGAGCGACGCTGGAGGAAGTGGAGGGCGCCGACATGCTCGTCCATGTCGTGGATTGTTCCCATCGACAGATGTGGGAGCAGATGGCTGCCGTCCAGAGTATCTTGGTTGATCTTGAGGCGGCGGACAAGCCGTTGATCACGGCCTTCAACAAGCAGGATCTCCAGGATCCGCAGATCGTGGGTAGATTGGTGGAGCGCACACCGCATTCGTGCGCTATCTCGGCAGTAACCGGAGAAGGTTGCCCGGATCTTTTGCGGTTGGTGGAAGAGCTTTTGCCGGCACGACATGTTGTTCGCATCTACCGCATCCCTTATGATGATGCGGGGGTTGTCTCGTGGCTTCATGCTTCGGGACGAGTGCTGCAGGAGCGTTTTGATGCAGACGGTGCGCGGCTCAAAGTGATGATAAGAAGGGAACTGGCTGAGCAGGTGAGACACTTTGAAGAGCCACTGTAGAGCGTCGGACACAATAAACCCTGCCTTGGTTGATCATGCTGTAGTAGAATAGGATAGTGCTAGGCGGAAGAGGTGGCACTAGGATGACTAAACGCTTTTCCTACGGTGGGCAGGCAGTGATCGAGGGCGTCATGATGCGTGGGCGCCACAGCTTGGCTATCGCCGTGCGACGTCCTCGTGGTGATATTGTTGTCAGTGAGAATACCGTAGGCGTTTTCAGCGGGCGCTTTCCGTTTTTGAGATGGCCGTTGATTCGAGGCGTTGTAGCCTTGGTAGAGGCTCTCGTGATCGGTATGAAAGCCTTGAACTTCTCGGCCAATCAGCTTGTTGATGAAGATGAGGAAGAAGAACCTTTGGGTCTAAAGGAGATCATCTTCAGCATGTTGTTGGCTGTCGGCTTGACGGTCACGTTGTTTATCATGCTTCCGGCTTATCTCGTTAAGGTTGTGCAGACACACATTTCGAGCAATCTGTTGCTTAACCTGATGGAAGGTCTGATGAAGACAGGGCTGTTTTTGCTTTACGTGGCGGCAATCTCACTGATGCCCGATATTCGACGTGTCTTTGAATATCACGGGGCCGAACACAAAGCCATAAATGCCTATGAAGCGGGCAGTGAGTTGTCAGTGGACGCCATAGCCGGCTACAGCCGCTTTCATCCTCGCTGCGGAACCAGTTTTGTTGTCATCGTCATGCTTACCGGTATTCTGGTCTTTTCGTTTTTCGGTCGCCCGCCCTTTCTGAGCAGAGTGTTGATTCATCTGGGATTGCTGCCCGTGGTGGCCGGGCTCTCGTATGAGTTTATCCGGTTGGCCGGGTCCCAAAAAAACAATCCCATTGTTCGCCTTCTCTCACTTCCGGGGATGTGGATGCAGTATTTGACGACCCGGGAACCTGACAGGCAGCAGCTGGAAGTGGCCATTCGTTCTTTGGAATCGGTGTTGGAAAAAGACGCACAGAAGGCTGAGGAAACAGTGGTAGAGATGCTTGGGAGTGATAGCCGATGCTTGGAAAGCTAGAAAGCATCGCTGAACGTTACCGTCAACTTACGGACCAGTTGGGCGATCCTGCAGTGGTGGCGGATGCCGAGCGCTATCAGCAGATAGCCAAAGCCCACCATGCCTTGGAGGAGCTGACGACCAGTTACGAGGAGTACAAAAGGCTACAGGACCAGCTGAACCAGGCCCGGGAGGTGCTGTCGGATTCCTCCGCCGATGCGGAGTTGCGCGAACTCGCTCAATCTGAGATCGATCTGCTTACGGATCAACTGGTCGCACTGGAAAAGCACATGAAAGTGCTATTGTTGCCTAAAGATCCCCGGGATGAAAAGAACGTGATCATGGAGATTCGCGCAGGCGCCGGCGGAGAAGAAGCCGCGCTGTTTGCGGCCAATCTTCTGCGCATGTATATGCGCTATGCAGAGCGACACAACTGGTCTGTGGAGCTTTTGAGCAGCAACGAGACAGAGTTGGGCGGATTCAAGGAAGTCATCTTCATGATCAACGGTCGGGGAGCTTACAGCCGATTGAAGTTTGAAAGCGGCGTGCATCGCGTGCAGCGGGTCCCTGATACGGAGGCCAGCGGGCGGATTCATACGTCCACGGTTACCGTTGCCGTCATGCCCGAAGCGGAGGAAGTGGAGGTCGAGATAGATCCCAACGATCTCAACATTGACGTCTTCCGCGCCAGCGGGCACGGGGGGCAGCATGTGAATACGACGGACTCCGCGGTGCGGGTAACCCACATACCGACAGGGATTGTGGTGTCCTGTCAGGATGAGAAATCGCAGTTGAAAAACCGTGAAAAGGCCATCAAAGTCCTACGTGCTCGTTTGCTGGCTGCCATGCAGGAAGAACAGGACGCGGCCTTGGCTGAAGAGCGACGCAGCCAGGTCGGTACCGGTGACAGATCAGAGCGTATTCGCACCTACAACTATCCTCAAAGTCGGTGCAGCGATCATCGCATCGGCTGGACCACACGTGATTTGACGGGAGTGCTTGACGGCGACTTAGATGAACTGATCGATGTTTTGGCCACGTGGCATCAGGCTGAACAGCTGGAGAAGGAAGATTCATTAGAGTGAGAGGTATAAGGCATACGGTCTTGGATCTGGTTCGCTTGAGCACCTCCTATTTGGCCGAACGCGGGGTGGAAACACCTCGGCTTGATGCCGAGGTGTTGCTGGCCCACGTACTGGGGTTGGACAGGCTCAGCCTATATGTGAATTTTGACAGACCGTTGGAGCCCCATGAGGTTGATCTTTACCGGGAGGCCATTAGACGACGGGGACGGCGGGAGCCAGTGGCCTATATTCTGGGCGAGAAGGAATTCATGAAAAAAACCTTCACTGTCTCGCCCGCCGTCCTGATACCCAGACCTGAGACGGAATTACTTGTGGAGACGGCGATCACCAGGATCGAGGAGGCCGGCGCCGCTCCCGTGTCTTTGCTCGACGTGGGTACAGGTAGTGGTGTCATCGCGATCATGCTGGCTTTGGCGTTTCCGCTGGCGGAGATCACCGCCAGCGATGCATCGTCGCAGGCCCTGGCCGTGGCGCGTCAAAACGCCGTCCGACATAATGTCGCTTCGCAGATCAAGTTCGTACAGAGTGATATGTTGGATGACCTGCCGTCCGGGGCTCGCTACCATGCCATTGTCAGTAATCCGCCCTATGTTTCAGAGACTGAACTGGCCGGCTTGGCCCCCGACATCCGCTACGAACCGCGGATGGCCTTAGACGGAGGGGCCGACGGGCTTGTTCTTGTGAGGCGTCTTCTCAGTGAAGCCCGGGAGCGATTGATTCCCGGAGGATTTCTGGCTATGGAGATCGGTGCCAATCAGGGAGAAGCGGTGCGCTTGATGGCCGAGGAACGTTTTCAAGGGTGCGCAGAGATCTTGCGGGATTATGCAGGCCGTGAACGTTTTGCTTTCATACGGAAGGTGGAGTCGTGAAGACACGGGTTTTCAAGTTAGATCCGGACTCTCCGTGGGATACGGCCCTGGAGGCTGCGGTAGAGGCTTTGCACGGCGGGGAACTCGTCGCCTTTCCCACCGAGACGGTATACGGTTTGGGAGGTCATGCGCTGGACGAACAGGCGGTTCGCAGGATCTTTGCGGTCAAGGGACGCCCGGCGGACAACCCGTTGATTGTCCATGTGTCTGCGTACGAGGATGTTTTCCCGCTGGCAGGTAGCGTGCCTCAGCAATTGCCTGTCTTGGCACGTCGTTTTTGGCCGGGCCCCTTGACTTTGGTTATTCCCCGCTCTCGGCTGGTACCCGATGTGACCACCGCAGGCCTTGACAGTGTGGCTGTCCGCATGCCCGCCCATCCCGTGGCCCTGGCACTCCTCCGGCAGGTCAAGGTACCCTTGGCGGCACCAAGCGCCAATCGCTCCGGGTATCCGAGTCCTACGGAGGCAAGGCACGTTCTCGCTGATTTGGCGGGGCAGGTGGCAGTCG
>JBMNSS010000194.1:0-4800 GCA_050945315.1 Limnochordia bacterium | reverse complement strand
GCCGCCCACGCAGCGTATACGGGCAGGTAGTCGGTCTGCCAGCGTTCGACGGCTGAGAACGGGCATCGTCCACGCAGGAATCTGACATAGACAACAGCGGACCAGGCAAGATTGACCAATAAGATTGCGTTCTCCCCCAAAGCCGCGATACGGTTGGGGCTAATCCCGAACTCGGTGATCCGTGCGGCGATAGCCCATAGCGCGACTGCGTCGGCCAACAACCCACTGACCAGGAGTACGACCTGGAGTACATCGGAGAGGCCGGGCGGTGACTCGGGGTCACGTGCGGACAGGGAGTACAATAACAGGCCAAGGACCACGGCCAGAAGTAAGTCAAAGGCGATGAGTGCGTTTCGTTCGATGTCGACGCCGCGTCCGGTCCACAGCAGAGTCGCCAGGAACGCCACCAGCACACCGGCAAAGAGCGGAGTGAAAAGACGTGTCAGCACCGGGGCCATATTCTCGATCACGCTCTGTTTGGCCTCCACCAACCACGAGGCGACTATAACGGCTCCGACCATCCCACATGGCAACAGCCACGTCTCAAAGAACGGCTCGACGTCAACGCCGATGGCATAGAAGATCATGGCCGTGATACCGATCAGGACACCGCCACCGAGGGCGATAAGCACGTAGTATATGAAAACCTCACCCGAAAACCGGATGAAGTCCATACGTCCTGCCACTTCGGACCAGCGTCCGCCGGCGTATGCGATCCCCACTACCAGCCAGAGTGCCATCGGCAGGTGTAACGCAGCAAGCACCTCGGTGTATGCGGCGGGAGCGAATGGATAGGCGTTCACCAATACGGCTGCCGCGACAAACACCGCAGCCAGCCACCAAGTATTGCCTGGTTTGAGCCGTCGTTTCCAGACGAAATAGCCAGTCAAAAGGGGCAACACAAATAGGCTCAGATTACGGACGTAGAAGCCGACATTCCGGTCTGGCTGGATCCCGAAGAGGGCCGGTATCTTGATCAGGACAGCCGCCGCCACTGCGAGACAAAAGGCGACCACCATATCCGTTCGAGGCCGCGCTCTGGAACCATCCGCATCAGTTGAGGCAACGACCAGCTGCTTCCAAAGACGCTCTGAGTGTTCACGAGCGAACTCGCGCGAGAGGGCGTCGAGTTCACCCATACGCTTCACTGCAACCAGAAATGCTTCGTCCGTTGTGAGGCCTGAGTCGACCAAGTTCGCTATCACCTCGCGGAGGTGATCCTCCAGCTCGGCTACATCAGCGGGATGGATGGCCTGCCGACGGCGGAGGTAGACCCGCCATTGTTCGATCTGTTCTTCGAGCGACGGGGTACCATCAGAACCGGACATAGCTCAACCCTCCTGTGGAAGTGGGCCGGCGTGGCCCAGATGATCGGTCGAGATCTTCGTTCCCAGCTTCGACCAAAGGTCGCGCATCGTCTCCTCCACTGCCTTCCACTGCCTGTGTTCCTCGGCGAGTTGAGCTCGGCCATCAGGTGTCAGCCGGTAGTACTTGCGACGACGACCGCTTTCAGACACTTCCCACCGCGCCTCGATATAGCCGCGCCTCTCGAACCTATGCAGGACCGGATACAGCATGCCGTCCGTCCACTCCATCCGCCCACCGGACAACTCTCGAACCCGTTTGAGGATGGCGTAGCCGTAGCTGTCTCCTTCCGCCAGGATAGCCAGGACTATCGGGGTCGATGAGGCGGCTATCAAATCCTTATTGATCTGCATATTGGCCTCCCGGGTTTCGGGTAGCGCATGGCGCAAGCCATGCGAACCCCGGACTACATAGCACCATTATACATTGCATCGCTATGTATAGGAAGCACAAATCTGATGCGCATGGCGTAGTGCCCCGGGATGTCATCTCGCCCCACCCAACACCTCTCATGCAGTGTGTCAACATGGCTGTTTGGAATCGCCGGCCAAAAGGCAATGTGGTACATCACTCGGATCACGGATCGCAATACACTGCTCTGATCCTTGCCCTACGGAAAGCGAGTATACGCCCTTCCATGGGCAGTGTTGGAGATGCCTGGCCATGGCAGGAAGCTTCTTTGCGACACTTGAGACGGAGTCGATCAATCGGCCACGCACCAGACCCTGGCCTCAGCAATTCTCGAGTACATCGAGGGGTTCCACAATTACAGGAGTTGGCATTCATCACTTGGTCGTCTCGGTGCGGCGTCGGTTTCGGATCAGAGTGGTTGCGCCGTAGGCAAAAGGAAGCCGAGCCCCGGTAGCATAGTCTTGCCGTGTCCGTTAGACCGGGGCAACTCCGGCAACTAGTAAAGCATTCCGTTGTATCCCCTCCTAAGTGCCTCCACGATCTTGTCCTGTCGTTTTCTGCGCGTTGCTTCCGTTTTTGCATCGCAATAGAAGCCTGCGAGCTGCTTTTGTCTCGAGGGTGACTTCTCCTCGAACAACCTAAGTACTTCGGCATCCTCGGCAAGAACGGCCTTCAGTTCGGCTATGTTCGCCCTGTTCCTATGCTCTCGACTGTCTGCCGAGTCAGTCTCCTCCTGAGGTTGGTATGCTTCCACTCCTGATGGGGTCATCAAACCGCGTTCTTGCATTTTCTTAAATATCTGCCTGTTCTTCTCGGACCACTTCCTCTTGCTCTTCCTCTTCGAGAAGTACTTCTTGTATGTGCGTTCATCGATGGACTTCATCAGTCCATCGATCCAGCCGAAGCATATGGCCTCCTCCAAGGCGTCAGTCGCCGTAAACGACTTAGTCCCTTTGGTGAACACAAGCCAAACTCCGGCTGCAGAGCTGTGGTTTTTCTCCAGCCACTCTCTGAAGTCCGCTCTGCTCTCGAATTCATGAGTTGCCGCGTCGTCATTCATTACCTCGCCCCCGATACTGAAAGAACATCATTGACAGGATAGCGCCGGCCCTCGCTTTCGACGAGATACGACAGGAACCCCGGCTGGGGATCAGTTGCCAACCGCGCTCGGCCATCTACTGCATCGCTCCGGCTCCCCCGGTCACCACTGAGTTGTCAACAAACCCTTCGATGCCATCGCTGAATGGCTTGACGCCCGGCACACAACCTTCTTAATCAACGGCGTCTTCCGGATTGACATTCGTAATCTCGGAGCATCGCACCTTTGGCACCGCGCAGGCCGAACTTCTCGTAGAACGGTACCATCTTCTCGTCACACAGAACATCGACCATGTAGAGACCTTCCAGTCGCTCGAGCATGCGGCGTACCAACTCGCCTCCAATGCCGCTTCCCCGATATGCCGGCAATACCTCCAAAAATGGGATATAGGCTGCCAGGACTCCGTCCGTGATGGCGGTGATGAACCCAACGACGGCACTGGTCTCTTCATCAACGGCGATGATGATCTCATCGCTTTTTTCCAGTAATCGCAGGTGAGTGTCGGGGGTGGGCTTATTCAGCCAGCCCTCAAAGAATCCATGGAGCTGACCGGGAGTGATGCCATGACTTGAATAACGATAGGTGATCACGCCGCACCTCCGAGACGAATCCTTATGGTAGTGACTCCACTGTGGAGTCCAGGCAAGACAGCGATGTAGACACTATCGGATCAAGGTCTCGATGCACGGATCACACAAACTCCACGCCCCGGCTCGTCAGTGCCTCGACCGCCCTCTCCAGTTGGACCGCCTTTACGAGCACATAGTCGGTGTCATATGTAGAGAGAGCAAAAATGCTGATCCCTGCTTCGGCCAAGGCTCTGCTGATCGATGCCATAAGCCCTATCAATGCAAAGTCCAGCGGGCCTATTACTTTGATGATCCGCCAACCACCTTCGTGCAAAACCCCACTCGGTACACATTCTTGAGGGCAGACAACGGAGAGTTCATCACCGGTCTGCGTGATCGACCGGAACGATCCCGTTGCCCAACTCGGCATCCCGGATCGTGGGTCCAGACGACACACAGCATAGACGCCATCCAGTACGGTCATTCTCAGCTTCAACCGACTCACCGCTCTCAAGTAAAAGATCCAAGGGTCCGCCCTCCGGCAAGACTGCCCGCTTTGAGCCCTCCTTGCCGAATGAGCCCGTCCTGATTCAGTATGCGACATCCTCATACGCGCTTCGCCAAACGTTCACTTGCGCATCGACCTCAGCCGGACCTCTCATGGATCCTGACAATCTTGTTGCAGCGCGTGATATCTGACCGCCTCCATCGCGCGGGAGAGGTGACCGCCCGGCTACGCTACGTTGCTATGGAGATGCGAGAGACCCAGCAGAGGGAAAAACCATCCCCACCGGCAATGGTTGGATGGCAAGGCCAACAAGAGATCCATGGTAGCGGCCATGTGCAGATTGCCGCGGGCGGTGAAACGTTGCATCAACTTCTTCGCAGCTACGAAGGAATCGGCACGTCCTTCGACTGCCTTTCGTATGGAAGCCAGGCACGGCGCGTCATGATGTCGGGGTAGAACCTACGGACGATCGCGGCGACTCGAGATCTGCCGTCAGGGCCGTGTTGTCCGGACGGTGATTGAGAGACTAGACGCTCAGATCACATGGTTGCTCCCGTCAGACTGTCGTAACACTCTTGACCGACCGGCATCTGAAAGGGCCCTCTTTGAGACCACGTGTAAACGCCGATGACACGAGAATTGCCAATAACTCACGCCCCTCGTACCGGACAGGTTGACTGTGAAAAGCCCCCCGAACTCCGGATTGGCAGCCTTGCTTCAACCGCCCCGCGCCATACCCGAACAAACGACCCGAAACCCCGCCCTTTGTCCGACTCCGATTGTTATTTGGCACCAATTCCAACACCTGGATAGGAAGTTCGGTGTACCCGGCGAATGAAAATGACTGT
>JBMNSS010000193.1:0-4815 GCA_050945315.1 Limnochordia bacterium | reverse complement strand
TCAACTACACCGGACAGGGATGGCTCAGCGACGATTTCCAACAGGTCAATGTCGAAAACCCCAAGAACATCGAGATGCTCGAGTTCTGGCAGGATATCGCATGGGCGTATGATGCCGCGTGGGTCACCGGCAAGCCAGCGACCGGCAAAGATGAATTCCAGGGCGCATATGCCCTATGGTGGAGCTGGGCGCACTGGGGTGCCAGGCACGAGGCGTCGCCTTTTGAGTGGACGTTTATCACCTATCCCAAGGGGCCGGCGGGACAACGAAGCTTCGCTCACGGCCACCTGTGGTCTATTCCCTCCATGTCGCCCCGACCGGAAGCGGGATGGGCCGTGCTGGAGTGGATGCTTACGGACGAGGGTCAGCGAGCTGTGGTGGAACTGAACAACCGTCTGCCTCTGTCGCCGAATAACGATCTGTGGAACCGCTACTACAGCAATCTGTCGCCGCAGAATCGCCAGCGCGTCCAGAAGGCCGTTATGGAGAACATCTACGGGCAGAATCTCATTAGCACCATGAACTACTGGCCGACCTGGCCCGATGTGGAGCGAGTGATGAATGCCCACTTGGGCAACATCTTCAACCGCCGTCAATCGCCCAGGAGCGAGATGGCGGCTGCAGCGAGAGAGATTCGAGCCATCCTCAACCAGAATTAGTATGACGACACAAGAAAGTCCGGACCTATGATCCGGACTTTCTTACACTGCGCCCTGTTGGAAAACAGGAAGGAGGGAGCCGATATGCGCAGATGTCACGTGGTTGTGGTCGCCGGTTTGCTGGTGTTGCTAGTGGGGATGTTGGGAGCGGAAGCCAAGACACGTCTGGGATTTGTCAGTCAGTTCACTGATCAACAAGACGCTCGGGGAGAGCTCTGGCGGGGACTGGTCAGGGCCTTCAACGAGAGTCAAGAGGCCGTCGAAGTGGAGATTTTGTCTTGGGGATCGTCGAGTCCGGGACCGCAGAACGAGAAAATGCTCACTTGGGTGGCCGGGGGTCAGGCACCGGATGTCTTCGAATTCCACGGTACCAATCATCAGATGTGGGCCGTCCATGGGCTCATCGCCGATTTGACGCCCTACTTGGATCGCGATCCGGCCATCGACCTCGCTGATTTTTACCCGGCCGTGCTTGAAAACTACATGCGGACCGGGAAGGGGCGTCTGTTCGCCTTGCCGCTGCAGATTCAAGTCTATGCGCTTGAGTATAACCAGGCGCCTTTTGATGATGCCGGGCTCGATGTGCCTCCCAAGCAGTGGGATGATTCTGCCTGGAATTGGGATACATTTGTCGAGATAGGTAAGAAACTGACGATCAGCCGTAGCGGACAGGGTGAGCCCGACCAGCACGCTTTCCAGGGACGCACCGATATGACCGGAGGATTGCTCACCTACGTGTGGCAGTCGGGCGGCGACGTGGTCGATGAGCACGGAAATTACGCTCTGCATTCGCCCGAGGCCATGCGGGCGTTGCAGTATGTCGTCGATCTCAAGAACCTTCACGGAATCGCCAGAACGGGCGGATTCCCGCGTCAGTCGGCCATGCGTATCAGTACCCCCTCGGGCTATCCGGTGCTCCAGGCCGCTTATCCCGACATCACTTGGGATGTGGCGCCGTTGCCCAGAGGACCCGTGCGTTCGGCGGGCATTCTGGGTTCCACTCCCTTGGCCATCTCCGCTCAGACGAAATATCCACAGGAGGCCTGGGAGTTCTTCAAGTATCTGCTGAGCCCTGACTTTCTCAAGCAGATCGTCGTCAGAGGCGATCACGTGCCCGTGCGGCGCAGCATTCTGCAGTCACGGGCTTTCCGTGAGATCCCTGCCCCGGCCAGCTACTACGTTGCCGCGGAAGCCGTGAGCTATGCTTACTCGGCGAACGATCGGGGGCCGAATTGGGGCCAGATCGCCTCGATTATCCAGAATGCCTTTGATCAGGCCTGGAATGGCTATCAGCCCCTCCAAAACGCCATGGAAGAGATCCGCGGAGCCGTAGAGGCCCTGTTCCGTGAGGGATGGGAGCAACAACGATGAGCCTACTGTGCCGCCTCTGCCACGGCAGGTGCCAATACCGAGCCCATAAACAGTATGGCACCGTTGAGTTCATCCCGGATGACTAAGAAGAACGGGCGGTCGGCGACGAAATCGAACTGGTATACGGGGGCGCTGGTCAGTCGCATGCCCACTGAGGTGGCGGCGGCTGCTTCGGTGCCCTCTTCATTGACCAGAAGAAAGCTCTGATGGACCACTTCGCTGATGCTCAGATTGGCAACAGGTGAAGTCTCCGTCATCCCACTGAAGTCCGCTGCGCCCGGATCGAAGGCTATGGCCATGCCCAGATCTTTCAGAGCCGCGCTAAGCTTGGTCTTGTAGTTCAGCCGGAAACGAGGAATCGATATTCGACCGTTTTTTGGCGAGAAGTTCGCCACCCACTCTTCCCAGTTCTCGTAGGTCAGTTGTTCGTGAAACTCATCCAGATTGGAATTCGAATCCGGAAGAAAGATGTACATGGCCAGAGACTCTTGTTCACCGTAGGGCAGCCGGACGGCCTGGAATTCTTGACCCCGGTAATGCCTGAACATACCCTCTTGATGCATCATGGGCATATCTTGCTGACCGCCTCCGACCGGATAGAAGGGCCCGGTTCGGGTCAGTCGGGGATCGAAAGGCTGTGTCCAGTCTCCTTTGAAATAAACGGCATTGATAATAAACAACACGGTTTGAGGATCGATCCCCTCCAGCAGGCGAGGGATGAGTCCTTCGGTCTGATCACTGACCCACTGATTGATGACGTCCGCGGCAGCGGGGGCGTAAAAATCAAGAGAGCGGATCGTGGCTTTGAAAAAACGCTCATTGCGCTGCAAAAAATCCTTGCGAAAGTCCAGTTCTTGGTGTTTCCACAGGCCGTTGGCCATGCGCAGCTCGATACCTTGGTCATCGGCTGATCTTTGGGCTACTTGCTGCAGCTGGGTCGCGTAGGAGCCGTTGATCGTCTCCGGGGAAAAAGACTCGTAACCCAGGGTCCGGGCCATGGCTCTTTGGGTTTCCCCCCGGGCACCGTTCATGGTCATGGACAAGGCCAGAGCGATGCTCGCCGGCGAGATGAAGATCCCCTCCTCATCGGAGGTGCCTTCATTGACCAGCTTGCGGTAGAGATCGATGCCGAAACCGTTTTGGGCGGCGATCAGGCCCGGATTGAGGGTATCCGGTACGGATGAAGAAGGCCAACGTCTGCAACCGGTGAGCCCCATGACTGCCGTGAGGGCCAAGAGGACGGTCAGGGGACGAAGCCATTTGGATGCAATCATCATCAGAAATGCCTGCTTTCCATTGAAATGATAATCACTGCGGTGCATGTGGGCCGCGGATTTCAGTCATGACTTGCCGCTCATCATATCTGTTTGGGTTCTTGTATCCTTTAGCGTTACGCATATGAGAGGGAGGCAGCTTGGGCCCGGAGAATAACCATGGTGCGCATCTAATGCAGAACGTGGAAATTGATTGTGATTCTGTTTCCGGATATTCTCGCTTAGGGAGGTTGAACCTTGTCAGCATCGTTTTGGCCTTTCAACTCACACTGGCTTTGGGTTCCCGTAATCTCGGTCGTAGTCTTCGCCCTGGCGGTTAGTGTGGCCTATGCCGATACCGTCAGTGATGACATCAAGGCCTTGATGGGAATCCCTTTCGATACGGAACCCGAGTTTCGGACGGTGGCGACGAGTCCGAGCATGGACTTTACGCCGGAGCAGGTCTCGGTCAACGCTCCGGACATTGTCTCGTTGGAAGCGGCGCACATCGGACTCAGCCGTCTGCTGTTCAGAGTCAAGTTCTCGCATCCCATCCGCTTCGATGACGGAGCTCTTTTACATTTCTACTTAGACATGGATCACAATCCCGAAACCGGACGTCAAGACAGCCCGTCGCATCGGGGCGTGGATGTCATGGTCACGCTGTCTGAGGGGAATGTGGGGTTAAGAAGTCAGAACCCGAATTACAATGTCGGTCACATGTTTGCGGGCGGAACCGTCGTTGACGACACCATGTATGCCGTGCTCGAAGCACCGCTGCACGGCGATGAGAAGACCGTGCGCTTCACCGTTCATCTTCTGGCCGAGCGCTATAAGGGCGGCAGGAAGATCGGACGGACGGATTCCACTCCTCGCCGGTCGGCTGAACTGCCTCGTCAGACGGTGAGTCGTCTTCCGGATCTTGACCGACTGAGACTGACCAGTCTCACTCCCCTGACGGCCTATCGCTATATTGACGACAAAGTGAAATACGAAACGCTCGACAATAAGGGGCTGCCCTACCGGGCCGTGGCAGCCAATGAAGCCTTTTCTTTCGGTCGTCAGCGGCCCGGCGTGCCTTTCAGCTTCGATGTCCGCCGTCCCGGAAAACCGGGTGATATATCCCGGCGCCAGGTGGAGATCGAGGTTCTCGAGGAGGCCGGAGTCGAACGCAGCGAAGTCCCTGTCACTTTCGGTTTTCCTCTTCCCTTAGGCGGGGTCTATGACCTGGAGCATTTTCGCCTCTTGTCCGCCGCGGGAGAGGAGATGCCCGCCCAATTTGCCGTGACATCCTACTGGCCTGATGACAGCCTGAAATGGATCCTCGTCGATTTCTCTGACCGTTTCGGCGCCGGAGAAAGACGAGTCTATGCCCTCGAGTTCGGAAACGAAGTCCGGAGGAATACCATCCCGGCGGACAGGGGAATCGTCATCGAGGAAGACGATGAGGCTTTTGTCATTACGACCGGTCCGTTGCAGGCTCGAATCGGAAAGAGCTCCTTTAAGCTGTTTGACGGGGTCTGGATCGATGC
>JBMNSS010000192.1:0-4828 GCA_050945315.1 Limnochordia bacterium | reverse complement strand
AAGCACAAGAGATGGTCACCACGCAGACCGAGATAGCCAGGACGGAAACGAGCCACCACCGTCTCACAGTTCGACTCCCACCACGTTCATTGCCTCGAGATTGCTTCTTCCAGTTTGCCCATGAGTGCGGGTACAATATATGGAGCTCGTGTGATAATCACAGAGAGGATGATCCCTACTGATGCCCATTCGTTTCGAACTTGGCGACATCATTCGGTTGCGCAAAGCGCATCCGTGCGGGTCAGATGAGTGGGAGATCCTGCGCACGGGAATGGACATTCGCCTGAAATGCCAAGGCTGTGGGCGGGTGGTATTGCTGGCGCGTCCCAAAGTTGAACGAGGGCTTAAGGGATTTGTTCGCCGCCACACACCACCCCGCACAGCCGATGATCAGTCATAAAAGGGTAAATCGTACTCTTCAAGGGCCAGATCTTCGAGGCGGGCCTCAATCTCATCGATGGGCAGGCTGAGCTCCCGGGCTATCTCTTCGACCGTATTTCTCGCTCGAAACATTTCGATCAGGCGGTTGCGTCTGTCCGCCGTCCACAGGGGTGCCTGAGGCAATCGATGATCGGCCATGCATATTACCTCCCAGAGCTGTTTGCCTATAGTCTGCCCTCTAACCCAAGATCTCATCGAAGCCTTTGGTGCTAAGCTCATCGCGCAGGTTTTTGGCCAGCTCCACGAAGCCTTTGGCCCCTGCGGTCATGGGTTGATCCGCCCGGAAGACGAGCCAAGAGGCTGAGATCGGCAAGACCAGTTCGGGTACGGGGAGTTCTACCATCCGTCCGGCCCGGATTTCCGAGTAGACGGCTGATCGCGGCAGGAATGAAGTGCCCAAGCCTTCTTCGACCAGACGTTTGGTAATGTCGACCTGGGTGACTACCATGGTAAAAAGACGCGGCAGGATCTGATCGATCGCCAACAGTAGATCATCCCAGTATCCCGGATGATTATGCGTGATCAACGGGAAGCGACGGACCGCTTCTTGCCAGTTACGGTAGGGAGCGGCCTTTTCGTTATAGGTACAGGGCGGGGCCACGAAAATAACGGGGTCGGTATGCAGGACTTCGCCGTTGAGGCGCGGGTCGTCGGGCTCAATGCGGGAAAAACCGATCTCCGCGTCACCGTTGGCCACGACGGCGGGAATCTCTTCAGAGACCAAGACTGAGATGACCGTCTGGACGGTGGGCATGCGCTCCCGATAGGTGCGCAAGATCCATGGGAGCACGGAGCGGGCCACCATAGGTGAGGCGGCCACGCTCAGGCGTTCTTCGCGTCCGGCCAGCCAGGAGAAAAACTCCTGCAAAGTCGTGTCTGCGTGCTCCAAGAGCCGGCTGGCGTATGCCGTGAATTGCTCACCGGCGGGTGTCAGACGCACCGAGCGGCCGGAACGCTCAAACAACTCGCAGCCCAATTCTCTCTCAAGTTGCTTGATGTGGTTGCTTACTGTAGGCTGGGAAAGATATAGGGCTTCCGCGGTCTGACTGAAATTGAGGTGGCGTGCGGCCACCTGAAAGGTACGCAGCAATCTAAGATCCAAGGTTGCGGCCTCCTTTGATCAGTGCCTCGGGCGTCATCCCGTTCCATAGGGCGACCTATTAGATATTCTTATTGATTCAACAGCATGAAGTAACTTCCCTTTTGGGTTAAGCCGTGTTAGGATATGACTATCCTTTACGGGAGCCAAGTGCGGGGCTAAGTTCCTCTTTTCTTGGCTAAATGGATGGGAAGCGGATTTACGGAGGGGAACATCTATGCAGGAAAAAGACTGGATGCTTACACTTTCAACACGGCCTCACACTCTGGTCAATCGGATTGAACCAGATCTGATGCGCGAGCAATTTCCTTATACCGCTCCGCCGCGCATCACCTTTGACGGAGTGCAGGTCCCCCTCAATCCGGCTGCCAACCTGTTAATAACTGACACGACTTTTCGTGATGGTCAACAGGCACGTACACCGTATACGGTGGAGCAGATCGTGGAGCTTTTCGACTTACTTCATCGTTTGAGCGGTCCCAAAGGTCTTATTCGGCAGTCGGAGTTCTTCGTCTACAGCAAGAAGGACCGCGAGGCCGTCAGACGATGCCAAGAACGCGGTTATGAATATCCTGAAATAACGGCTTGGATTCGGGCCACAAGGAAGGACTTCCAGCTGGTCAAAGAGATGGAGATCCCCGAAACCGGGATTTTGACATCGTGCTCCGACTACCACATCTACACCAAGTTGGGGTTGGATCGTCAGCGGGCGATGATGCAATATGTCGATGTGGTGGCGGCAGCTTTGGAGGCGGGCATTCGGCCGCGTTGTCACTTTGAGGACATCACTCGCGCCGATATTTATGGCTTTGTGATTCCCTTTGCTCAGACTCTGATGTCCATGAGCCAGGAGAGCGGTATTCCGATCAAGATTCGTCTCTGCGATACCATGGGATACGGAGTCACCTATCCCGGAGCCACATTGCCCCGAAGCGTGTCTCGTTTGGTGCACGCTATGACCAATGAAGCCGGGGTACCGGGAGAGTGGCTCGAATGGCACGGACATAATGATTTTCACAAAGGTCTGATCAACGCCACCACCGCGTGGCTCTACGGGTGTGCGGGGGTCAACGGAACACTGCTGGGCTTCGGTGAAAGAACCGGAAACACGCCCATAGAGGCACTGGTGATAGAGTATATGAGCCTCACCGGCGACGATTCAATTGATACGACCGTGATTACCGAGATCGCTGACTACTTCCGCGGAAAACTCAACTATGACATTCCGCCCATGACGCCGTTCATCGGGCGCCAATTCAACGTCACTTCCGCCGGGGTCCATGTTGACGGACTGATCAAAAACGAGGAGATCTACAACATCTTTGACACCAAGAGTCTTCTCAACCGTCCCTTGGGCGTCAACGTGACCGATAAGGCCGGTGCCGCGGGCGTAGCCTTTTGGGTGAACAGAATGCTGGGGCTCAACGGTGAGGCACGCATCGACAAGCGTCATGAGGGCGTAATGGCCATGACCCAGTGGGTACAAAAGCAGTATGAGGACGGTCGGACCACCAGTCTGTCAGAAACAGAGATGTTGACGGCTGCCGAACGGTATCTGCCTGAGTTCTTCGGCAACGGCAGGTACAAGGTTGCCGAGAAACAAGAGTCGGCACGCTGAAACCGGAAATAGATACGCCGAACGGACGATCGGAGAGTTGAGAAAAGAAAGCGGCGCCAAGAGCGTCGCTTTCTTTTAACCATCCGGGAGCATCTCTCTGCCGAAAAGAGATTCGGTGGCAGGCCCTGTTGCTGTTCGACTCCTGCAGGAGTTTTTAGTTTTCCGGTCAAAACAGATGATGTAGGTGGACTGACACGTCTGCACAGCATAACACGATTTCCAAAGGAGACCGCCTATGGATAAGCTGAGAATCGGCTTGATCGGAGTCAGGGGACGCGGAGGTATTGCCCGGCATTGGCAGTCGTCAAAGCGGGCAACGGTTGTCGCCGGCGCTGACGTCAACGGAGACCATCTCCAGGCCTTCCGTGAAGAGATCAATCCTGATGCATTCATCACCACTGATTATCGCGAGCTTCTGGAGCGAGATGACGTAGACGCTGTAGCGGTAACCTCGCCCGACTTCGTCCATGAAGAGCACGCAGTGGCAGCACTTGAGGCCGGCAAGCACGTTTTTTGTGAGAAGCCGTTGGCTATCACTACCGAAGGCTGTGATCGCATCCTGCGAACCTGGAAGGCTTCGGGCAAGCGTTTGATGGTTGGCTTCAATATGCGTTATATGCCTGTGTTTCGGGTAATAAAAGAGATCGTTGACTCAGGTGCGATCGGTGAAATAAAAGCGGTGTGGATGCGCCATTTCGTCGGTGCCGGCGGAGATTTTTACTATCATGACTGGCACGGTACCCGCGAGAACGTGACCGGACTTCTCCTGCAGAAGGGTTCACACGACATCGATATGATCCACTGGATCACCGGGCAGTATACGAAGCGAGTGGTGGCGTTCGGCAGCCTCGACTACTTCGGAGGAGACAAGCCCAACGATCTCACCTGTGATACCTGTCCGGAAGTCGACACGTGCACGGAAGCACAGCCGCACAGCCGCCGACGCCAGTGCGCGTTCCGGCAGGAGATTGACGTGGAAGATCACAGCATGGTTCTCATGGAAATGGAGGGTGGCGTTAAGGCATCGTACCTGCAGTGCCACTACAGTCCGGATTATTACCGCAACTACGTTTTCATCGGTACCGAGGGACGTGTGGAGAGTCTGGACAACGGTACTGTGGAGGTTAAGACGCGTCGGTCCAACACGTGGCGCGAGCATGCTGATCGCGTCTATCGGATTAAGGGTTCGGCAGGTGGGCACGGAGGTGCCGATCCTGTTATTTGTGCTGAGTTTGTGGAGATGGTTCTCGATGGGAAAGAACCGTTGGCTACTCCGGAAGCCGGCAGGATGAGTGTCGCTGTAGGGTGTGCGGCAACTGAGTCGTTGCGCAACGGGGGCCGACCTGTCGACATTACTCAAATTGCTTGGTAACAGGGCCAAGGCCGAGCACCTGACTTGCTCGACTTTCTCCGGCCCCATGGTCTTTGAGGGTCGAGTAGGTGTGGAAACCCGCGCCGCGAGCAAGTGATATAGACACCCCGTGGCGCTTTACCGAGTGTGGAGTTTGCGGCGGATGATGACCACGGATCAAGACAGGGGCAGTGCCGCCCGCGAGAGCCGCTCAGAAACACCTCCGAGGAGACCAAGTGCAAGGGTGTAGCATTTACAGACAGGGCGTGATCATGAGCGGGGGTGTTTTGGCACACCCCTGCTTGTCCCGCCATACAGC
>JBMNSS010000191.1:0-4844 GCA_050945315.1 Limnochordia bacterium | reverse complement strand
GTTCCTCGCTGCCGCTCAGATAGGCGGCCTGGCGCCGGTCTCCTCCCAAGGCCGTGATGAAAGCCTTGATCTTGTGTGGATCGCCGCTGCTGTCTTTGACTCCCGCCACTGATGAGGCCAATCTGGCTACCACGGCGGGCGAAAGAGCCGCCTGGGCATGGGGCGGGATGTCGTAGAGCATAAGCGGCAACGGTGAGTATGCTATCAACTCGGCAAACCAAGCGTATGCCTCGTCATCGGCATGAACAGGGAAGTAGTAGGGCAGTCCTGCAACGCAACAGTCGACACCTGCCGCTTTGGCAGCCTTAATGTGGCTGCGCACGATATGAAAACCCGAGTCGGTCACACCGGCATAGACTGTGATGCGACCCGATGCGAATTCCGCGGCCTGTGCGAACAGGCTGTGACGCTGTCGCGGCGACAGGCGCGAGTATTCGCCTGTGGTTCCGGCGACAAAAATGCCATTGATGCCAGCGCTGATCATGTGCTCAATGAGTCTCCGCAGTCCGTGACTGTCGATAGACTCATCATCTGTGAGAGGGGTAACCAAAGGAACGACGATTCCTTCCGCTTGCATGAGAACACCTCCGTGGCAACATCTGTTTTGGGTTGAAGCCGGTGGTTCACGGATGCCTTGGATTTCTGGCCGCTTGCACTTATTTCCTGCAGTGGCATAGTTGTGCATACTAAACTGGTAGGAAGCTTCTGCCTCCACCCCAGGCAAAGAGTTCAGTCGTGGCAGGGGGAGATGACGGTGAAGCTGTATGCATGTGATCGGAAGATCACCGGATGGCAGTGGTGTGATCAACCTAGCTTAGCCGGCTGTTGGTTTGGTCTGCTGAGGGACTCCGATGAGTTCGAGCGCTTTCTTGCCTCACGTCCTTACCTTCGCGGTCTCATCCCTGCGGTCGAGGATTGGAGGGCGCATCTTCTTGTCGTCGCCGCTCTTGGTGAAGCACCTACGGGAGGGTATGCCGTGAGGATCCGTGAAATTGTGCGCCTGAACGGGGCACTGAAGGTGGTCGTCTATTTGCGGAGTCCGGCACCCGACGATTTTGTTTTTCAGACCATCAACTACCCGGTTGACAGTGTGCACGTGCCCCGAGATCGGGTGCCTGCGGGACTTCCCTGGATCTTCATCGATCAGAACGGACGCCTTCTGGCCAGGGACGTACTCTAAAGGGGCTAGGCGCACCGTCCGGCACCTTGCCCCGATAATCCACCGAGCACTGAGTCAGGCAAAATCTCGTCCGGTATTCCCGGCCCAAAGATCGAGGAAGTCCAAAAGCTCGGAGAGGGAAGGGCTGTACTCGTAGCGAACATAAAACCCTGATGTGGCGGCGCCCAGGATCAGGCAGTCCTTAGGGTATAGGTTGAGCACTTGTCCGAGGCAGAAACCGGCGTTGAAGTTGTCACCGGCTCCGGTGGTAAGCTTCGGATGTGCGGTGTAAGGACCGTCGGCGATACAAAAGACCCCGTCGAGGACGCAAGCGGCCTGATCCAAAGGATGTACCACGAGCCCGTAGATATTCATGCGCTCCGCGATGGCCTGGGTGATCTCGTCCAAGGGGGCGTTCGCGGGATCGCAACTGAGCCGGAGTCCGAGGGCTTCTGCCACCTGCGTGGCCTCTTTGCGATTGAGACCAAGCGTGGCTCGGCAAGGTCCGTTGAAGCGGTGAATGGTCTCCAGTGCTTCTTCGATCTCATGTCGCGAACGCTTCTCCGGATCGGCGAGATCGAAAAAGATGATGGGCGGCTCTTCGTACGTGATGGCGGAGAAGACATCGTCAATCAGATGCCGCCATATCTCGGTCATGAAGGGAATCATAGTCCAATTGACCGTAGCGATCAGTTTGGTTCCGGAGAAGAGCTCGATCATCTCCCTCAGAGGGATGGCTTCCGAGAGATTCTCCCAGTTGATGTTCTTGATGGACTCCAGCTTCCCTAGCATGATTGTGCCGTCAGTGAATTCCAAGGCATCGGTGTGTCCCGGTTGAGCTATGGAGATGACCCGGGATTTGAGAGCCAATTCTCTGAATACGGGGTGCAATGGTCGGCCGAGAGCGCCGATGTAAGTAACGTCCAGGCCTAAAGCGGCTAACGCGTTGGCCATGATAGGACCGTTGCCCCCCAGTTTAATGACCTTGGGGACGAGTTCGATGTTTGTGGACAGACCGGCAGCTTTCGTGATCCGTTCGCCGAGCTCGGCGATGGTTTGTATTCTATCGTAGGTGTCCGGCGAAGTGCGTTTGTCGACTGCCTCGCTGATCTCATCCACGAAACCATCGAACCCGATTACGGCCGGAGTTCCTGTTATTTTTGCGCTACTTAACGCATCTTTGGCACGTCTTATGGCCTTTATCTGATCCACGGTCATCGGCAATCCCTCCCAATACGGCCTAATATGGTGGGGTTTGTCTACTATACAGTTCTTACCTTCTTGCGTCAAGACGGACTCGAATGAAGTGTACACACATTTCCGATGCGCATACATGGCGAAAGCCCTTTGACACTGCTCACACCGTATGATAGCCTACATTGAAAATGACATGAATATGACACGGCATCCTTTTACAGGCAGGGGGATATTGTATCGATGACATCTAACAAGAAGCTCCTTGAGTGGGTCGAGTCGATGGCTGAACTGTGCGAACCCGACGCCGTTCACTGGTGTGACGGATCGCAGGAAGAGTATGATCGCCTGTGCGATCTCATGGTTAAGCAGGGGACGTTTATCAAGTTGAATGAGGAGAAGCGTCCCAACAGTTATCTGTGCCGGTCCCATCCCGACGATGTGGCGCGCGTGGAAGACCGGACTTTCATTTGTTCTCGGCGCCGTGAAGACGCCGGTCCGACGAACAACTGGGTAGATCCGGTAGAGATGAAGGCCACTTTGACGAAGCTGTTTAAAGGTTCCATGAAAGGGCGGACCATGTATGTGATCCCGTTCAGCATGGGACCTTTGGGTTCCGATATTGCGCACATCGGTATCGAGCTGACTGACTCCCCGTACGTAGTGGTAAACATGCGCATCATGACGCGCATGGGCAAAGCTGTCTTAGACGTACTGGGAGAAGACGGAGACTTCGTGCCTTGCCTGCATTCGGTGGGGGCACCGCTGCAGCCTGGTGAAAAGGATGTTCCCTGGCCCTGTAACCCGAACCATAAGTACATCGTTCATTTCCCCGAGGAAAAAAGCATCTGGTCCTATGGCAGCGGGTACGGGGGCAACGCCCTATTGGGCAAGAAGTGTTTTGCCCTGCGCATTGCCTCCTATATGGGCCGCGAACAAGGATGGCTTGCGGAACATATGCTCATCGTAGGCTTTGAGTCCCCCGAAGGTGAAAAGACCTACGTGGCCGCCGCCTTCCCGAGTGCATGTGGTAAGACCAACCTGGCCATGCTCATTCCGCCTGAGCACTACAGAAAACAAGGCTGGAAGGTCTGGACGGTCGGAGACGACATTGCTTGGATCAAGCCAGGCAAAGACGGACGGCTGTATGCCATCAATCCGGAAGCCGGCTTCTTCGGTGTCGCACCGGGTACGTCAATGCAGTCCAACAAGAACGCCATGCTGTCTGCCCGGGCCAACTCGATCTTCACGAACTGCGCTTTGACACCTGACGGAGATGTCTGGTGGGAGGGCATGACGGAGGAACCACCGGAGTCTTGTATTGACTGGCTCGGTCAAGAGTGGACGCCTGATTGCGACCGGCCCGCAGCCCATCCCAATGCCCGCTTCACCGCTCCCATTGCTCAGTGTCCGGTGGTCGACCCGGCCTGGGACGATCCGCAGGGCGTACCCATCAGCGCTTTCATCTTTGGCGGAAGACGGGCTCACAATGTTCCCTTGGTCTTTGAAGCCTACAACTGGGGACACGGAGTCTATCTGGGAGCGACCATGGGCTCTGAGACCACCGCAGCCGCCGCGGGTGCCGTGGGCCGGGTCCGAAGAGATCCTTTCGCCATGCTGCCGTTTGCCGGGTACCACATGGGCGACTATTTCGCACATTGGCTCAGTATGCGCAAGCAAGTCACCGATCCGCCGCGCTTCTTCCACGTCAACTGGTTCCGCAAGAACGACGAAGGCAAGATCGTCTGGCCCGGCTTTGGGGACAACATGCGCGTCATGAAGTGGATTATCGATCGCTGTCAAGGGCGGGTGGGCGCCATCGAAACACCGCTGGGCTGGATGCCCAAACCGGATGAATTTGACCTCGAGGGCCTGACTGACTTCACTGTTGAGGACTTGGAGTGGGTTCAGTCCATCGATCGTGAAGATTGGAAAAAGGAAGCCCATGAACAGGACGAGCTGTTCATCAGGCTATACGATCGGCTGCCGAAAGATTTGCTCTTCGAACGTGAGTTGCTCATCTCACGTCTGTAGAGCCAAGTACGATGAGGGGGGCTCAACATGGCCCCCCTGTTGAACTTATGGCGCGCTATAGACGATGCTGACCACTTCAGAGCGATTGCTCTCTTGACCCGTTCGGTCGACAGCGGTGACCACAACCTCGATGGTTCTGCCGTCGCGAAGCTGCCTGGCCGGGTAAGTATAGGATCTTGTCCCCCTGTCGACTTCCTGTACCAAGTTGAACTTGTCGAGGGGATTTTGACGTAGATAGATGCGATACCCATCGAGATCGTTCTCGATATCGGGCACCGGAGGCCAAGTGATCTGCAGCCCTTCATCCGTAATGGTCAGTGCCACGTCGGTGGGGGCCGGTGGCGGGTTGTCCACATTGCCGATGACAACGCATTCGCCGGTAACCGGATCCCATTGAAGGGACGTTGTCTGCCCGGGCAGGATGGTAACCGTGTCCCAGTGGCTTTCGTAGATGCGA
>JBMNSS010000190.1:0-4962 GCA_050945315.1 Limnochordia bacterium | reverse complement strand
CATGTGGTCATCGAAGCCAGCCGAAACAGTCCCATGAACGTCATCAGCCGCGTGCGACCGCTCACCTTCTTCGTCCCGGAAGAGACCGTCCGCTTCAGTGTGCATCTTAAAGCATCGATGCGCGAGACCGTGCGCCTGTTGCTGCAAGATCCGCAGGGTAGCACAGTCGTCGACGAGGTTTTTGACCGTGAGGTCCATCTCAATGTGGATGCCGCGGACCGCTCCGGTGTTTGGAGTCTGCAGCTGTTGCGCGCTCCGGTGGGCATCTTCGAGGACATAGAGACCATATATCTCGAGGGTGTGCCGCCCTATCTAAGCGAAGGAGCGGAGAGGTTGCTCGTTCCTCGCTGAATAACCGTGGCATTTTCGTGGCGGGGTCACTCCCCGCCACTTTGGTCTTCACACTCGGTCTATGACTGCTCCACCTGCTTCGATGATGACCTCGCCGAAATCCGATCGCAGAGGTGTAGAGCGGGACTCGTATCCGCCACAGCCGGAAGGTCTTTCGCAGTCGACACGCAACCAAGATACCCGTTTGGTGGATCCATACTACCCTGACAGCCGCCCGGCTTCGTCGTCATTGAGCCAGCCACATCCGCTCGGCCTCCGCAAGCATCGCTTGTGGCGTAGCCGGCTGCGCATCGCCCTCGCAAGTCGTGCAGTTTGTAGGACAGCAACACACCTGCCGCTGCCACCAGGGCACTGTTCCTGACATGTGATATCTGCCAAGGCATTGCGCAAAGGCGGGACAGACCCCGTCGAATCTCTATAGGCAGCGAGGTTATCGAGTTCCATCCACACTTCGATAGAACCCAAGGCCGCCTCGAGCTGACCCGAGGCGGTGGATGATCGTACCGTCGCTGCGCAACAAACGCTTGGCGGTGGTCAAAAGCTCTTTTCCCATGAGCGGGAGGTCGATTGGGCTCGGTTCCTGCTTCTTCGAAGGTCGAGCACAGAGAAAGCAAGGGGCGCAGCGCCGCCAACGTCGGCACAGACCGGCATTCTCCTGATAGAACGAGTTCTCCTTGACTTGATAGGATCCGGCATCAGATCATCCTGACAGCAAATGCGTCCGCCAACGAAGCATCACGGCGACGTTCACCAACAGCGATAAGCACATACTGTCATTTGAGCGGACAGACTAAAGGGTTTACGGAGTTCATGGTAATACGCTCTGTGCAGCCTGGTCCGGCTGAAGAGCTTGTTCTTGAAAGCTATGTGCCTGGCATAATCGTACGCTTCGTTCAAAACCTTTATCGATCGTAAAAGGGAGTCAGCCTGTTCTCTGGAAGGCAATATCTTAAGCCGGACGGCAAGAAACATACGCTGCCTCCTTTTCGAACAAAGCAATACCACGAGGGATTCAATCTGTCGAAGAGAGAAAGCCGGGAGGTGAAGGCGGCATTCCGCTCCACGCTTAGAAGCGGGATTCTCGTGCCGCTCAATTCCATGAAGCTGCGTTGGACTTCACATGCCGATCTGAGAACACGCATAACGCCCACCGTATCACGCCAAGAGTACCTGGATCACATGACCTTCAGGTGCCTTTGCCCGCCGATGATTACGGAGATCTTCGGCCCCATCATCGGTCTGAAGGAAGAGTGGCTCGAGCAAGGCGCTACCCCGGACGAACTCGATTTCTCCGCCTTTCGTTACCGCACGGCCGCCAGAGGCACCGTTAGGGTTAACACGGGCAGGTTGGGCGGTCACCCCAGCCGGGTTGTGGAAGAGACTGATGAGTATATCATCGAAATCGACGGCTATGGTCGGCGCATGAAGTTGATAAAGGGCTATTCGACGCTGCCCTTACCGCTGGATTATCCGGTAAAGACTTTCGATGACTGGCTGAAGATCAAGCACTGGTATGAGTTTAGCGAGGCGCGCTTTCATAAAGACTGGGAAGCGCATGCACGGCAACTCCTCCAAAAGGACACGGTTGTGTGCGTGTCTATTCCCGGCGGTTTTGACGAACCGCGTCAGTTGATGGGAGAAGAGGGTCTCTGCATCGCATACTACGAGAACCCGGAATTGATACACGACATGCTCGATACCATCGGTCGGACGGCGCAAGCGGTACTCGACCGGGTATCGGCGACGGTACAGGTCGATGTACTCAGGGTGCACGAGGATCTGGCGGGCAAATCCGGTTCTCTCGTGGGTCCAAAACAGATCGAGGAGTTCATTAAGCCCTATTACCGCCGCATCTGGGACATGTTAGCGGATCGAGGCGCCGTCCTTTTTGATCAGGACAGTGACGGCGACATCACCAGCGTCATCCCGGCTTTTTTGGATGCGGGCATCAAATGTATGCACCCCATGGAACCGGCCGCCGGCGTGGACGTGGTGGAAATCAGAGAGCGGTACGGCAAGCGCCTGGCATTCTACGGCGGTATAGACAAACATGTACTCAGGCGCAGTAAGGAAGAGATCGTCGCGGAGTTGGAGCACAAGATCCCGCCGCTGGTAGCCACGGGCGGTTGCGTAATCGCCCTTGACCACCGCATTCCCAATGGGACGCCCTTGGAGAACTACCGCTTCTATCTGCAAAAAGCTTGGGAGATTATGGAACGCTGTTGGGCGCAGATAAATCCCTAGGGCCAATAGTGTGCCGCTACAGTCGCAAGCATCCGACCTGTGTGTCTCCGGCACTGCATAACGATCGAATGATATGGGCCAGTAGACGAAAGCAGGGGCTGTCCCAAGATCTCCATTGAGACAGCCCCTGTCGTGTTCATTGGATCTGAGACTAATCCTGCCCCATAAGCTTCTTACCCAATTCGATACCTGCTTCGACGATGGCCTCACCCGTACCCGGCTTCAGACGAGTGGAGCGAGGCTCGTATCCGCCCTCTTCAAAGGCCTTCGCCGTGGGCACGTAACCAAGATAACCGTTGGATAGGTTGGCCATCATGCCGTAGGCATCGGGGAATGCCGCTTTGAAGTCGAGCCCGAGCTGAGTGAACATCTCTCCGGGACCGCTCACGATGAGCGCCGGACCGATGCGCACACAGATGATCTCTTGCTGGAAGCGATCCGGCTGGCTGCCGTGATACTCAGCTCTTTGCTGATTGACCCCGGCCACTGTCTTTTCCATGCGTCCCACCTTGGGATCCTCAAGAGCCTTGCGGCTTTTTTCCAGGAACTCCTCGATCGGAATCCGCTCTAAGGTGATCTCTTTAGAGGCCGCCCCAACTCCCTCATACGCCTGGGGAGTCAGGCTCACAGCCACACGCACCGTCTCGCCGGCCACCGCCATTCCGATTTCATCCCTGTAGCCGGGCCAACGCTGACGACGCTTGGGATCGTTGACGTTAAACTGATTGATATCCCCACTGGCCCCATTGAGCACTACCACGCCAAACGGCTTGGCAGCTCCTTTAGGCTGCAGCGCAGTGCGGATCTTCTCAGCCGCCACACCTACCCAGTCGGCGGAGAAGAGATTGCCTCCTACGGTATCGCAGTGGCAACTGAAGTGAGCCAGCACGCCGATGGGTACACCATCGGGTCCGTCAAAGCGGAGTACGGTCACCTCCTGATCCACCGGACCGGCCGGTTCCACGATATCCTGATTACCGACACCGGGGTTTGTGTGGGCGTACCCGTTCTTCATCATAAAGCGGCGGTTAAACGAAACCCCCGGAACCAGACCTTTGCCCACGCCCAAGGTTACCTCGACCCGGTTGCGGAAGGCTATCTCCACGGCCCCCGCCGTGAGACGAGCCCACGTTCTCATGTAGTCTTCATCCCTGACAAAACCCGGACGCCTGTGCACGACCGGACCCGTGTGGGTATGACTTGCCCCAATCAAGACGTTCGATTCGGGAATGCCTATTCGTTTGTGTACCTGTTCCTTCACGGCTTGGACGTCTTCCGGAAGCATGGCGATAATATCAGTGCTCACTACAGCAACATGTGTATCTCCTTGAGAGACCACCAAAGCTCGGGAGTGTAGATCGTCTATGATACCCTCAGCCAATCGTTCTCTGAAGTATCCGGCCATACCTGTACCCATCGGAGGCGTGATGACCACTTCTCCAAAACCGGCCTGCATTCCATCCACCTGCCTTTAGTAATGCCTAACGGCGATGACTCTCGGCTGTCCTGCGAAGAAAGCCGCCGCCTTAGTCTTCCACAATCTGTCATGCGCTCCTGCCGTAGGCGACCGGAGCCTATGGATGATCTAGTTCGCTCTAAGATCTCATCTCACACGCCAGGGCCGCGGCTTCGCGTGCCACGAAGTCGCCTACGTTAGGCGCGAAATGAGGACGCCCTGTCATCCCCGGCACCGTAACGGCCGCATACCCCCGACGTTCGTAATCACCGGGATCGGGTATGTAGCCCCAGAAGTCGTTGGTGTAGCCCACTACCCATACATCGTCGCCGAAGCTCCGCTCGCGTATTTCCTGAGCCACCGCAGAGAACATCTCCGAACCGTGAAACACCATGCGCAAATGACCGATCTGCAAAGACTGAATCTCACCGGGCCATCCGTGTGGCACGTCTTTTCCGTAATAATCCCTCTGCCACTGGGCCAGGAACTCAGACCAGAAGCGCTTTGCGCCTTGGGTGGCCACCGAAGGATTCTCCCGGCAGGCCTCCTCAGCCTTTTTCAGGACATTCTTCAGCTGCCCTTCCGACATCACACCTATATCGACAGGCAGCGAAATCGTGCGAGACACGGAGTTCAATCCGCCTTCACCCAGAGGCCGGCGCCTCGCCCACAGCTGCAACACCCCGCCGGCCACGATATTGCCGACACCTTCCGCCCATTCCTCATGAGACATGGAAGGCAAAAGGGGTGCAGGGTTGAGATCACCGCACGCGCCCTGCAAAAAAAGTACGGGAAGACCCGGCCACTTACTCCGCAGACAGTCTCTCATCTCGCCCACCCAGTCGGCAGAAGCATGAACATGGGTGTTTCTGAAGACCACCGCATGACAGGAGAACCTGGTAAGGATGCCC
>JBMNSS010000189.1:0-4965 GCA_050945315.1 Limnochordia bacterium | reverse complement strand
CGCTTCGCAGTAGGCCTTCCAAACCGCCGCATGCCTATGCGCGGCTTGAGAAGACCGTCCTGAATCAATGAAGATGAACCGCCAGGATCTCCTTTAGTCTGCGGACCTTCTCCTCGCATACGGGGGACGTGGGTTTGTTGAAGTGGCGGACAGCGGTGCCCACATGCACTTCGCGGACACCAGTTTCCAAAACGAGATCCTTGATGTTCTTGTGTCCTACACCTTTGCCGGGCATGATGGAGAGAGTCTGTTGACGCACCAGCTCGGCAATCTTTTTTCTGCCTTCATACGCGCTTTCGCGTCCTCCTGAGGTTAAGACGCGCTCAA
The DNA here is from genome assembly GCA_050945315.1 of Limnochordia bacterium. Classification (GTDB taxonomy): domain Bacteria; phylum Bacillota; class Limnochordia; order DTU080; family DTU080; genus DTU080. The sequence goes on along the minus strand of JBMNSS010000189.1, from coordinate 4,638 downwards.
TCCAGGGCAATTCAGCGAGAGTCCGGACGGCCCCAGGCATGGTCGCCTCCGGGAGCATGTCGAAGGCTCGGTGAAAGGTCGCCGGCAGACGGGCCGCATCCACAATTCGCGTGATGGTCTCCGTGTCGATCGTGCCATCCGAACACAAGGCACCCACGACTATGCCGTCAGCGCCGGCCCGGCGAACGAGTGCGGCATCGTAGATCATAGCATCCACTTCCAGGGGGGAGTACACAAAGCCGCCTCCATGCGGGCGAAGCATGACGTTGACGGGGATTGAGACGGCTCGTTTAACGCTGCGGATCACACCCGGGGACGGAGTCGTCCCCCCTTCCAGGAAATTGGCAATCAACTCCAGCCGATCGGCTCCCCCTCTTTCGGCAGCGAGGGCGTCTTCCACGGTTACCGCGATAACCTCCAAAATGATCCTCATCGCCATCAATCCTCGGGATATATTACATTAGATAAACTGGAATTCCGCCACGGATACGTTAGCATGGATTCCATGTTCCTGTCGGGATCCCTCCACGGCTGCCTCGGCGGCATGATTGAAGGGAACGGAGAATCTCTGAGCGAAGATATTAGAGGGTGCGTAAAAAAACGGAAAAACATGTGAGAAGTGGGGGCTATGACCATGTCCAAAATGCGTTTGCAGGCGATGTTAGGGTTGGTCGTCTTGTGTTGCCTTGCCTCATGTGGGGCATGGGCGGCCAAGACCCCGATCACCGTGTGGTTTTCGTCGCAGCCGCCGGCTATTGCGTCCTGGGCGGACAGGTTCCAGGAGGCCTTTAACAGCACCAGCACTGATATCGAGCTCACGGTACACGCCTTTGAGTGGGCTCAACGCGAGCAACTGATTGTCAACGTTGCCGCCGGGACCGCTCCGGATCTGTATTACGATTCGAGCAACGTCTTGGGGATGTGGGTGGCCAACGGGATAGCGACGCCCTTGGATGGGTATCTGGCCAGATGGCCTGATCGCAACGACTTGATACCGGCTACCCTGGCAGACTTGAGGTACTTTGGCAAGACCTATGCCGTTCCGTTCTCCGTGCACCCCTATTGGGACATGTATAACATGGACCTGGTGGAAGCGGCGGGGACCGGCCTGCCGAATACGTGGGACAGCATGGTCGCTTTCGCCAAGAAGCTGACGAGACTCGGGCCCGCAGGTCAGCCTGAGGTGTTCGGCTATTCCGCCTACAGTCTTGCCGGTGTGGTCACTTTTATTGACTTTGAACGCTGCCTCGAGCAGTTGGGCACGCGGAGCATCGAGGTAGATACGGGCGCTATCGATGTCAACAGCGAAGCCGGGCGTCGGGCTCTGAATTATATGGCCGAGGTCACGCTGGCGGGCATGCCCACCCTTCAAAGGGGCAGCTTCAACAGAGGCAACGTGGCGGTGATGCACTGGGCCAGCCCACGGGAGCTGGGCGATGCGATCACGGCCTTCGGTGGAGTGGAGAATTCGAACATTGCCTTGCGGCGTTACGTAGGACCGGAGATAGGCCGGGATGTGACCCATTACTGGGCGGGAGTCCTTTTCATGGTCTCTTCCACCAAGCATCCGGAAGAGGCCTGGAAGGTGCTGGAATCATGGATGCAACCCAAGTATCTGCTCGATTACCTAGTCGCCTGGGGGACCAACCTGCCGGCTCGCAAGAGCATGATGAGTTATCCTGAATTGCGCACCGGACCTTATTCCGATCAGATCATCAAGGTGATGGACGGGCCCATCATACCCTACGGTTCGCGTCACTTGCTGTACACCGAGTTCCGCGGCCCCGTCGGCGACATCTTGACCGAAGCCATCCAACGAAGACTGCCTGTGCCCAGCGCTTTGGAACAGGCGGAAAAGACCTTGACGCAGATTGTAAACGAAGCACAGAACTAGAGCCGTCTGTTTGGCGTGGCATGAACGTTGAGTATCCGAACCGGCCTTCGCGGGCCAAAAACGGCCTGCGAAGGCCGGTTATGTGAGACGAGATGGCGACGCGACCGTTCTTGAGAGGGCCGGCAATACGTTACCGGTGAGCGACACGGATGCTCGAGGTGCTGCCGTCCTGTAGTCCTGCGGGCGGTGATGTCAAGACACCGCACAGTCAGTCTCCCGGCGAAAAGACCGCTCCCGTCGCCCGGCGCGAAACGGATTCAACCGAGAGCCGAGGATGAGCCCGAGGTTTTATCGCACCCCTAGATACGGTCACGCAACGTCATGTGTGTCAACAGAGGCATGGCCGTCGATCATCGGCGCTGGAGTGGCAGGGTTGTACCAAGATCGTTGTGGGGAGATCTAACCGTTGGTTGTGGTTCGAAGAGGTCGTGGGCGGTGAAGCAGGGAAGTCCACGACGGGGCAGGGAGGAAATGAGATATATCACCAGAAATCATTTAGCGTCAGATAACTGGAACGGGAGGGACACAAGTGAAAAGTCCGCATCCGGCTCACAAGGGAGCCATCACGGCGCTGGTCGCTCTGTGTATGATGCTGATACTCGGTGGGAATGGTGCAGGTGCAGATGTGATGGATACTCCGGTCAACCTGATACTAAACTTCGATTTTTCCTCATACGGTGTCGATGAACAGGGGATACCCTTGCACTGGGTACCCTTTTCCATCGGTTCTACGGGCTACGTCGAACTCAGTGACGAAATGGCCACCGTCGGTTCTCACTCGCTGAAGATTATCGACACAGACTCCGGGAAATCCGTGGGACTGCGAACTCATCGGGTCGAGGCTACGCCGGGCAGGCGCTATGTAGCTGAAGTGGACATCTTCGGCATTGACGGAAGCACTGGGCTCTACATCGATTTCCTCGATGCCAACGGCAGGCGGGTACAAGAGAAGATCAGCAATGCGTCGGCGAAAAAGAGGTGGGAGACACTGAGGGGAGAAGCCACCGCCCCTGAAGGCACGGCGTATGTCACCCTCATCCTGTACTCAAGTCTCGCCAATGTGGGGACGTTCTACTACGACAATGTACGTCTGTATGATGTCACCGACCAACCGTTGAAGCTTACGGAAAGAGAACCTACAACCAGACAGTTGGGCTACTTGCCTCATGACGGCAGTCGCGTCAGTGTGAATCCTCCGCCGCTGGTCTGGTTGCCTGATGCCCAAGCAGCGAGCTATGTCGTTGAGTACGGGCGTGATCCCGAGTTCTCCGCCTCCGGTTTTACCCGTATCGAGAACGTCGGGTTGCCTCTTTATGTTCCCGCCCATACATTTGCGCCCGGAACATGGTACTGGCGGTTTTGGGGCGTCAGCGAAAAAGGGGACACATATGGCCCCAGTCAGGTGCGTTCCTTCGTGGTGGACCCCGGTTTGCCCGAAATGCCGTTACCTCCTGCGGAGGAATGGATGGCGCGAATACCTCGTACCCATCCTCGTATGTTCATCCGTCCCGAACAGGTGCAGTCGGTGCGGGACGGCGTCAACCTGAGGCTGTTGCCCACCATATTATCCCAAGGGCGTCTGGCTGCACTGATGGGCGTCGAATTGCCCAAAGAGCCTCGCAGTGCTTACGAAACCGGGAGCCTGGACATTGACGTTTGGCGCAGTGAGCTCAATGCCGTCGTTCCCTTCTTTGAGATTCTTGAGGAACTCGCCTTCCTGTATATGCTGACCGAGGAAGAGGCATACGCCCGTGAGGGTAAGAGACTGCTCTTGCATCTGGCAGCCATGGATCCCAAGGGCTCCACCTCCTACAGTGGTGCTCCTGAGATCGCCATGCGCATGATCTATTTTCTGCCCCGGGCCTACAGCTGGCTGTATGACACCATGACCGAAGCCGAACGGGACATTGTACGGGCGAGCGCTCGGGGGCGCGGTGAGGAAGCCTACCGCATGCTGAAGAATCTGCCCTTTGAAACCGTGCCGTATTCGAGCCACCCGGGGCGCATGCTGGGCTTTTTGGGCCAACTCTCCATCGCCTTCTTCGACGAGATACCCGAAGCGAGGCATTGGCTCGAGTATGTGGTGACGCTTGTGGCCGGGGTGTATCCGGCGTGGGGAGCCGAAGACGGCGGATACTCCGAGGGCCACAGTTACTGGTCGTCGTACATGACCTGGATATTCGATTTTCTCGATGCCATCCAGGTAGCGGCAGGACTCGATTTCTACAAGAAACCCTTTTTCAAACAGACAGGTTACTTCGCCATTTATGGCCTGTCTGTCGGTACGGGCCAACCCTTCTCCGACGGGATCAACGGGCGAACGGGTGCAGGAACCCAGCGGGTGATGACTCAACTGGCCCGCAAGACCCAGAATCCCCATTTTCGCTGGTACGTCGATCGCATCGGCGGGGTTGGCTTGCGCTCGAAGTTCCACATGTTGCTGCCTCAGGATCCCGTACCGGATGCCGAGGTGCCGTCGGAGTTGCCCAACGCTCGTTGGTTCCGGGATATAGACTGGATTGCCCTCCATAAGAATCTGATTACGCCGGAGACAAACATCCAATTCACCATGAAAAGCAGCCGCTACGGATCTGCCAGCCATGGATATGCCGATCAGAACGCCTTCGTCATCTATGCGGCGGGGGACGGATTGGCGGTTTCTTCAGGCTACTACCCCTATTACGGCAGCCCTCACCATTCCCAATGGACCAACCAGACGTTGTCAAAAAACAGTCTGCTGATCG
>JBMNSS010000188.1:0-4967 GCA_050945315.1 Limnochordia bacterium | reverse complement strand
ACCCACCCGCAGGGCACCGTAACCTTCCGTCAGGATACCGAAGTCGGAGACCTCAGGCAGGGAGTGAATGAAGACCTCACCGCCTGATGATCGCGCCTGACAGAGCAGGCGGAATCCTTTGGCCAAGTCTGCGGAGGAAAGATGCTGCCGCTCGATCCGGGTGGGGGGCTGTAGAGCGCCGGACACGAGTGCCCGACACTTCCCGCATGTGCCACGGCCATTGCAGGGAAGTGCTATTCGCTCTCCGGCAGCCGTGATTTCATCGGCAAGAAGAGCACCTGGCTCCATGCGCAGTTGAAGGCACCCTTCGACACTCTTTTTGTCAGGAGACATCAGCTGCTAAATACCTCATTTCAAGCCACAAGTGATTTGGTTACATCAACCGCCGATCCCGCATCCGGGGCATATCCGTCGGCTCCGATCTCCCGGGCAAAGGCATCAGTGATGGGTGCGCCACCCACAATCACCTTTACCTGGTCGCGCAGACCGCTCTCAACAAGCAACTTGATGGTGTCCGCCATAGCCGGCATGGTGGTGGTCAGCAGGGCAGACATCCCTAAAATATCAGGATTGTGTTCGCGGACCGCCTCCACAAACTTCTCAGGCGAAACGTCAATACCGAGGTCGATAACCTCAAAACCGGCGCCTTCGAGCATCATGGCTACCAGTCTCTTGCCGATATCGTGCAAGTCACCCTTGACCGTACCGATAATGACTTTGCCCATAGGCTGTACGTCGCTACCGCTGATCATGGGTTTCACGATGGCAAGCCCGGCGTGCATGGCCCTGGCCGCAATGAGTACCTCCGGAACATAGAACTCATTTTTCTTAAACTTGTCGGCGACGACCTGCATTCCGGCGATAAGACCTTGATTGATGATCTCTGCCGGGGTGCTGCCCGCGGCGATGGCTTCGTTGACCAGTCGTTCGGTATCCGGAGCTTTGCCGCTTATGACAGCTTGCGCAATCTGCTTGAAGTAGCTCAACGATGATTCCCTCCCTAAATGCACCATTGGTGCGACTCCGCTCAATCTCGACCGTGGTAAGCACGGCACTTCAGCGCCTTAAGATCGGCGGCAGTCTCTCTTCTTTCTTCAGGCACCTGACACTGTGCGGCGGTGATTCACCTACCCTGCGCCGATACGGTGCAACTCACCTTGGCGGGAGCGGCAGCTTTCAAGTGATGCTCTCCGAACGGTATTGTATGAACGACAATGCCGTTGCCTTGCTTGCTCGCTCATCGCCGGGGTTCGAAAAACACCCCGAAGTGCCTGTGGGCCCATACCCGATACGGCTCGCCTCAGACGAGGTTGAGTCCTTTGATCGGCCGGTATCGCCGCACATGGACAGTCATGAAAAAACAATTCGCTCACATGCGTGTTTTCTCCTTTCTGAGGTGTCCAAGATAAACGACAGCTCCTAAGGCAGTTCGTCTCACTGTACGTATAATGGTAGCGGAGAACGCCGTGTACTGCCGAATTGGAGGAATGGTGTATGACAGCGTTTGGATGGAGTTCTTTTCCTCCGCAATCCGCTCGCGGAGGCTCGCAGCCTATCTCCATCGCCGACAGCGGACCAAGGCGGATATCGGGAGCAGGCAGAAGGCCACCCTGCCCGCGACGAAAGGCACAGACCTTTCAAGGTGAACTGGAGGATTTGGAGGGGACTCTGGTCACTCTACGCACCGTAAGCGGTCGCACTGTAGGCGGTCGTATTGAAGAGGTGTTCCAGGATTACCTGATGTTTGTCTCCGGAGGTGTCGAAGAGGCGATTCCGATCGATCAAATAACCAACGTGCGGGTGTGTCCTCGCGAGAACCATAGGACGGACGCAGTCATGGTGGAGTAGCCGGTTGAAAAGGCTCAGCCCAACGGGTCTTGAGCCTTTTCACACGCTGATCAAGTATAGAGCCTGAACAAGATCTGAGCCAAGATGATCTTAACGATCATCCCCACCGGGTAGGCAATGGCGTAGCTCAAGTTGGGGAGCTCAGACTGAGATCGCTCATTCGAATAGACCAAAGCGGCCGGTTGTGTCTGCAAACCTGACAGAAAGCCGATCGCCAAGGCCATGGGGACTCTCAGCACTTTGTGATAGATAAACAGAGTCAGGCTGCTATAGACGAAGGTGACAACCGCACCGCCCAACAAGACTAAAGGCCCTAATTCCTTGAACGTGGAGGCAAAGGCATATCCCGAACCCGTGCCGATACCGGCCAAAAACAGAGCAATGCCCAGGTGTCTCAGGGTGTGAGTCACATGATCAGGCATACCCCATACGATTCGGCCCGTGCGGTGCAAACGGCCCAGAATCAGGGCGACGATGAGAGGACCGCCCACATAGCCCAGACGGAAAGAAAGCCCCCCCGGAAGCGGGATGGACACTAAACCCAGCAGCAGCCCTAGACAGATGCCCAGGGGCATGCTCAACAGGTTCAGCCCTCCTTCGTCATACTCCGATGGCGAGCGACCGTCTTCAGCGGACAACGAGGCCGCATGTTCTTCGGCTTCTCGGGCATAGTCGACGCGCCACGTGACGGAAAACATATGGATGGCGAGGATGACTCCTATGACTCCGAAGGGATATGTAAGCGAATAGCCGACGACGGGTTCTGCCAAGAGGCGCTCGGTCAACGGCGCGCCGCCGGATTTCAATATCTCGATCACGGCCGCCAGTGCCGGGGTGTTCGTGGTGCTTCCCGTAAACAGACCCGCTGCCAGTGTGGCCGGCAGGCCCAACAGACGACTCACCAATGCCGACAACAGGCAGGCAAGTGTCAGAACGGAGATTCCGAGGGAAATATCCCGGACCCCGTGATCACGTAACGCCGTAAAAAATGCCCGGCCTGAGGAAATACCCACGCCATAGACGAACAAGACCAGTCCCAACTGATGGACGATTTCAGGCAATCCAAGCTCTGGGTGCAAAGCGCCAAGGGCAAGACCAACAAACAAAATGGCGGCCACCCCCAAGCGGAAGCTGCCGAGACGTATGTCACCTATTTTGTGACCGACGCCGATTACGACAAACAGCAGAAGCAGAGGGTTGGCCAAAAAAAGTCCGATGATCGGATCGAGGTATCGCAACCGTGTTAACCTCCAGTCCCTTCCCGTAGCTGTTGACTCATTGCGGGAGACGGCAATGATGAAGTCGGTATCTAGGTGAGTGGTACTTGGCCGGCTCGGCGATTGTGAAATCGAGTAATCGTCGTGTAGCCCGCCTCGTTGGCCCACTGTCGCACGTCGTTGAGTTGACGGCCCACATCTTCGGCGCAATGGGCATCCGAGCCGATGGTGATAGGCACGCCTGCTTTGCGGAAAGCGGTCAGCAAAGCTTTCCCGGGATAGATCTCGCCCACCGGCTTGCGCAATCCGGCACTGCTGACCTCCACTGCCACACCTCCCTGACGAGCAGCCTCGGCCGCCTCCGCATAGAGCGCATGGGGTGTGGACGGGGGTCGGGCTCCGAAGATCTTCAACAGGTCCGGATGGGCCATGGTGTCGAAGAGGTGTGAGGTACAGGCGCGCTTCCAAGTATCGAAATACTCCACATAGGTAGCCGTCACGTCACGTTCAGGCCAGCCGACATGCGGTGCCGTGTCCACAGGGAAGGTGCCGAGGAAATGTACCGATCCCATTACATAATCCCAAGGATAGGCGGCCAGGATCTCCCCCGTCATGTCGGCGGACTCAGGCAGAAAGTCAACCTCCAGGCCGATCTTGATCGGTAGCCCTTCGCCTTGCGCGGCCACCAGGAAATCCACATAGGATTCGAGAGAATCGACAAACCCATGTCGAAAGAAGTCCGCAACGGCCGCGGGAAGATCCGGATGCGAAAGCATTGGGGCAAAGACAGGTCTAAACTCACGAAAGCGATAGCAGTGCTCGCTGATACCGATCTCGTCAACACCGGCTGCTTTGGCCTGTTCGATGTAGCGTAGCAGTCGTTCCTTTTCCAGACGTAGGGGGGACTGATAGCTGTCAAATTCCAGATGCACATGGTAGTCGAGGCGCATTCATCCACCTTCTTACAGATACTCAGCTTCCATTTCTCTTATCAGTTGCCAATCCCTGCCGATCTCGGACACCGCACAGACCGCAAACGGAGCATGATGTCCAAGGAAAACGGTAAAAACTCATGGAATGTATGAGATGCGTCGGGCGTATTGATCTGCCCGGATCGGCTTTCGGGGATCACTGTGGGTGCCGTCTCTGCCGATCAGGATAGGAAGTCCCGGAGAGAACTCATGATGAGGTACTGATGAGTAGGCGTGCACTCATTGATTGGATGCGCTTCGCTGAGCGGCTGGCCCTCCAAACGGCTGAAAAGAGCGAAGTGACGTATGTGCGGCAGTTGCGGGACCGATTATTGCCATCCTGGAAACGCGACTTGGGCAGCCGATCGGGCGACTGTCTCGCTTAAAAACGCGGCGCCGGGTGCCCGTTTGAGACGGGCTGCGCCGTTCCCGCAAGGCGTGTTGATCCTACAGGCCATGGATCCAATCCCTAAGCACTTCTGGTCAATACCTGTAGGACGGTGGCGTCTGCAGTTTAACCCGACGAGCCTTTCCTGGGACGTAGGCGAGTCCGCCTTGGACGGGTAATCACGAATGACTTGAGGTTGAGCGCTTGACTTGATCAATGTTCTCGACCATCCGTGGTCTGCGAGCATTGATCATGTACGACGACAGTCGTAAGCTCAACCAGGGCTTTACGTCATCAGGCTACGTTACGGACGAATGTATAGGCACTTCGGGATGCTTCCCCCAGTTCCGAACTCTGCGGCGGGTGGTTAAACGGCACGGGTCAAAGCACCGGGCGGTGTCACCTGTAAAGACCGCTCGATAGCATTGGCGAACAGACCATTACCGCCATCGAGGTGTGTGGCACCCAAGACAAGTGTTCAGGCGTGGCTGGGGTGTTTTGTCAGACCCCCGCCATCCCACTCCACAACGTCAAGTGTTTGAA
>JBMNSS010000187.1:0-4975 GCA_050945315.1 Limnochordia bacterium | reverse complement strand
CCTGCACCCGCGCTGGAACCGTGACGGAAGTGCCATTTCGTTTGATTCCATGCACGAGGGTCACCGACATGTCTACTGGATTGATCTGGCGGACCTTGATGGACTGCTCAGTTAATGAGAGATCATAAGATCGAAGTTCCGGGGGAAAGGATGGTTCATGTGGCTCAGAACATACTGACGGAGGCTGAGCGACAGGCCAACTGGAGATTGCTCTTTGACGGCAAGACGCTCGAAGGATGGAAAACCACCGGCCAGCCTGAGGGATGGGTGGTCTTCGACGAGGCCATAATGTGCACCGTACGGCGCGGAGGCTATCTGTATACGGAAGAGCAGTTTGAGGATTTCGACCTGTTCTTGGAGTTCAGACTCGCTCCCAAAACGAACAGCGGGGTCTTTGTGCGCTGGTCGGATCTGGGCGATCCCGTCCATACGGGGATTGAAATACAGATTCTTGACAGCTACGGCACCGAGCAACTGACCACGCATACCTGCGGTGCCCTCTATGATATGGTCGCTCCAAGCGAGCATGCTTTCAAACCCGCGGGCGATTGGAATCAGATGCTGATTACCTGTAACGGTCCTTTGATCTCGGTCACTCTCAATGGAAAGAAGATCGCGGAAATGGACGTGGATCGCTGGACGCAGGCGGGTCTCAACCCGGATGGCACCAAGAACAAATTCACCTATGCGTGGGCGGACATGCCGAGGAAAGGACACATCGGTCTGCAGGATCACGGCGGTGTTATTTGGTACCGTAATATCAAGTTGCGACCGCTTTAAACAGACAATTAAAGAAAAAGAAAGGGTGCTGCGTCGATCTTACGCAGCACCCTCGAATACCTATGGATCTTCCGGACGCGGATCTCCGGGAATGCGTGTCTCGGTATCGATCACCAGATTGCCGTGACGCATAAAGCACTCATAGCGATCGAGGCCCCTGCTTCCGGGACCGCTCAGCCACCGCCCCCGGATATCATAGCGGGCATCGGTGCAGTAGCTGGCAAAAACCTGTTCATGGCGCAACCAGCGGACGCGACAGTCATCATGAGGATCCGTGCCGATGAGGACATGATAGTCGCCGCCGTCGTTGATGATGTAAAGCAGACTGCCCTTCTTGATGGTCGTGTTGAGCGGATAGATGCCGCCGGGGGGATAGCTGTCGGGCGACAGATATATGTAGCGGGTTTGACCCGGTAGAAGACGGCCCCCCAGAAAGTAAGCCAGCGCCAAGGCTATAAGCAACATGGCGAGTTTGATGGGCAAGCTCATAATGCCTCGCTTTTGGCTTTGAGTTGCAGACCAACGCTTTTTTTTCATAGCGTCTAAATTGTATCACGACAGAGACTGGGCAGCAATGCATATTGTGCTGGCCCCCGCAATAGTGCATAATGGTATAGGAAACGACGTTAACCGTGACGTGGCTTTTGACCTAACGGCCTTCTGGTCATTTGCCCCTATGAACCGATCGCTACGAGGTTTACGATGATGAGTGGGATAGTGTGACGCTCCGGCTCAGGCGGAGTGTGTTATTGTGTGTTATGGAGCTTTACGGCTTGTCCATGTCTTTTGGCGCGTCGATGTTGCAGTTTCAGTATTGATGTCGATCTGAACTCGAGGTAAATCGACGATTTTTTGCAGGAGGTGACGTCCCGTGAGTGTTGATTCGGCGACCACCGTGCAAGCACAAACGGAGACATACGACGAAGCCAGCGATGTTATTGAAATTCGCTGGCATGGGCGTGCGGGCCAGGGTGCCAAGACGGGTGCGCTGTTGGTGGGCGAGGCGGCTTCGGGCGCAGGCAGGTATATTCAGGCCTTTCCGGAATATGGTCCGGAGCGCATGGGGGCCCCTGTAGTGGCCTACAACCGTATCAGCCGCGAACCCATCACTCTGCACTGTGGTATTGAAAACCCGCGCTATGTAGTCATATTGGACACCACTCTTGCCGGGCAAATCGACATGACAGCCGGTGTTCCCGACGGCGGCGCCATGATTGTTAACGCCTCATGGAGTCCGGCTGAAGCTCGTGAAAAACTCGGTATAACCAACCCTTCAGTACGTGTCTATACGATCGATGCCACGGCAATCTCCTTAGAGAATATCGGCCGGCCGATTCCCAATACCCCAATGTTGGGTGCACTCAACCGTGTGGCAGGCCTGTTGGACATCGACAGCCTTCTGGCGAGCGTGCGGAAGAAGCTTGAGCAAAGATTCCGCAACAGGCCCGAGATTGTCGAGGGTAACGTTGAGGCCGTAAGGCGGGCCTACGAGGAGGTGCAGGGGGAATGAGTGACGTGGCTCAGCAGAAAGCCAACCCGATCCGTCCGAATGCCGGTTGGAAGGAGCTGCCTTGGGGCGGCATCATCCCGACCGGAGGCACGGCCCGAGATTTTAAGACCGGTGGCTGGCGCTCCAATCGTCCCATCTGGGACTCTGAGAAGTGCATCTCATGCATGACCTGTTGGATATACTGCCCGGACATGTCCATCGAGGTCGAAGACGGCAAGATGGTCGGTATCGATTACGATCACTGCAAAGGTTGCGGTATCTGCGCCGAGGTCTGTCCTCCTCGAGTAAAGGCTATTACCATGAAACCCGAAGGTGTCTAGGAAGGAGGTTGTCTGATGGCAGTACAAAGAAGGTCGCCTGCAGAATCTGTAGCTATGACCGGTAACGAAGTTGTAGCCGATGCCATGCGCCAGATCAATCCGGATGTCGTGGCAGCCTATCCGATCACACCGGCGACGGAAATCGTGCAGATATTCTCCGGCTATGCCGCTGACGGCCGTGTAGACACCGAAATGGTGTTAGCCGAAAGTGAGCACTCCGCCATGAGCGCGACCATTGCGGCGTCAGCCGCGGGAGCGCGGGCAATGACGGCCACCTCATCGCAGGGGCTCCTGCTCATGCATGAGATGCTCTATGTCGCTTCAGGTGCGCGGCAGCCGATCGTCATGCCAGTGGTCAACCGTGCGGTGTCAGCGCCGCTTAACATCCATTGCGACCACTCCGATACGATGGGCTCCCGTGACTCGGGCTGGATCCAGATTTACAGTGAAAACGCCCAAGAGGCATATGACAATCTGATTCAGGCCATTCGCATTGCAGAGCATCCGAAAGTCCAGTTGCCCTGTATGGTCATGATGGACGGATTCATCATCAGTCATGGTATGGAAAATGTCTTCACTTTGCCGGATGAGAAGGTTAGGGAGTTCATCGGCGTCCGTGAGCCGCACTATCCGCTCTTGGATGTTGACAATCCCGTGACTTTCGGTCCGGTTGATTTTACCGACTTCTACTTCGAGCACAAGAGACAGCAGTTTGAGGCGATGCTTGAAGCTAAGAAGGCCATTCTCGAAGTGGCAGCGGAGTTTGAAAAGATCTCCGGGCACAGCTACGGTCTGTTCGAAACCTACCGACTCGAAGATGCAGAGATGGCTATCGTAGTGATGAGCTCTGCAGCGGGTACATCACGCTATGTCATCGATCGGTTGCGCCGCCAAGGTCAGAAGGTGGGTATGCTGAAGCCTCGCGTTTTCAGACCCTTCCCGGCCGAAGAGCTGGCTGAAGCTTTGAAAGACATACCTGTGGTGGCTGTTATGGACCGCGCAGACAGCTTCAGCGGCGAGGGCGGACCGCTCTTTGCTGAGATTCGTTCGGCGCTTTATGAATGTGAAAAGCGCCCCACAATGGTCAACTATGTCTTCGGTCTCGGTGGCCGCGACGTGCGAGTCGAGAGCATAGAATCGGTGTATCGCGATCTAGACATTATCCGCAGAACCGGTGTGGTAGGCCCACGGGTCCGCCACCTGGATGTGCGCGAGTAGGAGGTAACGGAAGATGGTTGCACCACTTAAGGTACTATCCAACCGCTCCGACCGCCTGACAAGCGGACATCGGGCTTGTCCGGGCTGCGGCTTTCCCATCGTGCTGAAGATGGTGCTATTGGCCACGGAAGACCCGGTGGTTGTGGCAAATGCAACAGGGTGTGCCGAGGTTTGCACGAGCATATTCCCCTATACTTCATGGAATGTGCCTTGGATTCACAGCGCGTTTGAAAACTCCGCAGCGACGGCATCAGGTGTTGAGGCGGCTTACAGATCCCTGAAGCGCCAGGGTAAGATTGATCCCGACCGTACGATCCGCTTCGTCGCTTTCGGCGGAGACGGCGGCACGTATGACATCGGCCTGCAGTCGCTGTCCGGTGCCATGGAGCGCGGTCACAATATGTTGTACGTCTGCTATGACAACGGGGCGTACATGAATACCGGTATTCAGCGTTCATCTGCGACACCGGTGGGGGCGCATACAACCACGTCTCCGGTCGGCAAGCAGAGCACGGGTAAGCGTGAGAGCCGCAAGGATCTGGCCGCCATCATGGCCGCCCACGACATTCCCTACGTGGCTCAGGCTTCGATTCATAACCATCGGGATCTCATGCGCAAGGCCGAGAAGGGACTCCATGTGGACGGGCCGGCGTTCCTTAACGTCTTGTCGCCGTGTCCTCTCGGCTGGGGTACCAATCCCGCCATGGGCGTAGAGTACTCCAGGCTGGCGGTGGAGACCTGCTTCTGGCCTCTGTTTGAGGTGGAAAACGGTGAGTGGAAGCTCTCCTACAAGCCGCGGAAGAAGCTTCCCGTTAGTGAGTTCTTGAAAGACCAGGTCCGCTTCCGCCATCTGTTCAGAGATGAGAGCCTGATCGAAGAGATTCAGGCGGACGTCGACAGACGCTGGCAGCAGCTTCTGGAGCGTTGCGGTGAGAGCGGCGAGTAATCTAAGGTAACCCAATCGGGCGGGGCCATCAGCTCCGCCCGGTTCTCTTACGCCCAGCCAACCAGTCGAGCCAAGAACGTGAGGGTAAAGGTGACTGCCGAGGCCACCGCCAGGGGAAGCAGTGCAGCCAGTGCCGTCCATTTGAGCTCCTTTGTCTCCGTGTGGATGGTTATCAGTGTGGTGGCACAGGGAAAGTGGAGC
>JBMNSS010000186.1:0-4994 GCA_050945315.1 Limnochordia bacterium | reverse complement strand
TCGGGATTTTGCACCGTTACCAAGCGTAACGTCAAGGTTCTTCAGGAGCCGTATACGGACCCGTACGTACGGTTCTGTGAGAGGGCCGACGCTGCGCCAGATCAGCGCAGCGTCACCCTACTCGATAGGTAGGCTCTCGATTGGTTAATCGGGGCTTGGGCGACAAGAGGCGCACAGACCGTAGATCTCAAAGCTGTGATCTTCGTGAGTAAACCCTTCAGTCCGTGCCAGGGCATCGGCCAGCTCACCTATGGTCGTATCGTGGATGTTCCGCATTGTCCCACAGGCATTGCAGATCAAGTGGTGGTGGTGGGTGGCTGGATGGCCCGTGACGTAGACCTGTTGGCCGTCGGCCAGGCGAACCTGCTCCAAGATCCTGGTCGTGCATAGCAGTTGCAGCGTGCGAAAGACAGTGGCGCGGCCGACATCGTCAGCGGATTCCAGAACCTGTGTAGCGGTAAATGGGTTGGGAAGCTGAGCGATAGCCCGTAGGACTGTCTTGCGCGGGTTCGTCAGCCTGATTCCTTGCTCTTGGGCCAGATGATACAGTCTTTGAGCGACTTTGCTCACGTAATTAGGACACTCCCTATGTAACGCGTCGCGGGGACCCGAGAAAGACCGCAAAGAAGAGAATGACGCTTACTATAACAATAGCTGCCCCGGAAGCGATATTCAGATAGTACGACACATAGAGCCCGACCACGGCTGCCACAGAGCCCAGCATGGCGCTGAGCCACATCATCGTGGACAGACGGTTGCTGAGCAGGCGAGCGGTGGCCGGAGGGGTGACCAACATGGCTAAAACCTGTATCACTCCGACTACCTTCATGGCAGCGACAATGACAAGTGAGATCGACACCATGAGCCCATAGTGCAGGGCTCCTACCGGCAATCCCACGGCGGCGGCAAAACTCGGGTCGAAGCCCAGGATGACCCATCGATGATGGAACAGCCACAGAATAAGCAGGATCAAGGCGCTGATGCCTATCATCAACCATATGTCGTCCATAGAGACTGCCAATACGTTTCCAAAAAGGAAATTGGCCAGATCAACACTGTATGTTTTGATCGTGCTGATGATGGCTATGCCCAGAGCAAACATCCCGGACATGAGAATACCTATCGCCGTGTCTTGTTTGAGGTCCGGATGACGACCGATGAAGCCGATACCGGCTGCTGTCAACAGACCGGCGATGAAGGCGCCCAAGGCCGTGGAATGGCCCCATACGTAGGCAACGGCGGCTCCCGGCAGCACGGCGTGGGACAGTGCGCCGCCTAAAAAAGCCATCCCGCGCAACACCACGTAAGTGCCGACCAGCGACGTGATGGCGCCTGTCAGAGCGGCGGCAAACAGGGCCCGTCGCATGAATTCGTAGGAGAGTGGTTCCACAAGCAACTGCATCATGATTTTGTGGTCCCCCGGTTGTTGTCGGATTGCCAAAACACGATCTGTCCGGAATAAGCCTTTTCGAGCAAGCCAGGTTGAAAAACCTCCTCGGCTGAACCGAAAGCCACCAATTCCTTGTTCAGCAAGAGAACCTCAGGGAAGCGATGCCTTGCCAGACGAAGATCATGTGTAGCCACGACGACAGTGCGATCGACGGCCGCGAATTCATCCAACAATGCCAGAAGCAACTCCTGGGTGGCGGCATCTACTTCGTTAAAAGGCTCATCCAGCAAGAATAGGTCAGGTTCCTGGGCTAAGGCGCGGGCTAAAAAGACCCGCTGCTGCTGTCCGCCTGAGAGCTGGGAAATGGGTGTCTGGCGCAGATCCAGCATGCCGACTCTGGCCAATGCTGATGCCACAATATCGCGGTCTTTTGGTGAAGGACGGCATCCGGGAAACACGGCGTTAATCCTGCTCATCATAACGATGTCCTCGGCAGTGAGAGGAAACTGCCAATCAACATCCTCTCGCTGCGGCACATAAGCAACGCGTGAGCGCGCATGAGACGGTGAGGCTCCAAACAGTTCAATGCTTCCGTGAGTAACCGGTACCAGGCCCAACATGGCTCGAAACAACGTAGTCTTGCCAGCACCGTTGGGGCCGACGATGGCTACCTGGCTACCAGGATACAGGCTGAATGAGATGTTGCGCAATACACTACCCCTATGCGGATAGCCCACGGTTGCTTCTGTCAGTGTCGCCACCGGTCGTTGTTCACTCCGGTTCTCAGTCATCGAGAGCACATCCTCTTGCGCTTCAAAGCAGTCCATCGACGATGGCTTGGACGTTGGAGCGAATGAACTTCAAGTAGGTGTCAGCCTTTCCGCCCGCCTCTGAGAGGGAACCCGTATACAGACGTATGATTCGCACCGGATGATCCGTCTGAGAAGCAATAGTCTCTGCCAGTGTCTGTGGTAGTGTGTCCTCAGTGAAGATGGCTCGTACGCCTTCCCTGCGGACAGTCTCCACCACCGAGGTGAGATGTCGGGCTGAGGGCTCTGCTTCGGGATTAAGGCTTGGCATCACGGTCCCTATTACTTCGAAGCCGTAACGGTGGGCAAAATAGGCAAAGGAATCATGGTTGGTGACCAGTTTGCGGCGCCCCTCAGGCAGCGAAGAGATCCGAGTACGCACCCAAGCATCGAGTTCCTCTAACTCTGTTGCGAAACGTGAGGCGTTATCGCTGTAGATACGGGCTCGAGACGCATCGACGGACTTCAGAGCCGTGCCGATGTTGCTCACGTAGATCATGACCAGATTAGGATCCAGCCAGCAGTGCGGGTCGGGGTGATCTCCGTCCATGAGGGGGGTGATGCCCTCAGTGACCGTAATCACTTGAGCTTTTGTTCCTGAAGACTCAATAAGACGATCGGCCCAACTGTCAAGGCCCAAACCGTGCAATACCACCAATTGGGCCGCGGCTATTCTCTGCAGATCGGCAGGCACTGGGTGGTAGGTGTGCGGATCCACTCCCGGTCGGAGTAGAGGGTACACCTCTACGTGGTCTCCGCCGACCTGCTGTACAAGATCGCCCACGATATTGCTCGTCACCACGACCTGCAGGCGATCAGTGTCGTTAACCGCTCTTTTCTGTCTCGCCAAGGCGAACAAAGCCAAAAGACTCAGACAGATGACTAACACGACCCACAGACGATATCGGGACATTGAGCGACCTCTTTTCCGCCGCAGTGTTGCCCAACGCATAGGAGGCATCGGCTCGCTTGGCCAATTGATACCAAGTATCATTTGCTACTATCGTAGTACCGTGTGCGGCGGGTGTCAATGATCCGTGAGCAGGATACGACAAACGGAAGGCGAACGACACAGTAATTCAGAAGCGGAGGTATTGCTGTTGAAACAGACGTGGCACGTGACCATTGTTATGATCATTGCACTGGCCTTGGCATGCTCCGATGCGCTGGCCGCCGAGGGGTTGAGGCTATTTGTAGATTTCGATCAATTACCCACCGACGCCATGGAGAGTTTTACCACTCAGTTTAACGAAGATTTGACCGCGTTGCATGATGTGGCGATCACAGAACACCCCATCCTCGCCGATGTCTTTCTTCTTGCGGCGGGATCGCCAATTAAGGCCGATGATATGGTGATCGGCTACTCATTCTCCCTGAATCTGCTTTGTGCCCGCGGCCCAGACAACCAAGGCATCGTAACCTATGTCTATCCGTTTGTCATACCGCCGGTGGTCGTTGGCCCTTCGCAAATTGAGTGGGCGGCAAGGACGGCAGTGGTGGAGCTGAACGCCTACCTCGACTGGTTAGTGGAAGTAGGCGAGTTTCAGCTAATGGATGCGAGCTCCTAGTTTTTTCAGATCCTCGAAGAAGGACGGATAGGACTTGGCGATGTGTTCGACACCTGTCAGACGTACGGGTTGTCTGCATCGCAAAGCCACGATAGCGGCACCCATCAGTAATCGATGGTCGTTATGGGCATCGACGCAGACCCCGCCGGGCAAGGTGTCAGGAGTGCCGTGTACGATAATCGAATCCAGGGTCTCTTCCACTTGGGCACCCATTTGGGTTAGGACGCGACAGTAGTCAGAGATTCGGTCAGACTCCTTGTAGCGCAGGTTCTCGATATTCACGAAGCGGGACGTACCATGCGCAAAGCAGGCGGCCGCCACCATGGCCATGACTGCATCCGTGGCTTGGTCTCCGTCGAATTCGACAGCCCTGAGGGGTTGTCCGCCGCGGATGCGCACCTGTCGCGATGTGGCATCAAAGGTCACATCGGAGCCCATGGTCCGTAGCACATCGACGACGGCCCGCTCTCCTTGTGCGTCATCGCTGAGGCCGGTGAGTGTGACATTGGACTCGGTCACGGCCGCAGCGGCCAAAATGGCCGCGGCACCAGGCCAATCGCCGGGTATAAGTCGCTCTCCGGCCCGGTAGGGTTGCGGGCCCTCGATTGTGAAATGACGCAGATCGCGGTGCTTGACTTTTATGCCCGAGGTGTGCAGTACCTCGAGAGTCTGCAACAACAGGGGCGCAGAGCGTTGCGGGCCGTAGACCTCAATGTGTGTTGGACCGATCAGCAGGGGTGCCAAAAAAAGCAAAGCTGACGTGAACTGCGAGGAGACTGCTCCTGATACTCGCACGTGGCCGCCTCGACGGAGACCGCCGCCGATCGTGATCGGGAGGCGGCCGTCGCGCGATTCGCAGCTACACCCTAAAGAGCCCAGGGCTTGCAGGAGGTCATCATGAGGGCGCCGACCCAATGATTCCGGATAGGGAGTGACAAAGCGGGTTGGCGACGGCATGGTGGCCGCGATGGCCATGAGAAACCTGGCCACTGCTCCTGCATTTCCCACATTGAGCTCGCCGGGCGATTGAAGCCCTCTTCCGGCACCTGTGACGATAAGTCGGTCGGCCGTTTGCTCGATGCGGGCCCCCAGCCTCATGCAACAAGCGACCATCACCTGTGCATCGTCTATATTGGCCGGGTTGTGAAGTACTGAGACACCGTCGGCCAAAGTGGCCGCCAATACATAGCGGCTGGTGTAGTTCTTGGAGCCTCCCACCCGGAGTCG
>JBMNSS010000185.1:0-5021 GCA_050945315.1 Limnochordia bacterium | reverse complement strand
CACCTCTTTGGGAGACTCAAGCCTCCAAAGAAGTGGTCAATGTCTGTGCAAGTCAACGCCAACATCTCAATGCCGACATCGCTTGCCCTTGCTTTCTACTCATACGCTGTTTAGTTGTCAAGGACCGACTTTCCGCTGCGGAGGCTTCCTCACTGGCGAGCCACGCAGCAAGACTTATCATACACTATTCGTTGACCGACGTCAAGAACTTTTTTCTTGGACCCGAACTGCCGACAGATGCGGCTCCGTGCGGGCAAGAATGAGTATACCATCGTCCCACACTCACCGTCAATACAAACTTCCATTCAAAATGCAGCCGGTCACACGCCGCCAGCATGGCAGGGATGTGACCTACTCATTCGAAAGTATTTCACTTGGTCGAGATTCGTCAACCCGTGAAGCCTGTTTGGTCGAACCCATGGTAAATAGGTAAAAGAACGGAGTATCAGCCAGTGCCAAGACCGCCTTGACGACATACTGAGATATGATCATCTGCCCCAGATTCGGTACTTGACCCCAAAAGGCAATGGAGATGAATATGGCCGTATCCAGAATCTGAGACACCAACGTTGACATGTTGTTCCGAAGCCACTTGTGCCTGTCGTTTGTAAGTCGCCGCCAATAGTGAAACGCGTAGACGTCATGAGTCTGGGACACCGCATAGGCGGTCAGACTCGCCAGCACAAAGCGCCAGTTTTGCCCCAATACCGCCAGGAACGACTCCTGCATTTCGGGCATAAAGGGAGCGACGGGCATTTGGGCCGCCAAATAGATCAGCCCGGCGGCCAATAGCTGGGCGAGAAAGCCTATCTTTACAATCTCATTGGCTCTGTCTTTACCGTACAGCTCATTGATAACGTCGGTCGCCAAAAACGTCAGCACATATGCCACTACGGCGGCAGGAACCGTCAGGAAACCGAACAACAAGACCACTTTGCCCGCTATCACATTCGATGTCAGCAAAGCAGTAATGAAAACAACCTGCCACAGCAACAGCTTATTTCCCAACATATCTAATCCCCCGCCGGCTGTCAGTCGTGCTCACTACGTGTACTCGATACAGAATATCCAATCCGGGGTCGGCTCAACATCATTCACACCCTGAACCGGATCATTTGACGCCTTTTTCCTATGATACAATAGGACGGACACCACACTCCAGATACTGTTTTATCTCTGTCTTGGAGGACGCACATGGGGCGCAAGAAACGACGCTTTGGCAGGGCTCGCGCTACACTGCTTGTCTTTTTCGTGTCAATCACGATTGGCACGTTGGCCGGAGTCCTCGCCGGCTATGTGAGCAGTGCTCCCACCCTTGCTGAAGTCACGTTCAACCCGAAACTGACGACTTACATATATGATGCCGACGGTAGAGTCTTGGCACGTCTTTTCAAAGAGAACCGCGATGCCGTGCGCCTATCGCAGATACCGATTCACATGCGCCAAGCGGCTATCGCCGCTGAAGACAGCCACTTCTACACCCACTATGGTGTGAATCTGCGAGGCATTTTCCGCGCCCTCATAGTCAACGTCCGCGTCGGAGAAATCCGCCAAGGCGGAAGCACGATAACCCAACAGCTGGCGAAAAATGCCTTTCTCTCCCATGAACGCACTGTGTCACGCAAACTACGGGAACTGTTGTGGGCCGTTCAGATTGAACGGCGTTATTCAAAGGATGAGATCCTGGAGGCCTATTTGAACGAGGTGTTCTTCGGCCACGGCGCATATGGGGTTGAGGCTGCGGCAAAGCTGTATTTCGGCAAACGCTGCAGCGATCTTACTCTTTCCGAGGCGGCCTTCCTTGCCGGAGTCATCAACGGTCCCAGTGTCTTTTCGCCCTTTGTCGACCGGGACGCCGCCGTGCGGCGCCGCAACTACGTCCTTGATCGTATGCGACAGCTTGGCTACATAACGGTCGAACAAGCTATGGCTGCGGCTCAGTCTCCTTTGCGGACCGTACCGTTACAATCCCATCAGACCCAAGCCTCGTACTTCGTGGACTACGTGCTTCAACAGATAATCGAACTCTTCGGCGAGCAACGGGTGTACACAGGAGGTTTGCGAGTGTACACCACGCTCGACTTGAGGTGGCAACAGACAGCTGAAAAGGCATTGCTCTCCAAGCTCCCTACACTGAAGACCGACGCCAACGGTCTACGTCAACCGCAAGGCGCTCTGCTCGCCGTAGATCCGAGTACCGGAGAGATCAAAGCCATGGTGGGCGGACGCGGCACCGACAAGTTCAACCGTGCGGTCCAAGCCTACAGACAGCCCGGCTCGGCTATCAAGCCCATTCTCTACGCGGCCGCTTTGGAAGCGGGATACACCCCGGCGACGATCATGAAAGATGAGCCGCTGACCCTAAAAACGGGCGATGGCACGACCTGGAAACCCGACAATTATGATCGTCGCCACCGAGGCGACGTCACACTCCAGGAAGCTTTGGAGGAATCGATCAACACCATAGCCGTGAAGTTGCTGCAAGAGATGGGGCCGCGGGCGGTGATAGCCTATGGTCAGCGCCTCGGCATATCCACCTTTGTGGAACACGGCGAAAAAAACGACCTTAATGCCTCACTGGCACTGGGGGGACTAACCAAGGGAACCTCGCCGTTGGAACTGACTGCGGCCTACCTGCCATTTGCCAACGGCGGCACATACGTAGCACCATATGCCATCTCCAGAGTCGAAGACAGCGACGGAACCCTGCTCTATCAGGCCAAGACCGTTACACAAACCGTGATGAACCAGGCCCAGGCGTTCGTGATGACCCATATGATGAAAGGCGTTATCGAACGAGGCACCGGAAGAAGAGCCGCTATCGGACGCCCTGCGGCGGGCAAGACGGGTACCACGTCAGACTACACAAACGCTTGGTTCATCGGTTATACCCCACAACTCATCGCCACCGTGTGGATCGGCAATGATCTGCAACGTGAGCCCATGAGAGGCCCCGACGGAGATATCGGCAGCGGCCTGGCCGCCGACATTTGGGCGAGCTTCATGGGACAAGTGCTGGTCGATCATCCGGAGAAGGATTTCGTCCCGCCTCGGTCCGGTGTCATCGGTCCGCTGGCCATTGATCGGGCCAACGGCCTTTTAGTGCAACCGGATTGCCTGTTGGCAGATTCGGAACTGATACACGCCTACTTCCTCGAAGACTCCGCGCCGCAGACCATCACACCCCGATGTCAAAACTCGACGATCGTCACTCCTGATCCGCCTTCACCGGGCTCTCCCTCGCGATAGGCCTTGATCTGAGGCAATCCCTGCAGATGCTCACGTATCGCCTGACGCAGCGCTCCCGTCCCTTTGCCGTGAATGATGCTGGCCCGAGGGATGCCGCTCAACATGCAGTCGTCAAGATACTTGTCGACTTCTTCCAAAGCCTCATCCACTGTCTTGCCTCGAAGATCCAACTCAGTGGCTATCGCCGCTGACTTGGAGCGCGCCAAAGCGGCCATTGAACTCCCCCGTGTCTCCTTGCGTGGTGCCGCAGCCAATTTTTCCACTTCCGATTTCATCAGTGACAGACGCATCATTCCGGCCTGTACCAAGACTCGGCCTTCATGGTCAGGTTCTGCCAACACCACCGCTTCCTGACCGAGACTGCGAATCCGCACGGTATCCCCTTTGTGTAGAGGCTCGGAGTCGGTTCTCTCTTCAGGGGGGGCGATCTCGGGCTGCAAAGGTTCGGCCTCGCGCAAGCTCAACTGTCTTTCGAGGACCTGTTCACGAGCCATTTGCGCGGCGCGCTCCAGATCCACCTGCTTATTGCGGCGCAACTCGCCGATCAACTGCTCCAGTTCCTTACGCGTCCCGGCCACCATCTGCGCCGCTTCCCGACGAGCCTGATCAAGGATTTCGTGGCGGCGCTTCTGTAGTTTAGTGAAAGCCTCGTCATAGCGATCACGAAGCTTCTGCATCTCGATGCGCAAACGGGCTGCCTCTTCACGATCTCTGACGGCTTGCCGCCTGTTCTCCTCAACCGACCGTATGAGCTCCTCCACCGTGATTTCCTCTTGTGTTAGCCGGGCCTTGGCCCTTTCCACAATGCCCTCCCCAAGCCCCAAACGCCGGGCGATGGCAAAAGCATTGCTGCTGCCGGCCACACCGATGGCCAGGCGAAATGTCGGCTGCAGCGTCTCGACATCGAATTCCACACTGGCGTTCTCAGCCGCGGGTTCTGTAAAGGCGAAAGATTTGAGTTCGCTGTAGTGTGTCGTCGCCACAGTGCGACAGCCCAAGTCTATCAGGTGCTCCAAGATAGACATGGCCAAGGCCGCTCCTTCGGTGGGATCAGTGCCGGCACCGAGCTCGTCCAGAAGCACAAGTGAGTCACTTGTGGCCCGTTCCAAGATGCGGACTATGTTGCTCATATGCGAGGAGAACGTGCTCAGATTCTGCTCAATGCTCTGTTCGTCACCGATATCGGCGTATATGCCGTCAAATACGGCCAGCTCCGTTCCGCTTTGAGCCGGCACATGCAACCCGGCCTGGCCCATAAGCGTAAACAAGCCCACGGTCTTAAGGGTCACCGTCTTGCCCCCGGTGTTGGGCCCGGTGATGATCAGCGCCAAATACTCACGACCCAACCAGACGTCGATCGGCACCACCCGTCCGGTGAGCAACGGATGCCGCCCTGAGAGTATAGACACCCAGCCGTCTTCCGCCATCTGAGGTTCAGTGCAGTTCCACTCCAGAGAGAGGCGACCCTTGGCAAATATGAAATCCAATTCCCCCGCGATTTCCACACTGTGTCGTATGGCCGCGGACTCCAGACCCACGGCATCTGTCAGTTCTTTGAGAATCCGCTCGATTTCCTCCAGCTCCTCGGCTTCCACCTGGCGGATCTCATTGTTCAGTTCGACAACGGCGATCGGCTCTATAAACAACGTAGCCCCGCTGCCTGACTGATCGTGGACTATGCCTGG
Organism: Limnochordia bacterium; assembly: GCA_050945315.1. Lineage (GTDB taxonomy): Bacteria > Bacillota > Limnochordia > DTU080 > DTU080 > DTU080. The sequence continues at coordinate 87 of JBMNSS010000185.1, read as the reverse complement.
CAGCGACGAGCGATACTCCTGTCTGACCGGTAAGACATACCGCCCGTTCCGTAAAGTGATCAGGTTGTCCTGTAGAATCCTCTGCGT
>JBMNSS010000184.1:0-5054 GCA_050945315.1 Limnochordia bacterium | reverse complement strand
ACCGACGTACCCGCCGAAAGAAGCGGCTTGTCCTTGTATCGGGGTGAGGATGAGCTATTCAGTCTTCTCTTGTCCGCCGATGATCTGAAAGAGCATTGGGCTATAGGTCAACCGGTGTCATTAGAGGCCGGCGAACCGATTACCCTGGTCTTTGAGACGGATGATGCCGGGACCAAGGACGAGCGTCTGCACAAAGCCTATCTGCTTCCGGAGAGGTTTTTGGCCGGGCCTGATCCGGAGCTGGTGGACGTGCGCTCCTGGTTTACAAGTGACTCTGTGACGGAGTACGTCGCGTTTCAGGTCCAGGGGCCGGAGGACCTGGATATCGCAGCTCCTGTCTCACACGGCATCCCGTTGGCCAAAGGCAGCTTGGGACCGGACGAGCTCGATCGGCTGTATCTGGTCGATGCAGACGGGCAGCCCGTGCCTGTGCAGTCGAGATCCCTAGCCCAATGGCCCGATGGTTCCGTCAAGTGGGTGCTGGTGTCCTTCGTAGGGCAACCCGGTGATTACGTGCTCCACATTGGTCAAGAGGCTCGTCCGCAGTCTCAGCGTCGTCTTGTCGAGACACTCGGAGGGCATCGTTTCAGAGCGGATACAGGTCGCCTGCTTTTGACGCTGGATGTTAGCGGTCCTCCCGAGATCAGTGAGGCTTTCATCGACGGCAAGGCCGTAGATATCACAGGTGTCGACTTCTCGTTGACCTACTCCGATGGCCGTCGGCTGTCTTTGGCCGACTCTCTGATCGAAGATGTCCGCCTTCTGGAAAACGGCAGCGAACGGGCCGTCTTGTGGTTGCGGGGGCGTTACATGCTCAATGACACCCCTGATCTGGAGTACACTCTCCAGTGGCGTTTCTATCGTGATCAGCCATTGGTGTATGTAGATGCCACCTTTACGAACAGACTGGGCAGGAAGGTTGAACTCAAGGATATCCGCTTTGAGGTGGCGGGAGACTTTGGTGGTACGCTCGGGGTTCCTCTTGAGAGCGGGGAGCCACTCGAGCGCGTTTCGGTCTCCGAAGACACGGCTTGGAAGCTGGTTCAGATCAATGAACACGGCTTCAAGGTGTTTGAAGGGGGAATGGAGACGGTCGCAGGCCGCCGCTTCCCGGGATGGGTGGCTTTCGACGGCGACGGCGACGGTCTTTTCTTCGCCGGCGTCAGACACTTCTGGGAACAGCATCCCAAATCGCTTTCGCTCAACCGGACGGGAGTTGAGTTCGGTCTGTGGGCCGAGGAGTCTGACCTGATTCTCGAGGTCGCCGACGGCTTCCAAAAGACGCACGAGCTGGCTTTGGGATGGCTGGAGACGGATCAGCAGGCTCACACGGCGGCCGCGTTGCTTGAGCAGCCTCATGTGCTCGGCTTTGATCCCGACTACCTTGCCGGCACCGGTGCCCTGGGCATTATGGCTCCGTCGTCCACAGATGAGTATCCGCCTTTCAAAGCCAACTACGAGGCATCCGTGGAGGAGGCGTACACCGCCTACCTTCGCCAACGCGAAAGCCGCGGCGAATACGGAATGCAAAACTTCGGGGACACCACTTTCAGTTGGGGATGGGGGCCAAGCTACATCTTCTGGAGCAACCAGGAATATGATCACCATTACGGCTTTCTTATGCAGTATCTGCGCTCGGGCGACGTGCGTTTCTGGCAGATCGGAGACCAAGCGGCCCGGCACTATCGGGATGTCGATGTGATTCACCACTCGACCAATCCGCTCATCATGGGTGCTCCCCGTTCTCACAATACCAAGCACGTCGTGGCTGACGGATGGTACCCGGATCACAATCTGGGCGGGGTGGCAGTACACCATGCCTGGGCCGAAGGCCTATGGCTCCATTATCTGCTCACTGGTGATGAGTTGACTTACGAAGCGGCCCGGGGCGCTGCCGATTGGTACGTCGCCGAGGTAGAAAGGGATCGTTGGTATCGCGGCGGTGTCGAAAGAGGTCCGGGCTGGACGATGGTGGCCCTCATGGGCTCCTATCGGGCGACAAGCGATGAGAAGTACCTGCGGGCGGCTCAGGTGGTGGCAGACGACGTGTATCTGCGGCAGGATCCGATCCGGGGTGTCTATTCAGTTCCGGTGGACGGCCGTCCGAGCTATGAAGGCGGACAGGCTTTCATGTCGGGCATTTTGGCCAGAGGTATGGCCCGGCTTTACGTAGAGACGGGAGATCCTCGGGCCGCGTTGGCCACGGCACGCTTCTACGAATGGCTGACCCGGGAGATGCGTGTGGCTCCGAAGCAATACATCTATAAGCAGGCTCCCGGTTGGAATAGTCCGAACAGCACCGATCAGATCGCATCGTTGCTGGCCTATGGACTGGCCCTTCATGATCGTCGATCTGACTGGCCCATCGTCAAGAATGATTTTGACTTCAAGGCCAATCCGCGGAGCATGTCCTGGATGCCGGAAGCGCTCGCCATATTTGAGCGACTCTACGGCAAGTATGTTCCGCTGGAGATCATATCCCCGGAGAATCGGTCGCTCATGGTCGGACGCGAGGGCTCAGTCGAGACGACGCTTACGCTGGCCAGATCGGTGGCGACCGAAGCGATAGAAGGCGTGCTCGAGGCCATAGAGATGCCTGAGGGCATCAGCATCTCGCCCGAGCGTGTGCCGTACAGACTTGAGCCAGGTCAAGACTCGCTCACTTGTCCGATTGCCATCAACGTGGCTCCCACCGTGGTCCCGCGGCGTTACACGTTCACGCTCGGCGATCCCGGGCGTGAGGACGTGTCGGTGACCATACCGGTGGCCGTGTCCAGTTGGACCATTCTCGACACATTCCGGGAACCGGTCGCCAATACCTGGTTCGGCGAACTCTACTCTCGGCCGACTGAGGTCGAATCAGCGGGTTGGGAACACATCGTAGTCGATGAGGTTGACCGTCTGCAGCGCAAGGGTTCGGATGAGGAGTATCTATTGTATGATACGCCCGGCCTGTTTGAATTCACGCTGACTCTGTACGCGCCTCCAGCGGCGATGGAAAGCATCGAGGACGCGCTCGAGATCGGTGTTGTCTCTGCCGACGGAGCGTATGAGACGATACCTTGGGAGATCGTATGGGAGCAGGGGGCGCCCGGCGGATGCGCCAAGGGCATTGTCACTCCCTGTGAGAAGTATGCCCGGGGCGATGTCAAGTTGCGGATCACCGCAAAATCGGGCAGTGGGCCTGATTGGCCGCAGTTTGAACGCCTGGATATCAGAGGATGGCGCTGATACCGTCGCCTTGAAAGACGTGTGATCGATGACAAGGAAGCGCCGTGGTCGGAAACCGGATTCCGGCCGCGGCGCTTCTATGCTCTTTCCGATCACTTGTGAGTCTGATGAAGTCTCAAGAGGAAATAAACGGGATGTGGGGAAATTTTTAAAGTCGCCACCGGCGGTTCTTTATATAGGTGGCTTATTGTCTTAGGAGGCTGTCTATGCGTATAAGAGTGTCGTTAGTATGCTTTACGGTTTCGCTGATCATTTCCTTGCTGTTGTCGGGTCTCATTTCGGCCGCGGAGTTGCGAGCAACGCGCGGCGAAGTGGTACCCAAGATCCTCAATCCCAATATGTTGTCCAACGGCGACTTCGAACAGGGTCTCGCGGGATGGACTCTGGAAGGAGACGGCAGTGCTGAGGTCATACAGACCGAGGCGGGACCCGTCTTGAAGATCGAAAAGCGCGGCGGCGACGTGTTGCGTCTGATCTCCGACCGGCTGCCGGTGCGTGCAGGGGCTACCTATCAGTTCACCGGTCTTTACAGTACTCAGAATGCATCGTTTGGAAACATGGCCGAGTTTTCGCTGGTGACGATTACCAATCCCAATCAGCCGGAGAGTCGGGATGTCCCTGCCTGGCGACCGTCGTACTCGGGGCTGTTGGGTCATCGCAGCATGTTCAACTCGCCGCCCGATGATTGGCGCCGCAAGACGCGTGCTTTCACGGTGTCAGCTCAGGCTGGCTTTGTCCGTTTGGTGTTTACCTTGGAGGGCCCTGCGGTGACCGTGTACTTGGCGGATTTGTATCTGGCGCCGCCCGGGGAAGGCGCTCGTTTTTGGATGCAGCCGGCCAGTGAGGTGCCGACGAGGATATCTGAGTTGAGGGAGTGGATGGTAACAGGGCGGCGCAGGCTGGACGAGCGGCCCGATTCCTCTGCCGTCGTGCGCACTGAGAACGGCATACCCAAGCTCTACGTCGACGGCAAGCCCGCCGTGCCTCAAATCCACATGGGCGATGTATCCAATCCGGCCCGCAGTTACTTCAAGGAGTTCGGCGATCATAATCTGAATGTCCACATCGTATCTTTGTTTAACGAGTCGCGACGTCATTGGCATGGTCACAAGCAGTACAACTTGGAGCTGGTGGACAGCATCCTCTGGGATGCGATCATACGGGATCCCGAAGGGTACTTCATCGTCAATATCAACGTGTTGCCCTATCCTGAGTGGCATGGCGAATTCCCTGAAGATGCGGCTCAAAACAGCGCGGGGGAATACACCACGTCGCGTCATGACCGTTACGCTCCCCCGGATTACTGGTCCGATGAGTACAGGCAGCAAGTGTATCATTTGGTCGAGACCTACGTCAGGCACATCAGTTCCCAGCCTTACGGGAAAGCGGTCATTGGTTACTTCTTCACGGGCGGAGAAGACGGACAGTTCTACTGGCAAGTCTCGCGCGGGCAACGAACGATACAAGACGGAAACGCTCCCGGTTCGCTGCCTCTTTTCCGTCGTTGGATACAGCAGCGCTACTCCACTGAGGAGGAGTTGCGTCAGGCCTGGAATGACCCGACTCTCACCTTTGACAACGTGCGACCGCCGATCAAAAACGAGAAATACCCTGGGACGTTCTTGGATCCGGTAAGAAACCGCAAGGAGGTCGACTTCTTAATCTATTTGAATGAGGAGCTGGCCAATTTCTTGTTGGAGATGGGCCGCATCGCTAAGGAGACCTCTCCCAAGGACATCATTGTGGGCGCCTACTACGGCCGCGGGGCAAGCTTGCTTGTCTATCCGCTTCATGCTCAGACAAACGTCGTGTTGCGTTCCGAC
>JBMNSS010000183.1:0-5104 GCA_050945315.1 Limnochordia bacterium | reverse complement strand
CACGAGGACGAGTTGCACGAAGTATGTGATTCGGTGCAGTGGAAGACGTGGTTAACACGTTATGCCGAAGATGCCGAGAAGCGGGCGGAAGCACAGTCATAGAAAAGACTGAGTGATTGAGTTGATCTACCTTCGCTGGCCTGTCCGGCCTGCGAAGGTCATCACGTGCGGCGACGAGTTCCTCGAGCAGTCAAACGCGTGATGAGCTTCTCACTGCAAGGTATGCAACACCTGACGTATACGCGGGGCGTTTCATAGCGCCCCTGATCACACAACGCGGCATGTTTGAACAGTACCCCCGATAGGCCGGCTCCGGATGTACGGAGGTGCCATTCGGCGGGGTCGCACCATTCACAGTGCCGGACAGAAAACAAGAGGAAGGTGTCTTTGTTGGCGTTCAAGATAGCCGTGGTCACGGACTTGCATTACTCCTCGGGTTGCCCCTTGCCAGTCCGCCGGGGAGAGTACGCGCACATTTTTTTGGCTCGGGTGATCCATCGTCTGAATCACATCATCAAGCCGGATGTGCTCCTGCTTTTGGGCGATTGCCTGGATGTGCCCCAAGCCTCCGATGCCAGGGAACGGTTGGAGACTCTGAAACGCATCTTGGACAAGGCCGAGTGTCCGGTGATCGCCATTCCCGGCAACCATGATCCGGAACCCGATGCCTTTTACGAAGTGATGGACAGGCCCGCACCGATTGTCGACATCGGGCCGGTGAGATTCTTGACTTTCTTGGATCCCGAAGAGCCGGGCTACAATGCCCGACGGCTTGCCGAGGATCTTCAGCGGATGCGAAACGCACGTGAGGGCCATGACGGACACATCGTCTGTTTGCAGCATGTGCCTGTCTTCCCACCGGGTCTGACCAAGTGCCCGTACGGATATACCAACATCGATGAGATCATTGAGATCATGGATGAAAACGCAATCTCGCTGTCGATCGGCGGGCACTATCACCGCGGGACGGAGTTGGTGCATCATAACCGCAGCTCATATTTGGCGGTCAAAGCTCTGTGCGAAGATCCGTTTGAGTTTTCTGTAGTAGCCCTCGATGACAACGGTATCTCGGCGACCAATCACACGCTCAAGATGCCGGCTCATCTGGGGCTGATAGACCGACACGTTCACAGCCAGTATGCCTACTGCGGAGAAGACATGGACATGGAGGTCTCGGTAGAGCTGGCTGATCTTTTTGGATTGGCCGGATTGGTCTTTGCCGAGCATTCCAGCCACTTGTACTATGGGAAGGACCCGGCGTGGCGCCAGGGCTTCTCCCATAGTTATCCTGGACTTCCGGGACGCATGCCCCAATACTGGCAGAGTGTGGAGCGCTTCCTGAGTGATTCCGTTCAGGCCGGGCTCGAGGTGGACTATGACTTCCATGGCAGGCCGGTGCTACTGGAAGAAGACCGCCGGCGTTCGCAGCTGCTGGTCGGGGCCGTGCATTTTCTCCCCGCCTCGCTGCGCAAGCCGACAGATGTCGAGCGCTTAGCCGATGAATATATGGGGGCCTTGAAAAAGCTGATGCCCAGCGGGGTGCATGTGCTCGCCCATCCGTTCCGGATCTTCCGCCGCAGCGGTGTGGAAACACCCACTTCTTTGTATGAACCCATGGTGCGGATGTTGAAAGAGCATGGGGTGGCGGCTGAACTTAATTTCCATACCAACTCTCCGGATCCCGACTTTTTCCGACTTTGCATCGATGCGGGAGTGAAGATCTCGTTAGGCAGTGACGCCCATGCTCAGTATGAGGTGGGGGAGTTTGCGCAGCATCTGCAGTTGCTTGCGGATTGTGGTTTTGACGGCGATCTTGACGAGGTTCTGCTGTGATTCCAAAAAATACCTCTAGGTCTAAAGACCCCTTGTTTATTCATCGCCCTGTGGTATAAGCTCATGGCATCCTGAAACGGAGGTGTGTAAGTGAGTATGAGTATTCGCTCGTGGACATGGACGGCACTGATCGGTGGTCTGGCGGTGTTGCTGTTTGCCTTGGGGGCATCGGCCGCCGAGGGAGACTTGCAGAAAGCCTATGATTACGTAGATGAGAACAAAGATCAGATAGTCGCCGATTGGTTGGAGTTGGTACAGATTCCGGCCCCCTCGAGGCAAGAGGAACGTCGGGCGGAGTGGATCAAGCAGAGAATGCTGGAAGTCGGGCTGGAAGACGTCTACATCGATGACCTCCTGAACGTAGCCGGAACGCTTCGGGTCAGTGAGACCGCCCCGACGCTGGTCTTTGCGGCGCATATGGACACCGTCTTTCCCATGGATACCGTACTTGATCCGGTCATTGAGGATGGCATTATGCATGTGCCCGGAGCCGGAGATAACACGCCTTCCGTAATCGCTTTGCTTCATACCGTCAAGGCTCTCCGAGTCGGCAATGTGACGCCTAAAGTGAACATAGTCTTTTTGGCCACTTCCCAGGAAGAGATCGGACTCAACGGTATGAAGCATTTTCTGGAGACCTATGACAAACCCATCGACATGGTGGTCGCCGTCGACGGTGGTCTCGGAGGAGTCTCCTATGGCGCGTTGGGCATTCAGTGGCTCAAAGTGATCTTCAACACCCCTCAAGGTCATTCGCTCAGCAGCCGCGGCCGGCCGAGCGCGGCCAAGAGTCTGGCCAGGGCCGTTGATCGTCTGTACAACGAGATTGAGATACCGGCTGAGCCTCGCACTGTGATGAATGTAGGCATGTTGGGCGGCGGTACCGTGGTCAACGCCATCGCCGCTGAGGCCTGGTTTACGGTCGATATGCGTTCCATGGACGGCGATATTCTCAATCGAATCGGCGAGCAGGTGCGACAGATCAGCAAAGAGGTGGCGCAGGAAACGGAAGCCACGGTTCGCTTTGAGTTAGAGACCGATATTCCCGGCGGACAACTTCCCGGAGCCCGGGAGCACAAGTTGACACAGACTGCGGTTGCCGCTCTGGCCAGCGTGGATGTCGAGGCCAGACTGAGCGATATGGGTTCGTGTGATTCCAACGCCGCCATCGGCAAGGGCATCTACTCGGTGGCCATCGGTGTCACAAGAGCGGGAGGCGGCCATTCACTGGATGAGTGGGCTGAGATCGAGTCGATCTATCCGGGGATCAAGCAACTGATCTATATCGCGGCCAGCATATACTAGAGGTGTGATTGGGTGGCAAAGACGCTCCGGCTTTTTGCTTGGGGCGTCTTCTTGTGTGCTATAGATCTCTTGGGTATCGTTGAAACACTCGCAAGCCGCAACAACTTCACTGTATTGGGAGGGTAGGACAGATGTCCGAAGACGCCTATGCTCTGAATGTAGGATACGCTCAGGTGACGATCACCCCTGAGGTGGCGCTGCCCATGGCCGGATATGCTTCGAGGGGAAAGCGCCCCTTTGAGACGGTGGAAGATCCGTTGACGGCGCGTGCCATCTTCCTGGAACAGGGCAAGGCACGCGCTGTTTTGCTTGTTGCCGACCTGGTGGGGATTGATGAGAGCTGGGGGCACCGTCTGCGTACCGGGGTGGGAGAGCAGTTATCGATGCCCGCCGAAAACGTCGTCCTGTTCGGGACCCACACCCACTTCGGACCGGCCGTGCGCGCTCGCGAGATGGCAGGAAAAGAACATGAGGTCTGGGTACAAGAGGCGGTCCGCGCGATGGAGGAAGCTGCCGTGGCGGCGGCGCAAAAGACCCGGAGATCATTCTTGCGTGTCGGTACGGCCGACGTCGGAGAGATGATGTTTAACCGACGTCTGAGACGTCCCGACGGCACTTGTTGCACGGTCTATCGTCTTCCGCTCCCTGAGGCGGATCTGGAGTTTCGTCCGGTCGATCCGAAACTGACTGTGTTGCGATTTGATGACACTCAGGGAGAGCCGGTTCTTTTGATGGCCTCAGTGGGCATTCATCCCGTCGTGGGCGGCGGCAACTTCTACGGGATCTCAGCCGATTACCCGGGGGCTTTGCGCCAGGCGGTAGAAGCCGTGTATCAGGTTCCGTGTGTTTTCGCTTTGGGTACGGCCGGCAACGTGGTGCCTTTGCAGCGCGGTGAGGGACAAAGAGCGCGCCTGGGGCGTTATCTGGCCGGTGCCGTCTGCCAGGCGGCAGAGACGGCCCGATTGAGTCCCGTCTGTTTGAATGTCGTCCACGAATGCTTGGATCTCCCGGCCGCAGACGATTCCAGAATACCTTTTGAGATCACGACCCTCCATCTCGGTGATCTGGGCGTTGTGGCTCTGCCGGGCGAGATCTTTGTGGAGACCGGTTTGATGCTCCAACAGCGTTCACCGTTTCCCAAGACTCTGGTCTTGTCGATGGCCAATCAGCTCACGGGATATTTGCCGACGCGCACGGCTTTTTGGGAGGGTGGCTATGAAGCCTCGGTCACTCGGATGAGTGAACGGAGCGAGTCGCTGGTGGTAGATCAGGCCAACCATCTGCTCATACAGCTATGGGAGGCGGGGCTGAAGAGAGAAAAAGGGAAGGAAGCTTCGGGATTCCTATGAATTATTGAGGTGAAGCTGCGATATTCGCCCGAGGAGGTGTAGGCGATGATCTTGATTGTCGGGGAGGATAATCCGTCTCGTCGGAGGGATTCAGTTGAAGATCTATCGCAATGCAGCGGAGGTGCTGCCGCCCGAGTTACTTGAGCGGCTGCAGGAGTATGTGCAGGGTGTGCACATCTACGTCCCCATTAAGGGTCAACCGGCACGATGGGGTGAAAAAAGCGGCACTCGCCGACAATTGGCCGAGCGCAATGAGGAGATACGCCGATGCTATGCCGCCGGTGAAGACATCGATGCCCTGGCCGATCGCTTCTTTCTCTCCTGTGACAGCGTGCGCAAGATTCTCAGAAAGAAAGGCGAATAACACTTATTGACAGAGCGCAGAGACCTAGCCTCTTCTCTATGCGTTGCAGGACGAAAAACGGGTTCTTCGGAACTCGTTTTTCGTCTGTTCGACCGGCATCTCATCTCAGTTGGAGACATCGAGTGCTGATCCAGACATAAAACAAACATTTCGTAGATTAGAAGAAGGATTTCATACGGAGCAATTGGAATTCATGATTAGACCATATTTGTCGTCAACATCATCGCAGAGGGGATGTGCGTTCATGTCTGCC
>JBMNSS010000182.1:0-5169 GCA_050945315.1 Limnochordia bacterium | reverse complement strand
TCACGAAGCGGGCCGGATGATCCTCCGGCAACCAATCGTCAAGCGAAGGCGGAAACAGAAGCGTTTGTTTTGGTTGGTAAGGGCGATAGCGTTTAGTACTCATGCTTCATCAATTGGCCGTTATCAGCCCAAGTCCTGGTGCTTTCGACCGTGTTACTCAGACAGGCTCCTAGTGGTCGCTGCCTCGCAGGTAGCCTTCGCGGGTAACGTAGCTCGTGCCTTTTTTCAATAGCCACGAGCTGAGTCGGGTTGAGCTGGTAGCTAGCGCCACCCATGAGCTGCTCCCGCAAACCAAGGACGGTTGAGGAAGCAGCTCAAGTCAAGTGCTCAACAGGCTGTCTATCGTGATGGGGAACGCCTTCAGGAGCACTCAGTCGGTATAGTCCATCGAAAGGGGATGGGACCTGGCGGTCAGACTGTTCGCATTGTGGTCTCAAAGAAAGGTCCGTAGGAAGAAGACTGACGCTACCCCCGGGGCAGCGTCAGTCTCGGTCTTAGTTGGTCTTAGTTGATTCATCAGTCCACGCGGGTGCCGGCAATTCCGTGTCAGCCGTGCTGTCAAGCTGTTTGCCCAGGAAATCCAGAGTCGAGATCAAGAAGGGTCTTATGGTACTCCACTCGCGCATGGTCTGGGGTAGCAGATAGTCGGCTTTGGTCTCCTCAAGCACTACGGCGACCCGTTCTTGCAGCTGCAGAGCCCGGATCACTTGGCCGCGGGCATGGTAGAGGGCTGCCGTGGCCTCTTCGTTCTCCCCAGCAGAGCGTGCCTTTCGAGCCCTGCAGTAGCTGTTGTGCATGTTGAGCAAGTGTTCGAAGATGCGCGCCAGGCCTTCCGATCTCCAAGCCTCTGCCGCCAGCTGCACGGCCAGGTTATAGCGGGGAATGCCTGCATGCAACAGCTCTTCCAGTTTGGATCTGGATTCTGAGGCGGCTCTTGCGGTGGCAGATAACCTGTCCGCCGCTGAGGAGTCGGCAATCAGCTTGCCCAGAGCCTCCCGCGGATAGCCGCGGGGATACTCCCTGACGGCCGAGACATACGTGTAGCGATACGGCGCGAGTTGCTGCAACAGCTCCATATGACTGCCGGGGCTGCTTATCTTGTCAAAGGCTTGCAGCGCCTGCAGTCCGGATTCCCAAGCATCACCAAAGACATAGCGAGCATACTTCTCTTGCCAGGTGGCGACATCTTTGACTGCACTCATGTTCCAACCGCAATCCGCCAACAGGCGTTGGTGGTTGTCAAAGGCTTCGTCATGCGTGCAGTAGGCTTCTAAGCCTTCGGCGCCCTGTGCATCTCCCACCCGACTCAGACTCTCTATGTTGATCAAGTTGCTGCGGTACGGGGACCAGAAGTAGTAACCCGTCATCGGTGTCACGAAGCGTCGCAGCCCCAGCTCCGGACGGATGGTCTCAAAGGGTTTTACTCCGTATGTCCACCAGTTGAGGATCACGTTATCTTTGAGGTCACGCAGCTCCAACTGCCGTACGAAATCCTCGTTCAGCACACCCATTTTTTCGAGCTGATCATGCCAAAGCGTGATGTGGCGCATGCCCGCCGCCTTCAAGACGGTGAGCAGTTCCAACACGTACTCGGTAAACAGAACGTGGCGCTCTTTTTCGCGGCAGTGCTCACATTCACACCACGGGCTGACGTTGCGGTGCGGATGGTGTGAGTAGAGGCCGGCCATGCTTCCGACCTCGTCAAGGCCGACATGGAAGTGAGTGACACCGTGTGGCAATAGGTAGCGATCTGCAATTTCCGTCACGATTTGACCCATGGTCTCCAAGGTGGCCGGATTGCTCAGGCAGAAGCCGTAGCCTGTAGGCCATCCCTGTTTATCGCGGGCGGAAATCTCCGGATACAGGCGCGGAAGGAGAGTATTGTGACCCAAGCTGTTGAAGTGCGGGCGCACGATCACATTGCGCCGCTTTCCGTAGGCCACGATCTCTCCGAAGAAGTCTTCTTCGAACATCGTGGGCAGATACGAGACCGTCTTCCAGGAGTCTTCGCGACCGGAGTAGTAGGAGATGGTCTTGGGTGTTTTCAAATCAGGGTGCTTCCTGAGCGGAATAATCATAAATTCGGTGGGTTTTTTGTCATACTGGATGTTCCAGCATCCATAGACCCCCACACCCAGGAAGTTCATCTTAAGCGAAGCCATGTGATCAATCAGATCTTGCCAATCGGAGAGTGTCATTCGATCGGGGCCCCACTTAGACTCCACATACAGACCACGATAGCGATACTGCGGCCAGTCGCGGACGGTGATCACCGGCAACGTCAGTTCAGCACCGTCAAGAGTCAACAACTGCGCCAGAGTCTGGCTGCCGTAGAGGGTGCCTGCACTGCCGAGGCCGCGCACGGCGACACCGTCGGCGGTTACCTGAAGTATGTAACCCTCGCCCGTGGTATCAGTCGGTGCGGGTACCTCTTCGAGGGAGGGGCGAGCGCTCTCTCCGATCCGGATGGGTACCGTTCCCGGCAGAGGTTGATCCGAGACGACGCAGGGCCACAGTCCGCAGTGAGCACCGATGGCCGAGCGGACAACGTCAGCGGCAACGCGCTCCGTGTCTGATGCATCACTCGGTATGACGATGCTGCAGAGCACAGTCTCACCTTGTGCCAACAACAGGTGGCCCGCACCTAATTCGATGTCATGGGGCTGGGGAAACAGTACGGGCAACGAGGCTGCCATGATCATCACTCCTGTACGAGGGTGCTCTTCTCGATCTTAGGCCTCGAAAAGCTGCTTGAGCAATCTCAGTGCCGTGTCTCGCAACACTCCCTCGGAGCCCGGTCCGAGAGGCGACCAGCGGCTGGCGTATGTTTCATATCCGCCTTCATGAAGCAGGGCGTGATCGGTCGGAATATAGCCGCGGTTGTCATTGGCCAATTCGACCGGGAAGGTATACGGCGTGGGCGAACCATCTTTGATGGCAATGCCGATCTCCGTGAATATTTCACCCGGTAGACTTACCCATGCCGAGTCACCGATCCGCAACACCTGTGTCTCGCTGGGCAACTCGGGCGGCATGGCTGCGAGCACAGGGGTATCCTCCGCACTGATCTTAAGCATAGGCCCTGTTATCGGACCGACGAGCCAGCTGAACGGCTTATCGTTGGGGGCCTCGCCGTGTTCAAGAATATGCTCGGCGGCTCTAAGATCTTCATCGGTGATCTTCACGCGAGGCAGCATGATCTGTTCCGATGCTGAAGCCAAAACGCAGGAGTCGACGAGGCGCATGTTGCCGATCACCTTCAAGACTTCGCCGGCCAGGGCGGTAGCGACCTTGCGCGCCTGCTTATGCCCCGAATCCTGAGGTGCGCTGCCTTTAACATCGACGTTATTGATCTGACCTGACGTGCCGTTGAAGAGGAGGGTTGTGCAGTCGGCACCCAGAGCCTGACCCATGATGTCGGCAAAATGGGCGAAGTAGTCCGCCGAGATGGCGTTACCGTTGTCCGTCCCTACGTAGTGCAGGCTGTAGCGGGCGATGACGGCCAAGGGCTTCCCGTTGGCGTCTTCGATGTACAGCACGCCGACAACCGGATCAATAGGACTGGTGGGAGTCAAGGCATTGGGATTACCGCGCCCGGGATTCATCTTTACGCTGCCGTCGCGCATGCGGAAGCGGCGGCAAAACAGCGGCTCAGGCAATTCACCTTCGCCCCAGCCAATGCGAGCGGGTTGCAGGCGGCGATTGGCCATGGTCACTGTATCGGCAACGCGCCTAATCATCCACTGCACATACTCTTCATCGTGCTTACAGTCGTAGATATCCTGAATGGTCGGGCCCGTGTGGGTGTGCGTGCAAGCGATCAGTACGTTTTCTCCGGGAATACCCGTGCTTTCCGTGACCAGCTCACGAATGACTTTGACATATTCACCGGAAATGCCGATCAGATCGAGAATGACCATGGCCAGACGACATTCACCGTTATCGAGAACCACTGCTTTGGCATGCAGCGGATCGCTCACGTCCTCGGCCTTGCGGTCATGAAAAAGCCCTGCAATTGACGCGCCCAGTAGCGGTGTGATATCCATAGTGGCTGCACCAGCCATCAGATCAGCCATTGCTGACACTCCTTTGGAATGGTAACTTGAAAAACAGACACCTGCTTTGAGGTACTACGTGGTAGTTGCGCAACTTCCTTCTATATTGCCATCGGCAAATGGGCCGGGGAGTGATTATGATTGATTCTGTCGATAGATCTCTGCCGCCCGAAGCATGAAATCCGGGACATCCGGATGATATTGCTTAGCGAACATGGCTCGGAAGTCAGGGTCTTCTCCGTAGGTGCGGATGACACCCAGTAGGCGCTCCAGGTCACAGTCGTAGTAATTGTTGAGCCATCGATGCAGACGGGCCACCAGCTTCTGGACTTCGGGAGCCGCGGGATCGCCGTCCATCTTGGCCATCATAGCGCGCACGATCTCTTCGAATTCTGCAAAGAGGGCTTGCTGCTGCTCTTTGGATAGCCGGCCAAGCCGTTGTTCAGATTCTTCCACGGCCTTCTCGCCGTAGCGTCTGACTGCCTCCTGACGATAGTCTTCCGGCTGGAATCCTTTGAAATAATCTCGGTCTGCCATTGAAATGCCTCCTTCAAGGCTGAGTAATGTCTTGTCTACGGTCCGGATGAGCTGTTGAGTTCTTTCGGCTCGCTCTACGAGCAATTTCCTGTGCTCTCGCAGGGCCCGGGCCACGTCGAACGCGGCATCATCCAGGATGCGGGCGATATCGCTAAGCTGAAAATCGAGCTCTTTGAAGAACAGAATCTGTTGTAGTCTGCGCAAAGCTCTTTCGCCGTACAGCCTGTAGCCGCCGTCGCTGTAACCGTCGGGCTCCAGAAGTCCGATCGAATGATAATACCGCAGTGTTCGGGGGCTGACGCCGGCAAGTTCAGCCAACTGCTTGACGGTGTACTTCATGCTCGGAAGCCTCCGCGTCTCAGCATAGATCATTACGTTACGTCAAGGTCAACAGATTCATGACAGCAGGAATCAAATCCTTCGGCCCGAATCTCGGCTTCGAAAGGTAATCCTGGGGGAAGGAGTCAACGCTCATGACAACATCGCGTGCCCGTTTGCTGGCGGCCATGGCCTGCACTGCGGCGGATCGTGTGCCTATATCCACATACGAACTGGTCGGCTGGAAAGAGGAATCATG
>JBMNSS010000181.1:0-5191 GCA_050945315.1 Limnochordia bacterium | reverse complement strand
GTTACCACTATAACAAGCCGAGCCGCCGAATCTATGTGTGCTCGGTTTGACGTTTACGGGGCTAATGCTGGATGAGCAGCTCGACCCGCCCCGTGATTCCGCCGTTGCGGCTTTCGCTTTCCACCCGCAAGACAAGTTCATTGCGCGCTCCGTCTTGCAGGGTATCCGTGGCCTCTATCCAAAATGACTCGCTCCAGGAGTCATAGTTGCCCTGATGAGGGTAACCGCGCTCATAAACCAACTGTCCGTTGATCCACAGACTGACTTCCGCATCCACTGAACCGAAAACAAGAAACATTCGGCTTCCCGTGTCCTCGTGATCGGGGATATCAAGGGCCAGTCGGTACCAGCCGATGTTGCTCTCCGCCACATCGGGCAAGGCTTGTCGCCACGGCTTTTGCACGGCGATCGGTCGCCATCCCGAGCTGCCGAAAGCCGGATCAAACCATAGCTTTTTTACCCCTTCATTGCCCGGATCAACGGTGAACACCCAGCCTTGATCCAAAGCACGCGTGATGACTCTTTCCGGGATCACGGGAGGACCGGAAGAGTCCGACTCGGTGATCCGAAAGGCGGTCCATATGCCTAAGCGTTCTTCTTCGGACACCAAGTAGCGCACCACGGGTACCAAGGGATTTGTGGCTACAGCCAGACGGTAATCCCACAGCGGCTGCAGAACCTTTTTGGCTCGGCCGTAGTCGATCTGAACCTGCGGCTCGGCCAGTCGCAGCTGCGAAAAGGCCTCCGCCATCAGCTTTCCGTGCTCGAAACCGATTCGGATAAGCTCCACCCGCTCCCGGTAGACAGGATCGGCCTCGGCAACGGCCTCCTCCGCCTGAGTCAAAAGAGCCTCCCCCTCTGCCAAGACCTCCGGAGTGAGAAAAAGCGATACCAGGCGTATGTGTGCAATCCACCAGCCACCCCAGGTTTCTCGAGGCGACAGCTTCTGAGCCCGCATGATCTCCGGCATGGCACTCGTTCTTTCCTCAAAAAACTCCATGTAGGCCCGGATGGCCCCGGCCGCCGGGCCAAAGGCCTCGTAGTACTCTTTGACCAGCTCTTCGTAGCCGGCTTCAGGGCGCGAGTGTTGCTCGGCCAAGACATAGTAAACCAGACCTTGTCCCGCCCAATTCCCGGTAAGACTGTCGAAATCGGATCCCTGCATCCCGTGCTCCAAGAGGAAGCGGAAGTCGTCATACAGAGCCCGGGAGAACAGATACGGCACACCGTGCCCGGCATGCAACAGATTGGGGCGCCAGATCAGCTTAGCCCCCCGCTCGGCCCAGCCCCGCCATTCCTCGGTGATGTGGGGTTCATCGGGATAATAACCCTCACCGCCGACATAGCCGATGATAATGTTCTCCTCAAGTCGCTCAGAGCCCAGCGGAGGCGTCCTGTAGTTCCTGTATGCATAGGTAGTCAGCCGGGCATTGGGGTCAATGGCCCCCACGCGCCGGGCGATGATATTCCAGAACTTGACGTAGCGATCGCTCAAGACAGGTTCACTGCCGTTGTAGATCTCCTTATCGGAGAAGCGGGCCAACTCCGGTGCGTCCCAGGCCCTGGTCTCAGGTCGGGTGTCAAAGCCCCGGCTGTCGTTGGGCCCTATCGTCAAGATCTTGTTGTCTTCGGGTGCCGCCTGCCACGCCTGATACCAATCAGACACGATCTTGTCGTGAACCTCCGGATTGGATAGATTCAGTTTCACGCCCCGCCCGCCGTGCTGAGTGACCCCTTCGGGCGGTTTGGCAAACCAATCCGGATGCTCTTCACCGTACAGATCCCACCAGTTGGTAAATGAGTGCCCAAAACGAGTATTGGAACACTGGTTCATGCGTTGACGTTTGAGCCAGATCTTTTGATCCTCTTCCAACTGAAGCATGTTCCGGTACGCATCGGGCTCAAGATTCAGGTACCCAAAAAGCTTCTGCGCCCGATCCGCCAAAGACTTGCTGTGGCGACTGTTGCGCAGCATGCGAACAAGAGGCAGACAAGGAGCCCATGACCAGGCCCCCACAGAAACCTCCAGAGTCTGCCGGGGTGTGAAGACCTCTCCGGTGGGCCCGGGCCATATCCAACGAACGCCAAAGCCTTTTTGCACCAGCTCTAAAACGGCGTAATAGGTTCCCCACCAGGTCACGCCTTTGTAGGGTGCCGCGTCATTGCCCACAAGACCCAGCCTGTCAGTGGCGATGAAGACCCTGGCCTCTTCCTGTCTGAATTCGCCGTCATCCCAATGGTTCCGCTCGGTCAAAGCGCTTCGGCCGAGGGCGACATACGGAGTCTTGCCGTCCCACTCCGAAACCGTGACGACGTCCAACTCGACCCCGGTGATGCGCTTCACCCAATAATTGAGTTCCAAAACGGCGTCCTTGATCACCGGAGTGGTTGTGTCAGCTGTGACGATGACAAACTGAGGTCTGCCCTCAAAAACCAGGACGGCTTTTTCGTGAAACTGCGTATCGCTGTGCATCATTTTCTGGACGACTCCCCGAAAAAATGTTTGTGAAAGCCACCCTCTCGGATTCGGAGGGTGGCTTGTGCACTACACGCCAATCCGGCTTAACTCTCAATTCAGCTCAATGGTCAGTCTATGCTCACCCGGAGCGAGAGTGAGTTTCAACGTGTCTTTATCCGCCTGCCAGTCCAGAACCTCATGCGAGGAAGTCACGTCTTTTACGCTTTGCCCCTCACCGAGTTGCAGCGTCAGCTCATAGGGCTGTGACCCGGGACGCGCAGGGTGCTCCACCGTTCCGACAACCGATTCTTTCTCAATGCTCAACTCGGCACTGACCGGCACCGTGGCCTTAAGCGCCAAGCCGGACTCCGATTGCCAACGAGTCCCTTCCACCAAAAGCAGGCCTTCCGTGCCATCAACGCGCCGGGTCCACGCCGCCACTGCGGCGTCGGCCGCCAGCTCGTCGGTGGTCAACTCCCCCGCCGGTCCGGGACGGAACAGGATCAGAGCGTCTGTGGAACCCTCTTGCAGACGCACGCCGTCTCCTGCTCCTGCGCTGACCGGTGTCACCCGAAGATCACGGACCGTTCCCTTCTTGGCCGGAGCCAGCACCGCCAGGAAGAAGGCTTCAGTGGCGGGCTCCTGTGTCGTGGCACTCAAGTGCCACTGTACGGGCTTGTTCATGGGCTCATCCAAAGGAACGGCAAACTCATCAGTCTGAGTGTAGTCAAGCGTCTCGCTCGCCCACAGGTAGGTATCCAAAACGGCATTGCCTGACTCCAGATGGAGATGACCTTTTTCCGCGTCTATCTGCATCTCTTGATAGGCGTGCATCAACCAGCTGTACGTACTGGGCCTGGGGGCTTGCACATCGTCAAAGAGCACAAACAGGTCGGGACGCAGATAGACGGCATGCCGCACGTAGCGCTCGACAAGTGTGCTGCCATAGGCTTGACGGGCGTCACCGGCCGTGTAATCGAAGCTCTTGCCGCTGAGAAAGCCCAGAATCTCACCCTTGGCCGACAGCGACTGAACTCGTTGACCCTGACCGTTGATCAAAAGGCCGTTGTGGGCTTGTGTAGTCTTGGTCCACTTCATGTGGTGTTCGCTGCCGTACCACGGTCGATAACCCGACGATATAGCCAGCGGTTCGCCGTAGGCCTCCAGGGTGAAAGTATTCTGATCGGCAAAGCTGTGACTGTATGAGCCGTAGGGACTGCTCTTGAACATGAACTGAATGCCGTCGTTGGAATCCCCCAGCTGACGATGGAAGACCGTCCAACCGATATCGGGGAAATAGGCCGAGGGAGGCAGATCCGTCGGCTCTTTGGCGGAAACCGACCGACCGTCATAGAGCATATTGCGGATGAAACCCATCACACCCATCTCGGCGAGGGCACCGAGGCGTTGGGCATACCACTTGTAGTACGCGTTTCCGTGGACCGCGGCCAGATGTCCCATGACTGATCCGTCGGAGGTCACGGGTCCCCGGTCGGCAAAATCACCGAAGGGTCCCATCTTGCTGTAGGGAGGCTGTGTGTACAGTTTGAAGGTTCCTGTGTTCTTGAAGAAAGGTTTCTCGTATAGATCCAGGCCCGTCGCCACCCGCAAGGCATCGACAAACCAGAAGACCCGATTCATATAACTCGTCCAGTAGGCATGCCCCTCGGCCCATCCGCCGGCGTCTTTGCCCCACGCCGGATAGATGGCGTAGAATACCCGCACTACATAGTCAAACCACTCCTGAGCTTCGGGAATCTCACCCATGAAGGCGATCGCCGCCTCACCCAAAAAACCCAGTGAACGGCCCGCATGACTGGCGTACGGGTTGTTTTCAAACTTCCGGTTTCGCAGTATGGCATAGGCCTCGTTGCCCCTGATGCGCATCACATCGCGAATCACTTGGCGATCCTCCGGTGTCAGCGCATCGTAGGCCCATGTATACGCTCTGCTCATCTGGTAGAGGATGGGCATGGAAGATTCATCATTTACCGCGGCACTGGTCGCCCCTTTGGGATCCCACGAGGCGATATGAAGCATCCATTTGCGCGCCGCTTCTCCGGTCTCCGGATCCCCCGTCATCATGTAGGCGAAAGCCAACGTCTCAGTGGTGTTCATGGCCTTGGTGGTGATGCTGTACTGTCGCCATAGATTGACGTCCCAGACCCCGCCCGGCCGGCAATGCGGCGGTTCATCAGGCAGCGGGGTAAAGCGGGCACTCAAAGCACTGGTTTGGATATTGCTCCAGATCAGCCTCAGCATCAAATCCGAACGGCTCTTTTCCCGCCATTCATCCAGGGCGTCTGCCGTCACAAACAGACGGGGATGACCCTGGGGAAGCTTGGCGCGGACCTCTTCCAGGGGCGGCAAGGGCAACACGGCAGCCGCCGCATCGACGTTAAAGGCCCGCACTGCCGTGGGTTCTGAGACATTCCCTTTGCTGTCGACGGCAAACACCCGCCAATACCAGGTCTGGTTGTCGTCAAAGACCGCCGACGGCGTATAGATGCTGATGTCGATATTCTCAACGACGGTGGTCTTATCTGGGGCGAAGTTCGGATCCACGGAGTATTCCAGCGTGTACGAAGCCGCTCCCGAGATAGGTATCCAGACAAAAGAAGGCGGATTGGTGGTGACTACGGCCCCGTCCGCCGGCGAATAATCCAAACTTCCCTCACCCGGAGTCAATTCCACGTTCCCTCCCACCCACTCGTCGGTACCGAGCAACTCCAA
>JBMNSS010000180.1:0-5220 GCA_050945315.1 Limnochordia bacterium | reverse complement strand
ATCCAGTACATTTCAGGCGAGTTGATTACACTGGTTCCCCCGTCGGCGAAATTGAAGGTGATGCCGGCAGGGGAGGTCAGATAGACGGGAAACATTCCGGCAAATTCCAGCCCCGAAAAGTCGGCTAGACCGAAGCTGTCCCCGAGAGCGCTCTCCAAAGCGGTGATGTAGGGGATCAGATAGCGGATCGAGTAGTGCCAGTAACCGACACCTTCATCCCAGGCGCCGTCCGGGGCGAATTGGACGATGGCGGCGGGAGCACTTTCGATCCCGTAACGCAGGATGCGTTCGGCCAGCTCAGGATGCTCATCGGCGACCGCCAACGCGCCCATCGCCAGGCCGCCGTTGCATACCAGATTCCAGTTGTGGGTGGCTCTGACCCAACTGCCGTAGGGGGCTGTGCCCCGGTAGGCATTGAGGCCGGGTACCAGTCCCTTCTCTATGATGGCCTGACGCAATGTGTCTTTTTGCTCCTGTGTCCATACGTCATAGAGCCAGTCATATCCGAGGGCGAAAGCATGAGTCATCTCCGCGGTATCCAGGAAGTGACTGGGGTTCCAGTCCTTGAAATCAGCCGCGGCTTTGAGCTCCTGCCAGGCCCGCTGAGCGAAGCGGGGATCTTCTTCCATCAGATAGACAAAGGCGAGCAGACGCACGCGATCGAGGACGCGACGGCTCGTGGCCAAGAGCCGCTTGCCGTCAGGGATCTCGTACTCTGACGGGGGTTGAAACAGGACGTTGGCGGCACTGGTTTTCAAGGCCGCAAACCATGCCCGGGCCTGCGGGTCATCCGCAATCAGTTGCTTTAGGTGGGGGACATCCGAGGGTGACATGAGAAGCCGCGGATGCTGTTTTTGCAGTGTGGTCAGTATGGAAGGGCCTGCCAACTCGCGAGCATCCAACTCTCGCCTGGCTTGTTCGTGATACTCGACCCAATCGAAGGTGACGCTCTCAAGATGGATATCGTCAAACCAGACGGTGCCGTTGCCCAGCCAGTTGAACATATTGATTTGCATGCGCTCCGCGTCGTCAGGAATGGTGACGACGGCGCTTAAGGGGTACCATCTGCCGGGTTCGAGTGATTGATCGGGATTGATATGGAGGTTCTTTCCGCTCAGGCGTACGGTGGCACCTGTATCCGGAGCGACTTCGGACATGTTCCATTCGGCTTTGGCATCTTCACCGGACCCTCCACGACCATGATAGACCATGAGTCGCAGTACTATGCTTTCCGGAGCGACGCCTTCGCTGACCCTGTACCGGAGGCTGATCCGGTGGGTGCCGGGTCGAACGGACATGGAGTGGTTGAGACTGCCTCGAGCCCCACCGTCACCGCGGATGCGGAAAGAGTGTTCACCGCTGTGGGCAACACTGGCATCCACTGCAAAATCGGGGTTGCCCTGGCCGACCCACGTGCTAAATCCCACAACCCGACCGCCGTCGTCGAGTTCTTCGAAGCTGCCGTTAGGTATTAAGGAGGCGGCTTGCACGCCGGCGACAACGATCACCATTATTGATATTACTGAAAACAAAAGGCGACTGCCGTGCATAGTCGTGCGGAACTCCTTTCTCTTTTTCTTCCGTCACTTCTACTTGTGTCTTCTCTTGACGGTTGGATGCTCCTTCTTTCATTCGATCCGGGCCGAAAGCTCAAGGAAACGGTCGTGGGCGTCTTCCGGGGTGATGATATAAAACGTATCTTCTGTGCGCAAAAGCAGTGCCGGTTTTGTGGAGTCGGTGGCGAAGACCTTGCCTCTGCCGATACCGGCGACGGTGAAGGTCCCCGATTTGTACGAACCGATGCTGGTCCCCACCCGGTTGCTCAGTGGCGGAACGCGTTCCAGGTACTGAATCTCGACAATCTCATCGTAGGAGAGCCGCATGGGACCAAAGCGGACTTGGTCGGCTTCAAAGGAGTAGTCAAAAGTGACCATCATGAACATCTCACGCCCCAAAAAGACGACACCGACCAGAACCAAAGCGACAGTAAGGGCCGCACGGGGATTGAGAGCGCGCCGGCCCGATCTTGTCTGATAAAGACGCCGTTGTGTGTATGCTTTAGGTCCGACAGAAAAGAGCAGGCGTATGCTCAACGCGCTCACCACAGCCAGCATGGCGGCCGTTGAAGACAAGACCGCCTGATCAGACCATCCTTGTCTCACCCAGCTCATGATCGGCCGAGTCAGGCCAAAGCCGATCAAAGCTACGGCCAAAATGGCGACCAAGACGTTGAGATTGCCCTTCATGGCCTGTTGGGGATTATCCCAGTCGAGTAACGGCCACATGGCGTCGACGGTGAGGCTGATGGTGCAGGTGCTCAACAGGCCCAAAAAGCCCAATGCACAGCCTGTGAGAAGGAGAGTGAGCGGCAGTTTGAAAAGGTAGGCCGCAACCAGCACCATGAACGTCGAGCTGGCGGAGAGTAGGGCCAAAGAGAACAGCAGCTTGGCCAACAGTTGCTGCTGTGGCGTTACGGGCATCGAGCGGGAGATCCAAAAGAGCCGGCCCTCCCGCGAAACGGCGCTGGTCGGTATGGCTGACATAGGGGCGGACAGCGCGAAAAAGGCGGCTATGGCCAGCGTGCTCCAGAGAGCGAAGCGGGGGCTGCTCAAGACTGCTTGCAGGTCAACAAACTGTTCGCCTCCCGCCAAGACCGGCAGGGCAAGGAAAATCGGGGGCAACAAGACATTGGCCCCTGCATTCATGGCGAAAATGGGGTTTCGGGAAAGGATCTGCCACTCCCTGTGCATCAATGCCGCCAACGGTGAGCGTCTTTTTAAGTGGAGAGACAGATCACCGATGCGGTGGCGGCGTTTTTCCGCGGATGTGTGGTGTAACAGACTGTCATAGAAGAAGATACGGGCCAATCTCCTCAGCACAGCGAGGCCTATCAAGGTGCCGCCCAGATAAAACAACAGATGAGTCAAAGATGCGACTCCCTGACTGCTCAGAGCCAAAGAAGCCCACCTGGCGGGGGGGAAGCGCTTGCCCAAGAGATTTATCAGGCTGTTGGGGTTGTCGATCAGATGGGTGAGCATCTGTGTGGGATCCAGGAAATCATCGCCGGCTTTTCCGAGGTGCCATTGCATAACCATCACCAGCGCGAGAACCAATACGCCAAAAATGACGGTGAAGCGCTCCCGATTGCGCGCGAGGCCTGTGGTGCGCATGAGTCCGATCACCAATATGCAGGCCAGTGTCAGTGGCAGCATCGGAAGCAAGACGATGACGAAGGCGGCTTTCAACCAGTAGATAAAGCCGACTGATTGATTTAGGCCGTAGATCACCACAGGGGGTACAGCCATGGGCAGGGCCGTGACATACTCACCGACAAGTACCATGCCGAACTTGGCGGCCAGAATGGTCTCCGGCTTGACGGGCAATGGGACGAGATGCTCCATATCCGTGCTGAAGTAGAAAACGGAGATCAGATAGAAAAGACCGAAGATCAAAACGACCAGTTGAGCGGTGACGAGACCGAGGGCGATCACGAGGCCGGGCTGTTGCAGCTGGGCGGATACGGAGTAGACCGAGTTCAGGAACCGTACATAAGCCCAGAGTATTGGCATCAGGCTTGCAGGTATTGCCAACAGCACCAGAGCCGGTTTCCACAGCTCCTGTTTTCTTTTGATGTAAACCTCTCGTATTACGGACAGGCCGAAGTAGTGTCTGATCATGGTCCGAAACAGCACGAGAAAGGCGGTCATCTCGGTCAGCCTCTTTTCGTTAGGGAGTCTCGTCGATGTTCGTCTCGGTGAGCTGGAAGAAAAGAGCCTCCAGGTTGGCATCGGCATCTTGGTCTCTTCTCAACTCATCCATGCTGCCGTGTGCGATCAGGACACCCTTATTGATAATCCCCACCCGGTCGCAGATCCGTTCGGCCACCTCCAAGACGTGCGTGGAAAAAAGGACGGTGCCTCCGGCATCACAGTGCTCGCGCATCGTTCTTCTGAAAAGAGCCGACGAACGCGGGTCCAGGCCGACCATGGGCTCATCCAGAATGAGAAGGGGTGGCTGATGCACTAAGGCTGCGGTTAAGGCGATCTTTTGCCGCATGCCGTGGCTGTAGCTTTTGATCAGATCGCCGGCGGCCTCGCTCATCTCAAACATTTCCAAGAAACGCTCGGTACGCTCAATGCGCTGCTTTTCGGGCACTCCGTAGATATCGGCCATGAAGCGGATGTATTCCAGACCACTCAGGCGATCATAGATGTTGGGGCTGTCCGGCAAAAAACCGATCCGGCGCTTGGCCTGTATCGGATCCTTGGACACGTCAAAGCCTTCCACCAGAATCTCTCCTTCGTCGATGGGTAGAAGGCCGACAATCATGCGTAAGGTGGTAGTCTTGCCCGCCCCGTTGGGGCCTAAAAAGCCGAAGATTTCGCCCCGGTGCACGTGAAGTTTCAGATCTTTCACAGCCCATGTGGCACCTCGGTCGTAGCTTTTGCTGACCCCGTTGATCCTCAGCATATGGGGCCACCTCCTCCTGCATACTCAATGTCGTGTGGGACTATGTCGTTGATCAGGGTTAGTGTCTGCCCCACATAGGGGCGCGACACATATTTCCCCGAGTTCAGTCGGCGGATGCCCTGAGGGACGGTCTTCGGACATAGTATTCGTTGTTTTTGTGACGAAGAGAGCTGACCACACTCGGTTTAATTATCGCAGGCGTCGGGCGCTGCAGCAAGAACAAAGCGGTAGGCCGGAATCTGCCGCCGGGGTTGACGAAAGCCGTCCAAGTATCTGCGTCGGCCCGCGTCACGGGCAGGAATCCACCCCTTATTATTGAAGCACACCGTCCAAGGAGACCTCACATCGATACTCGTTTCACACCGATGGTGAGAGCCGGTTCCTATGTCAGTGTATTTGTCTTGTTTTTGGCTTGAGATGGGCCCGGTAAACAGGCTGCACGACTCTTGCCCTGTGGTCGGCAAATGGCTAAACTAGAGGCGTTCAGGTCTACTCCGGCGGAGTTGAGCACCGGACTTGAACGACCGTCCCAGGCCAAGGCGGTCTGCGAGGGTTGCCCATGCGCGGCACCCGTGGCAGACTCAACCGGTCTGAGCGCTTTGAGCACCCGGCTGCGAGCAGATCTCTGTGCACCCCGGGGTGCTGATCCGGCTCCGAGCTCTGCGGCAGGTGATTATGTGGCGCCGATCAAAGCACCGGCGGAGGAGATCATTGCCAACTTAGGGTGTGGGGCATCATTAGCAGGTGCGT
>JBMNSS010000179.1:0-5296 GCA_050945315.1 Limnochordia bacterium | reverse complement strand
GTCCCCCGGTGCCGGTGCCCAGCGGATCTCCGCCCTGGATCACCCAGTCTTCAACGCGGTGAAAGGTGAGCCCATCGTAGAAGCCGCTTTCAGCCAGCTTGACGAAATTGGCCACGGTGAGCGGCATAAGATCTCCTCGCAATTCGAGTTCAATCAGGCCTCTGGTAGACTCTATCGTGGCCCCGATAGTACCGGCTTCTTTCACTGAAGCGACCTCCTCTGTTGTGGGAGAGTTCTCTGCGCCACTTGAGTCCGGCGCAGCTATCTCGTTCGAACCTGATCGCCGTACGTTGATGGCGATTGACGCCAGTATCAGCGCTGCGGCGATCACTGCGACGGCGATCGCCACTCTTTTTTTATCCACAAGCCATCACTCCAAACCCGGGACGCACCACGGACGGTGCGATTCCGCCGACATGCCCCCTGCGACAACCTACCGCTTTGGCGCCGGATTATCGACGGTAATACATTATTTAGAACGCTTTATGTTATTTGAGTGGGATGGCGGGAGTGTGTCGACACATCCTTGCACATCCCTCAGGTGCTGCACGCCATACGATGGCTAGGGTTTTCGCTCCTGGGCCTGGGATCGTAATGTAGTGTTCCCAAGTGCTCGTTGAACCGGCACATGATCGACCTTCCCGGATTGCGGAAGGTCGATCATGTCAGGTGCTCAACTCAGCCTCTGGCGGCCCGCTTCTCGAAAAAGTTCCTGGCTTCGTTCGGGAACAACACGTAACTCAGTATGTCTTGCTCTTGACGCGCGTATTCCTTGACGGCGTCTCGGGCTTTGTCCAGTCCGGGCTCCAAAAGATCGGCGGGACGGCCCGTGAAGACCTCTTCATCGCCGATGATTTGTTTGCGTATCTCGTCTGAAATCGGGGCCGGGGAACGGCCGTACAGACCGCGTACATAGTCGCGAATCTCTTTTGAGCACATGGCGTAGCGCGCACCGGCTATCACATTGAGCACGGCTTGGGTACCGACGATCTGACTCATGGGGGTGACCAACGGCGGATAGCCCAAATCGGCGCGCACGCGCGGTATTTCTTCGAAGACGTCTTGGAGTCTGTCGGACAGGCCTTGTTGTTCGAGTTGCGAACGCAGGTTGGAGAGCATGCCTCCGGGTACCTGGTAGGTCAGTATTTCGGTGTTAACGCCCAATGACAGCTTCACTTCCGTGTGTCGCTCGCGAACCTGTTCGCGAACCTTCGCGAAGTGACGGTTGATCTCCGTCAACAAGTTGAGATCAAGGCCCGTGTCATATTCCGTGCCCTTTAGGGCCGCGACAAGAGGTTCGGTCGGCGGCTGTGAGCTGCCCATGGCCAGGCTGGACAGGGCGGTATCCACAATGTCAACGCCTGCTTCGATGGCTTTAAGGTAGGCCATCGAGCCCATGCCGCTGGTGTAGTGAGTGTGCAGGGAGATGGGCACGTTGAAATTGGCCTTGAGCTGTTTTACCAATTTCTCGGCACTATAGGGATCGATAAGACCCGCCATGTCTTTGATGCAAATGGAGTTCACACCTTCGGCTACAAGTTCTTCGGCCACTTTCACGAAGTAGTCGATGTTGTGGACGGGACTTGTCGTGTAGCATATGGTGCCTTGGGCATGAGCTCCGGACTCCAAAGTGGCGGCGATCGCCGTGCGCATATTGCGCACGTCATTGAGGGCATCGAAGATGCGTATGACGCGGATGCCGTCTTGCACGGCGTACTTGACGAAGGCTTCCACTACATCGTCCGGGTAGTGGGTGTAGCCGAGCAGGTTTTGGCCGCGCAAAAGCATCTGTAACGGGGTCTTGCGTACCCGCACTCGGAGGCTGCGCAGTCTCTCCCAAGGGCATTCCTCAAGATAGCGCAGGGCCGTATCAAATGTGGCACCGCCCCAGGCTTCCAAAGAGAAATAGCCCACCTGATCGAGCTTTTCAGCAACGCACAGCATGTCCTCGGTCCGCATACGCGTCGCGAGCAGGGACTGGTGAGCGTCGCGCAAAATAGTCTCAGTGATCTGTACGTGGCCTTTGGTCATCAGCTTACCCGCTCCTCCATCAAACTTCGTGTCAGCCTTCCTTGACCGTGACCAGGAGCTTGCCCGTTTCGACAACGTTTCCTTCTTGAGCAAAAACCCCGGTTACAACGCCCGCAACGGGTGAGACAATTTCATTTTCCAATTTGAGTGCTTCGATGGTCAACAGTACATCGCCCGTTTTAACTTCATCACCCGGCTTGACAAGGACGCGAAGCACTTTACCTGTCAACGGAGCGTTTACTTCCACGCCGTCAGCGACACCCTGCTCGACGGGCGCTGCTTGCGGAGCCGGTTGTCCGGCGGCGGGCGAAACTGATGGCGAACTCTGTGGCGCGGCGGATACTGAAACCTGTTGATCATCCGCCAGCTCTTCAACTTCCACGACGAACTGCTTTCCGTTTACGCTAACCTGATACCTTTTCAATCCGGATACGCCCTCCCCGTTTTGCACCCACGGCACCCATGGCGCTCAGTGCGGCAATGATCGCCGTTACTTCGTCTTCATCATGCGTGCCGGGAATTGTCACTTGATCAATGGTGGCAGGTGTGGAGACCGAGCTTTCCTCTTTACTTTGGGGCATGACCTTCGACATCAGGTCAATGATTAACTTCAATAAAAACAAGACGATGAATGTAGTGGCAAACCCCGTTAAGGAAAGGCGCAGAGCTTCAATCATCTAAGTCGCGAGACACCGGCCGATCTTCATCCTTTTCGCCGGTGGCTCTTCACCTCCTCGCAAGACTCTGTGCATGCGCGATGGGCATGGAGCCTCCTGACCTACAGTATACCTCATCGTCCGCGATTTCCAGGGAGTAATGTCCCACACTGGTCCACATCAGCGACGGGGACACATCAAAGGCACTGACCATATCATGTGCAGTGACACCCCTTGATTCCTAGGAGCCGGAGACCTCTCCCCGGTGCAGGCTCAACCGATAGGAGATAGGTTATGTCAAACCTTTTTCTGTATGAGGACGAGAGCGTCAAGGATCTTATGCAGCGCTATCTCACTGACTGGGTCTTCTCACGCCGACCGCTGAAGACTGACAGTGACATCGTCGTGCGCTGGGGCAATGAAAGCGCCCCGGAGACGTATCCTTGGGCCCTCAATCCCGTGCATGGCAGTCAAACCGCCAGGGCAACTCGTCCTTTTCGGCGGATCATGAAATTGTCGGGGGTCACAACCTCCTCACAGATCAATGACGGTACCGAGCCCTGGAAAAGCAGACCCCGTAATCTGCGCCACCGCTTTCAGATCGGTGTCTTTGATTTGTCGGTGGTCTTTGTCCGTGAAGACATAACCACCGCCGACAAGGCTCCTTCCGGAGCTCGCAGCAACGAGATACGTCGCCTCAAGGAGTTGGCCATGCGGGCCGTCTACGCCTGCGGCCTGGATTTCGGGGTCGTCCACGCCGGCATAGAACGCAAGACGCGCGAACCCGTGATTCTGGGTGTCGATCCGGCTCCCCGCCTATCGCCCGGTACGGCCATGCGTTTTGCCGGCGGCATCTTACGCTACACCGGGGCCTTGAACGGTCTGAAAAGCAAGATGCGCAACCGCAGCCTGTCGATCGGTCTGGGTGCTGATCCTGAGTTTATGCTGACCAAACAAGACGGCGGCCGAGCCTTCGCCTCGGATTATCTTCCCGTGTCCGGTCCGGTGGGCTGCGAGATGCAACCCGCTCAGTTCAACGGTCGCTCTCACAAGCCTGTCGCCGAATTGCGGCCCTCCTATGCGCTCAGTCCCCTTCGCCTTTTCAACAACCTCAAACAGACCGTGGAAAGAGCCGACAAGATGATTCCCCGCGGGATCTATTGGCTGGCGGGAAGTGTGCCTGACGGCACGTTCCCAACCGGCGGACACATTCATTTCAGCCGCATTCCTTTGACGAGCCGTCTGCTGCGGGCTTTGGACAATTACCTGGCCGTCCCTTTGTTTCTCCTCGAGGATCCCGCTCGGACCATCATTCGACGACCCCGATACGGATTCCTGGGCGACGTGCGGGTTAAATCTCACGGCGGCTTTGAATATCGAACACCGTTTTCGTGGCTGCACAGCCCGGTCTTGGCCAGAGGGACGCTTTGTCTGGCTTATGTGGTGGCCCGGGAGCACTTGCGGCTCACCCAAAACCTCTTCGCAGACCCTCTATACATAGAGGCTTTCTATGCCGCCGAAAAGGGCCCTTTTCGACAGAGATTCGATGCGCTATGGGCGGATCTGGAAACGACACCCAGCTTTGACGATTATCGCCGGGCGCTTGAGGCATTGCGGGTGCTAATTGAATCCGGCTGGGTGGCGGAGGAGGACGCAGATTTCCGGCGGATGTGGATCGAGTACAAAGGGGGGGCATGAACCTTGTATCGTGTGCGTTTGAACACGGTCAAAAGCCCGTCCGCTTGCGGATTGTATCTGTCTCCGCGCATTTTAGAGGGCTTACAGGTGCAAGCCGGACGGCATATAGAGGTGCAGGTGGGTCCCAGGATAGCCCGAACGATCGTCGGCGCATTGCCTCGAACATGCATCAGCAGTGATCTGAAGCGCAGGCTCCGTCTGCCCCGTGGGGTGCTGCGCCTCCATGTCAGACGGCAGGGAGAGCGACTGCAATTGGGGCCTTTTCTGGGAATTCTGGGGCGGCCGCAAAAAAGCAGTCCTTACGGCGAGCAGACGGCGTTTTTTCGCCGCCTGATCGCCCGGGCCAAGTTGATGCACATTTATGCCTATGTGTTTGCCCCCGCCGATGTCAGTGCCGCCACGACAACCGTGATGGGACACCGGCCCTATAAGAACTCAACCACTTGGGTCGTTCGCCGATGCCCGATTCCCGATGTGGTCTTTGATCGAGGGTTTTTCCGGGGCGCAGAGCGGGTTCGGGTGGCGAAGATGCGTCTGCAGCTGGTCGACGAGTTCGGAGTCAGGCTTTTCAACACTGATATAGGCAGCAAGTGGGATGTGCATCAGAAGCTGTTGGCCGAAGAGGACCTCAAGACATTCCTGCCAGAGACGCTTATGGCTGATCAAGACAGCATCAAGGATCTTTTGGATCGGCATGGCATCGTGTATGCCAAACCGATCTACGGAAACCAGGGGCGCCATGTCTTTCGAATACGTTACCGTCGCGGCAAGATCGCCTATCAAGCGCATTTGCGGCGCGGCAAGACGGTGCGGGTTTCGGTACCCACCACCGCCGAAGTCATGGCAGCGCTTAAGGCCACGGGAGAGAAGTATCCGTTTATCGCGCAGCAGGGGCTCAGTCTGAAAAAGGT
>JBMNSS010000178.1:0-5380 GCA_050945315.1 Limnochordia bacterium | reverse complement strand
TCCCGAAAGTGCCGTTTCTCACTTCGTCTTCTCCCCGCCGCAAGTGGTGGAGGCCTTTGTACCGGTAGGGGCCCAATGGCGCCTTTTGGCCTCAGACGGAAAGACCCTCCTTGACCGGGGACAGTCGCTATTGAGCATAGACAGACGGCGGCACGGCAAGATCACAAGTCAATTGATCCACCCACAATACAAAGCGGACGGGCATTTCCGCCTCATCGTCGATGACGGGCACACCTCTCAGGAGGTGACCAGGCATTCCCCTGCGGCAAACGGTATGGAAGCGATCATACACACCGTCGCCTTGCCGGTCGGTCGCAGCCGGCTGGCGCTCCAATATGTGCACGAAGACCGAGTGTGGGACCTCGATTCGCGACCCCTTCGCGTCGGTGTACTCGAGATGGCCATGGCCCCCGTTGAGATCTCCGGCGATCAATGGACGGGCAAGCTGACTTTAGCGGGGGATGGAGCATTTCCGGATCTTGGCCTCAAGCTGGATTTGACAGTCAATCCCTTATTTGACTATCCCTCTTTAAGAGAAAAGCAGACTCTTAAGGCGACGATCCTGGACACGGAAGTCCGTCTCGATGGAGAAAAGCCCGTGACACTCAGTGTTTCACTGCCTCATCCCGTCTCAGATCACCGCAAATGGACATTGGTCTTTGAACCCACGCTCTCCAAAGACGTGGTGTTGGATTTCACAGGAAAAGAGGATGTGCTCTTGCTGACCGGACGAGGACGCTACGTAGCCCCTGAGATCGACGTGGAAATCGAAGAGGAAGTGTATCGTTTTGTGCCGGCCGATAACGGGGCCGGGCCGATGTGGTGCCGCGGCAGCACTTCCTTGGTCCGCTGTGGCGAGCTGGTCTTCGTCGCCGGACTTGAGACGCTGCCCGATGCAAAACCGCTCAACAACTGTGTACCGTTACTGTTCTACCGCGATGACGAGGGATGGAAGCAGGCGTATCGGGGCGACGAAGACAACGATCGCACTCGGGAACCCTCCCCGGTGGTCTGCTTCGATGACGGCCGGCTCTTTCTTTCAGTAAACCCCACGCTGACCCCGCGCGATACCTACAACGGGCCCAGCGAACCGCGCCTTTTAGAGTTCGATACCTGCGCACCCGAGTCCGGTTACCGGACCCATCTGCCGGTCTGGGACGGCACCCCGCGGTTCACTGAACACTCCTACCGCAGTTTCGCCGCTGATGCCGCCAATCACGAACTGATCCTCTTCCAAAACATCGGCTATACCCATGCCGAGTGGGCATTTCTCGATCGTGACGGCGAGTGGTCAGCCCGGGGACAGCTCATCTGGCCTTGGGCCAAGGAGTACGACGAACCCGGTCCGGTGCGCATCTGCTATCCGACGGTGGCCCTGAAAGACCGGAAAGTCTACTTCTTCGGAGTCTCCGATGTGGTCGAACCGTACGGAATCTGGCGTGAACGCAAAAAAGAGATCACCGGACGGGACTGGGATTACGATTTCCGTCGCCTCTTTTTCACCTGGAGCGATGACATTCGCTCGGGTCAATTCCACCGGTGGGTGGAGATCTCGACCCGGGACAGCACCGCCGGATGGCTCACCCCATGTGATCTTTCAGTTGATGAAGACGGCAATGTCCGTCTCCTATGGATTGAACGGGCTTTGGATGAGCGCCTGCGTGACGAATTCTTCCCGCTCGAGCGGCAGTCATACACGCTAAACTACGCCGTGGTCCGTGACGGAACCGTGCTGTTGCGCCGAGTGGTTCATTTCGCCGATGAAGATAACCTCGATGAGGTACCGACCGAAGCTCGTTTTCACCTAACGTCGTCCGGTCGTCTCTTCATCTTCTATCTCGTCAGACATGCCAACGGCCTGGAGAACAGAATCATGGAGGTCTTCGCGGACGGAACCACGAGCCCCCCGCAGAAGGTGCCTCTGCGACAGCCTATGATCGGCTTTACCGCCACTCCCCGGGCCGGAAGCAAGCCAACGGAGTATCTGGATCTTTTGGGAGCCGTCGGCACTACAGTGCGCTACGCGCGCCTGCGCATCAATGATACCGATCAGCAGTGATTGCCCAATCTGATCATCGAGAAGGAGGGAAACTGATGAACGGATGTGCAAGATCTCAGATGATCCGGTGTGTCGTGTTCGCTATGATGTTTGCCTTGATGTCGACGATGGCGCAAGCTCAGACCATGGTCCGCCACTTCCAGAACACCGCCCATGGACTCGGATGGCTGTCATGGATACGAGAACAGATCCCCCGCTTTGAAGCTCAGAACCCCGATGTGAAGATAGAACTCTCGATACCGACCACCGGGGGCACGGCTGATACCTTCATGGTCTTCATTGCTTCAGGTGTCCCCATTGAGGTGTCCGAACTTGTGCTGCGCATGGCCTCTTCCGTGGCCTCGCAAGGGGGTTACCACGACCTTCGACCCTTCTTACAGAGAAGTTCCAAGATCTCTTTCGACCAGTATGTCCCGGTCGCTTGCACCGCCATGACCCGCCCCGACGGAATGATCTGGGGTGTGCCGATGGATCTGTATGTGGTCCCCACTCACTATCACGCAGACATGTTCGCCCAAGCAGGAGTGGCCACCCCCGCCGAGCTGGGCAAGGATTGGAACTTCGATGCGGCACTGACGGCGTCAAAGCGCCTGACCATTGACCGCGACGGAGACGGCAATCCTGAGCAATGGGCGACGCACAATGCGTACACTCTCTGGGTCTACAGAAACGCCTTTGAGAACAAAGGTGCCAAGATGTTCGACCGCGACATCGAACCTACCCGCAGTCTTTTGAATACACCCAAGGTGATTGAGGCCTTACACTGGATAGCCGATCTGCATCTGGTCCACAACGTGGCTCACTTCGACTCCGGCAACTACTCCGCGGAACTCCCTAAAGGTCTCTACGCCTGGAGTATGGGAACCGGCCCCAACACGAGTCAACTGCTGGCTCAGGCCAACGTAGACTTCCGTTGGGGTGTTGCTCTGCCCATCGGCGGCGAAAAGCAAGGCTCCTATACGGCGGTAAACAGCTTCCAGATACCGACCACCGCGGAGAACATGGATGCCGCTTGGCGTTGGATCGAATTCTTGACCACGGATCCGGAATCTGTGCAGTCATACATCGTGCACACCAACAGACTGCCGGCCAATCAAAAGTTCATGACCCAGTGGCTGAGGATTCTCCAAAGCACGCCCAATCCGCCCGAGGGCGTGGAGAATTACATCGAGGCGGCCGTACATCCCGACAACTACGTGGATATCCTGAGTCCTCACTACGGCTACTTCGAACAGACCGCCTATCCCTTGGTCCGCAATGAAGTATTGCAGGGCCAGCGCGATCCGCGGGCGGTACTTGAGCAACTGCATCAACAGATGAGTGCCTTGTTCGCAGGCGATTAGTGGATCAGCAAAGGAATAGGGCACAGAACCCGAACGGGCGAGCCGCTCGTTGGGTTCTGTGCCCTGTTTTCATCCACTCGCTCAGCTATGGCTCAGAACATCCTCCAACAGACGTTCCAGCACAGGATCGCGCCCCGTTACGTAGTCCTCAAAAGAAGCCTCCACCGTGACATCCGGGTAGAGAGAGTCGACTTCTTCTGCCACAAACCGGAAGTACTTGGTCGAGTACTGAACGGTCCACTTCGAATGCGGCAACTCGAAAGTGCGCACCTCGCCGTGATGATTGGGCTTACCGGCGGTCGCCTCTCCGTACAAAGGCGACTTCAAGACTCGTTTTAGGTCAAAAGCATTGATGATCGCCGATGAAAAGGTGTTACGCCCGATGATGCCATAGACCTGCATCCCGTTTTTGATCTTGGGGTGTTCGGCCAAGGCCTCTACAAATTGCGTCCCCAAAGCCGAGTTGCCTCCGCCGTTGAGCCTCAAGTCAATGACCATGGCCTTTACAGGCCGTGCGTCAAGGGTGCCAAAGACTTCCTCCGTAAAGGCGGAGAAATCAGGTAAGTAAGGCAACCGGGCGCTGTCAGGAAAAAACACCTTCTCCGTCTCTTGGTCCCAGCAGACGTTGTAGGCCATGTAGAGTACCTGCTCTTCGTCCAGATACTGTTGCCAAAACCAGTCCTGCCTGCTCATATACAGAGGCAGAGCATCTTCTTGAGGGTGAAAGGCCAGGGCAAAGTCGATGCCTTCCAAGGGCTCCAACTCCACATCCACCGACTCGATCCCGCCCTCCCCGGTTTCGAAGCGGTACGGTACGGATGAACCGTCCTCGATGATCCCTAAGGCGACGAGAAGGTCGTAGTTGTTTAGCATGCCGGGAACCGCTTGGGCCAGCTGAGCCTGGTTGTCATGGGGGATGAGTGCGGCCAAGGCCTCGTACACCTCAGCAATCGGTGTGTCGCCGACCCCCACCAGACGAGCACCTCTCATGCCCGAATACCTGCTCGACCAGGCAACTGGGTAGATACCGTCAGCGAACTGCATAAACTGAACCGGTACGACCCGCAAATTGAGTCTCGGGGCGATCCGAGTGTGAGAGTCACCTATACGGGCGATCTGTCGGGCAAGGGCAACGTAGATCTCGACGTCACTCATCTCGTCCGCCGATTCAGCGATGCCGGCCAAGCCGGATTGAAACTCTTCTTCCGACAGAGAGAAATAGAGGTCGATGTGCAGGGTTGGCAAGGTCTGACTCAGATACTGAATGTCCTCACGCCATCGCGCGGCACGCACGACGGCGCTCTCATCTGTCGTCTCGATCAACGGCGACGACTGCGTCGCTTCGGACGCGGCGGCTGTAGGCATACCGACCGGGAAGCAGACCATAGCGGTCAAGATCATGCAACACAGGAGTCTTTTTCTCAGAATCACCATTAGGCAATCCCCTCGCTATAGTGTAGAGGAACTGTGTCCTCTACAGGGTTTTTCGCCGCCCGTATCACCCTTACCTACCATCCACCAAGTCTTAGCGGGGGCAAATCGCCCCCGCTGCGAAACCTCCGTGGAGTCAGCGCCCTCTCCAGACTTCGTCCAAGCGAGACTGAGCGAAACGCTGCATGTGTTCCAAGAAGTCGGTTAGACCTCTTTGTCGGGACATGACGTCCCGGAAACGGGCGTTGAACTCTGTCTGCACGGCGGTATAGACCGGTGTCACGTTTCGTATGCGCACATCCGGGTGTGAAAGCACCTCAATCCATACCGAGATGCTCGGGGGGTGTTTGTCAAACAGCGTGGGAAAACGAGGAGTAGCCTTCAGATATGCCGTCGGACGCCCTGTCGCTTGCATATACTCAATAGCGTTGTCATAGTCCGCTGCCAAGAACTTGATCCACTCAAAGGCTTTCTCAGGAGCCTGCGAATGCACCCCGATGCAGAATCCGTTGGCCAAGGCCTCGCTGCCTTGTCTGGCCGGCCCCCC
>JBMNSS010000177.1:0-5384 GCA_050945315.1 Limnochordia bacterium | reverse complement strand
CGGCCAACAGGTGAACGGTGTGTTCTCCCGGTCCCAACCTGACCGTGGCCGTGGCGATACCGTCACCGTCCGGATCGCTGAAATCAGACCAGGACATCAGGCCGAAAAACGCCTGTCCCGAGGGAATAGACTCCCCTTTGAGGACCGTGTCTCCCACCATAAAGCGCACCTGAATCTCCGCATCTTGCCCCGCTTTGATCCGCATCTCGGGAACGAGCGGCACAATCCGTCCACCGCCCGGATACAGGCGAATCTCGATCTCACGGACAAATCCGTCGACGTGAGCCAGTCGCAGCCGAAGTCCCTGTTCCTTTGTGATCACGGGGAGATGGATGCCGACCAGGTCGTCAGCCAGCCATTCAACACTCACCGGGTCGGTTTCCGTGGCTCCCTGAATCTGCAAGCGGTCCTTGACAGCGCCCTGCACGGGCAGCTCCAATCGGAAGGGCCTACCGAGCGGGACCTGCGCCCGTTCCGGATAGGTCACATTCCAACTCGTGCCCACTTCCAGTCGGGTCTGCAAGGGGTAGAAGTACAGACGCTCATCGGCGGCCGCTACCCGGAAATCGTAGACCCCGGCCGGCGTTCCCGCCGGTACTCGGGCCACGTAGGTCCCCGCTTCCGTTTCCCGAAACTCCAGTCGTTCATCCCCCAAGTATCCATACACTGTTGCGCCGGAGACCGGCAGAGAATCCGACAGCTCCTCAACGCGGACGGTGATCCGCGGATTGGCCTCATCCACCTTCGTCTCAGCAGGCCCGACGACTTGGCCGGTTCTCTGAAAGAGCACACGGCCGGGCAGTATGTGAAACCATGTGCCTGATTCGCGTCTGTGCGAAACGGCCGGTACGTAGCGGCCCTCTTTTTCCACATAGATCTGTGCGTCGTCTTGGCCTTCCAGCGATAGCCAGACAGGCGCCGGACTCTCCAGTCGGTAAGCCAGATCGTCAACCTTAGTCAAGTGCACGGATACGGGGATGCTCACCGTATCGCCTATCTTGATGTCATATATGGTGATATTGTCTTCGGCCTCGAATCCTGTGGCATCCCGAGTCCGAAGCGCCGCCGCCCCTTCCACCTGTTCGATCAGAGTGCGAGCACCTTTTTCATTGACCACTTCCTTGCCTTCAAAACGGTCGTTCGGAGTGGAACGGTAGATCACTCCGGTATAGGGCAGGTTGGTCATGTTGGGAATGAGATCGCCCTTTGGAGGAGTCGGGACATAGCCTCGGCCGAGCTCAAATGAGGTCGGAAACAGCTCCAGACGGATGTGATCGCCGTCTTTTTGCACCTGGCGGATACGATAGGCGGAGTTTACCGGGTATTCGGGTGCGGTGATCAAGGCGAAAGAATCGACCAGAGCCTGCGGCCAGTCTCCCTCAGGAGAGATGAGCAGACAGCCCCGATCATAGTCGATGTCCGCGACCGTACCTTGATAAGCGGCGGGAAAACCATTCAGGCTGAGACCGCCGCCTTTGATGAAACTTCCCAAAGTGACGTGAAGCCCCACCGGCTCGTCGCCGGACCAACGCACGGAGGCCAGCTCAGCATCGGTTGCGTACAGGGTGTCACCCTGACGGGCCTCAAAAGGACCGCTTATGCT
Organism: Limnochordia bacterium; assembly: GCA_050945315.1. Taxonomy (GTDB): domain Bacteria; phylum Bacillota; class Limnochordia; order DTU080; family DTU080; genus DTU080. The sequence continues at coordinate 3,781 of JBMNSS010000177.1, read as the reverse complement.
GGAAAGGAAGATGTCTTGCACCGAATTGGCTTCATCCAAGGTGACAGCCATGGCCACCGGCTTGAAATCACCTTCCGGCTGCGTGACAATCTCCAAGGCCTCGATCTTTTCCACTTGAAAATCACCGGGGCCGATGTCAATGACACTGACGAACTGACTGGGTTTGGTTCCGCGTTCGCAGGCCAACAAGTACGGCGTGTTATTCATGAGAGACGGGCCGTCGGCCACGATGATCTCCCGGTCGGCCGCAGGCAGCATCATCAGCTTCACTTTACGATCCGCAGCCCGCCAGGTGGCACTCCATTCCGTGTCACCCGACGCACGTCTCGGATGGCCCAGGAAGCCATATCCGTTGCCCGGCGGAGGTGACCAGTAAAAACCCTGATGCCGATGGGGGATGATCTTCTCATCCACTCCGATCTGATTGTGCCAACTGTAGTCCGGGCTTCCCACGGAGCCGGGCTCGCGCTGGCCGAACTCCAGCCCTTCGGTGACGAAGTCAGTGCTCCACGAGTGGAACGAATAATCACGCACCTTCCCGCCCAGGACACGGAAAAGATCGACCACGTAGGAGGTTTTGGGACCGGAGTCAACCAACGCTACCAAACGCCGATAGACGCTGACTCCCTGATGTGCATAGGCTCCCGGGTCAGACGCCTCCATGGCCGCAAAGCCCGGAGCACCGACGGCGAAGTTCAACGAGCCACCGGATCCTTGCTGGCCCGTCTCATTGACGACCGTCGCCAAGTGTGACACGGTCTCGTGAGTCCATCCTCTGCGGTAGTGGGCCATACCGTAGCCGGGGTCATAGCCCAGTTCACGTCCCCCCGCGTACAGGTTGATGGCCAATTCATCTCGCTGACCGTGGTTCAACGTGGCCCCGTAACGCATAAAGACTCCGCGGTCTTCTCCGGATCTCAACAGGCCTATTCCATTGCCTCCGAGTACGTCGGTGGCCGGTCTTTCCCGAACCACCTCGGGTATCTCATCCGGCACTTCATCGACATTGAAAAGTCCCCACTGATTGTTATAGGCGAAGATGGGCATTCGATTTGTCGCCTCGTTAATCAGGGACCAAAAACGCAGACGGTCTTGCGGATCACTGCTGCGTACCGCAAACTGCAGCAGTTCGGGCAAGGCCCGGTCACTCATCACTTTGCCCTGGCCCCCGGAATCAACGGAAGAGTCTCCGTACAAAGGAAGCCGCCCGGCGACAAAGAGCCTTTCCCTCGAATCAACATAAAGCGCCTGAAAACGCGGATCGTCGTAGTAGTTGATCCCCTCCGGGTATTTGGGTGTTCGCAGATTGTAGAACATCTCCGCAAGCTGCAGGTACAACGTACGCACCACGTCGGTGTACCCGGTCGTGGTCTCATAGTACAACCCATCGCGATCGATGTTGTTGGAAATCATCTTGTCGAACGATGTCGGTCCGTTGAGAGCCCATTCAACGTAAGGCTCAATGCCGAACATGGAGCCGACGGCCAGAATCGCCTTGTTGTAGTCCGCCGTCCCGTTGTGGAGCGCGTTGATATACCCTGAGCGATTGGCCTCCCGATAGCAGTAATCGGCTCCGTTAAGCAGGAGATTGTAGGTTATGTTCTCCCGCACCGTCAAATCCGGATTAGTGGGAGACTGCTCATCCATGATCTTGCTGTCCCATATCAGGTCGGCAGCCGTGGTGTAGTTGAGCAGCAATCGCGCCGTCTGATAGTAAGGCCGTTCAAGCCGGCCTCCCTCATAGCCCGGTCGCAACCCCGGGTAGTCCAGCGGTCCCTCTATGGTCGTCGGATAGATGGTCGCCAAGCCATCCAAAATGGCCGCCGCTTTTTCGGCGTAGGTCTCTTTATCGCTCAGAGCGTAGGCAAAAGCCAGAGGCATCAGACTCCTCGAAAACTGCTCCACCACAAAGCCGTTCCAGCGGGCGATGAAGTAGTGTGTCTCCCCTTTTTCGTCCGTCCAGCCCCGCCCGTCATCGGGATGCGTTTCATTGGGATAGAGCTCAAGTCCGCAGCTCACCTTGCCCGGGATATGCCAACTGGCGGTCATGGGTGAGCCGTCGGGACAAGGAATCATGGTATCTGTATACTTGAAGTAGGCATACTGCGGCGGCATAAACCCGCGAATCTGTTCCGGCGTGAACTGAAAACCGTCGGCCTGGCGGATCAGATCGTCATGGACCAGGCGCGCCCAACGGACGTTGTCGGCCAGTTTGGCTCTGGCCTGCCGCAATCCTTGGTGCGTGTATTGCACACGAGGATGCGGCAGATTGAGGTCAGGCTCGATCCATTTCGGAACGTCCCACAAAACGCCGTCTCGCCTGGCAGGAAGCTGTTCGGGCTCCACTTCCCGAAGCTCTGCGGCATCGTAATAGGCGACACCCACATTGGCCACATGCGAATACAAAAGCAACGTAAGCGTAGTGGCATCCGGCGGAGCTTGCCTTCTGAGGGTAATCGACTCCCAGGTCCACATCGCTCCGGCACTGCCGATATCCGCCTGGATTCGTTGGCCGTTCTCGTTCCAAAACTCCAGGTAGAGCTGAGCCGCTCCCTCTTCTCGGAACGCCTGGACCTTGGCTTCATACTCGCGTCCGGGCACCACCGGAATGTGCATACTGCGCAATCCGTATCCGCCACTGGGATTTCGATCCTCAATGCGCACACTGTAGTTGCCGTCTACCGCTCTCTCATCGGATAACCTGACTTCCGGACCGCCGAACTCGACACCCCCGTATGGCGACGGCCAGCCCGGAAGGACTCCGTCTACGGGTGGCTCCTCGAAACTGGCGTTAGGCATCATCACAGCACTCAACCCCGTTCCCGTGACAAGTACCAGCAAGGCCATGATCACAGAGCACAATAAGCTCAGCTGTCTTGCCAATGGATACCACGCTCCCGTAAAGTAGTCTCAGCCCGTGCGTTTCACAGGTGACAACTGTTGACTGTCGTTTCCTCTCCTTGTAGAGAATTTTCTTTTCCAGTGGCTATTTGTCCTCCCTCAAATAAGCGGTGCAAAGTTCCATTGACCCGGATCATCCACCGGCGGTGACACCGGAGAAGCCGGGGGGTTCTGATTAGACTTTGAAGGGATTTATTTGTCACAGCCGAATAGATATATTCGTCTACATCAAACTTTACGAAGGGATGGTTGAGAATGAGACACAAGGTATTCATCTTGACGTTGAGTATGGCATTGATTATGAGTCTTGGCTTTGCCGCCTCGGCTTCGTGGGGCCCTTATATCGCACAATCGGTGGGCAAAGGCAACACCGTTACGATTGACGGCGATCTGAGCGAGTGGAGAGGCGCGGCCGGTATCAGGCTGGGAACCGATCAGGCGCAGGTTGTACGCGGCACCGACTGGAAGGATGCCAAGGATGCCTCGGCCACCGTCTACATGAGGTGGACCAAAGACTATCTGCTGCTGGCTGCGGATGTCACCGATGACGTCGGTGCTCTGTCCCCCGGCCGCATCGACAACGGCGACAGTGTGGGGATCACCATTGACATCTTCAACGGAAGCCGGCCTGACTTGCAGCCCTTCCTTATCGAAATGACTCCCTACCCGCCCAATGGTGATTGGAGCCAAGCCGTCTACTTCCGCTACGCCTCAGTGTGGCAGGTACTGTCATCCACCACCATCGTGCGAGCGAATAAGAAGGCCGACAACTCCGGTTATTATCTTGAGGCCGCCATTCCGCTTTCAGATCTGACCAGAGACAACAAGACCCTGGACCCGGTTGCTGATCGCTCCGTCTTCTTCGCCCTCATTCTCACCG
>JBMNSS010000176.1:0-5393 GCA_050945315.1 Limnochordia bacterium | reverse complement strand
CATGATCAGACGGACAGGAGTGCGCCAAAAACACCCCTGCTCACTATCGCTTGTCATGGAGGTGCTACACGCCTTGCGGCGGCAGCGGTCTTCACGCTCGGATTGCAGAGCGGTTCTGCAGGTGCGATTTCCCGTGGCCTTGATTCGTATCGTTTAGCCACCCGAAACAGCTCGGATCGTAACGCAGATCTCAGATAATCTGAGCGGGCGAGCAGCGTCGCAGATGATCGACCTTCGCCGACCGCAAGCGGTGGCGAAGGTCGATCCAATCAACTGCTCAACACAATCACTTCTGTTGACTTGTCTGTCAGCGTCGTTCTTTCAACAAAGCGTTGATCTGAGTCTCCATCTGCGCAATGGCGCTTGCGGGCGCCTGGGTACCCCAGATGGTGGCCAGGACTTCCCTGTGGATGGGGTTGAAGAAGTCGGCCTGAATCTGGAACGGGGAGCGAGCCCTGTCGAGACCTTCATGCAGGAGATGACGACTGGCCGGCTGTGTGCGTCCCGGCAGCCAAGTAGTCTGGAAGACGCGCATGCTCGGCGGGACGAGACCCGCGATTTGAACTCGCCGCTCCAAGGCCTCATTCGAGGTCATGAACTTCAGGAACTCAAGCGTTTCGGCCTTGTTCTTTGAGCTGCTGAAGACAAACCAACCGATGGCGTTAATGTAGGGAACACGCAGTCCCGTCGGACCCTTGGGCAAAGGAATGACGTCCCATTCGAAGTCCCGGATATTCACAAATCCCTCAGCTATAGCCACCGTGTTGCTGAGACCCATGGAGATTCTCTGCTGCATGAACGAGTCCGAGATGCTTATCCGATCATGCGTAGCTTTGTCTTGAACGGCTCCCGAGGTGACCAAATCCGCCAGATACTGCAGGGCGTTGGTTACCTCCTGGGATCTGCCGGTAAATTGAGTGGGAAGAACCCAGCTGTCTACGAAATCGCCGCCATACGACCAGACGACGGGCATGTAGTTGCGACCCGTCGGGATCTTGAATCCGTGGACGCTGCTGGATCCGTCAGCATCACGCCGGGTCAGACGCAGAGCCATGTTTCGCAGATCATCGTATGTCCAATCCACGCTGGGGAAGGGCACACCTGCTTCGCTGAAATGATCCTTGTTATAATAGATGACCCCGATCTGAAGATCCTGGGGCACGCCGTACAAAGCACCTTGCGCCCTGAACAGATCCAATCCCACGGGGAGCCAATCCCGATACTGCCTCTGCTCTTTGGCAACAAACGGAGTCAGATCCTCGAGAAGCCCCTGCATACCCCAGTCGAGCACCAAGTAAGGATCCATGTAACCGATATCAAGCGGTACGCCTCCGGCCAACATGGTCTGCATCTTGGGTACCAACGACGATCCGGCCACACTGACCAGATCGACGGTTACGCCGGGATTCTGAGCTTCGAAGCGCTCTTTCATTTCAAGTTGCCACTGGTAACTGTGCTCTCGCCTCTCCGAGATCACGGTGACCGTAACCGGAGTGCTGGCACCGACAACAGCCGCCAACACCAGGCTGAGACAGAATACACTGAGCACGACATGGACAGTTCTTCGCATCGCTTCTCCCCCTGATATGGTGATAGTCTGGGATGTCTTCCTTGGTGTCCATTTCTATGCTCCCGCCGTGCTTCCTGCAGGGGTCTTAAGCAGACGTGACTGCACGGAGACAGAGTAGCAGGAATGGTTTCATCTTCGCGAGAAGATGACAGAACCGACAAATCCAAAGGTGGTTCCTGTTTCATGGAAAAGCTCGCCGATTTGACTACCGAATCACGCTCACCCTACACGGATCTTGATACCCTCAGCATTCCTGAGATCCTGCGCGTCATCAACCGGGAAGATGCCCGGGTTCCCAGTGCCGTCGCCCAAGAACTGCCTCAGATCGCTCTGGCCGTCCGGACGATCGTCGATCGCCTAAAAAAAGGCGGGCGTCTTTTCTATGTCGGAGCTGGCACCAGCGGACGATTGGGTATGCTCGATGCGGCAGAGTGTCCGCCTACGTTCGGCGTATCCAAAGACCTGGTTCAAGGGGTGATTGCCGGAGGCCCAACAGCCTTGGTCTCATCCGTTGAAGCGGTCGAAGACAGCCAGGAGGCGGGAGCGAACGATCTGGCAGCCCGCAATTGCGGATCCGCCGACGTGGTGGTAGCCATCGCCGCCAGCGGCCGCACTCCCTACTGCATAGGTGCTCTGCGCTATGCCGCCTCAGTGGGGGCTGCCCGCATCGCCGTAGTCTGCAACAAGGACTCGGCCATGGAAGCTGAAGCGGAGATCACCATCGCCCCGATTGTCGGCCCTGAGGTGATCATGGGCTCAACCCGCTTGAAGGCAGGTACCGCCCAGAAGCTTGTTCTCAACATGCTGAGCACCGCTTCCATGGTCAAGCTGGGCAAAGTGTACAGCAATCTCATGGTGGATCTGACACCGACCAACAGTAAACTGATGCACAGGGCCCGACTCATAGTCGAACTGGCTACCGGTGCTGACGTGGCGACGATTCACGAGGCCTTACAGGCCAGCCGGTACGATGTAAAAACGGCCATCGTCATGATTCTGGGTGACTGCACGGCGGAAAGAGCCCGACAAGCCCTGGCTGTGTCAGACGGCAATGTTCGAGCGGCCATCAAGAGCCGGAATTAGAGACGTGCGGAGTGTGTGGGCTATCGCCAGATCCTTCTTTTCAACACCCACCATACGCCCGCCAGCTGTAACACGGCCGTGAGGAGAACATCAGCGATGACCGCCCAAAGAACCCCGGTAATCCCCCAAGCCGGATTGCCGGCCAGCATACACACCAGAAAGACTCGCAGGGCATTGCCTGCCATGCTGCTCGTCAGTACCCAGGCGGTACGTCCCAATCCGTACAAAGCGTCAGCGCTGACGGTACCCAACAGGGCGAACGGAGCCACGAGGCCCAGAGGCTGAATCAGACTGCCGACACTGGCGTCCCCGTATAGGATCGAACCCAACCAAGCGGCCCGCAACCAAAGCAGCGGTGCCACAGCCGCACTGACGACTGACGTTCCAAGATAGACTTTGCGCAATAGCCTCCTAATTCGGGCGATCGAGTCGGCCGCATTTTGGGCCGCCAGCCGGGTCAGCTCCGGCAACATGGTCTGTGTGACGGGAAAGATCAGCATCATAGGCATATACAGCGTGGGTACCGCCATGCCTGACAGGCGCCCGTAGGCACGGGTGGCCTCTTCAATGCTCATGCCCGTCTCCTGCAACAGCCGCGGAATAAGGGCTACCGTGATCAGACTCATGCTGTTGTTCAGCAGGCCGGTGAGCATTACCGGCACCCCCAGCGCAAGCAGGGCTCGAGTCCGCACAGGGGCGCAGGCTATGGCCGGACGATGTCTTCTTCCTTTCGCGTATCCGGCCACGGCCCTTTTCAGCCCGATCCGCAAGACCAAAAGACATGCCAATTCACCCACAAAAAAGCCGGCGGCCACCGCACCGGCCAGGTAGGCCGGCCCATACGGTAGGGCCAGGGCCACAAGTCCCAAAGTGACGGGAATCCGTACGGCCACCTCCGCAATATCACTGCCGGCCATGAAATCCTGGCGCTGCAGCCCCTGAACCAAGCCTCGCAGTGCTGAGGAAAGGGCGATGGGAATGAGCAAGAGAGCCAGAATGATAATGGCCGTCTCCGTCCTCGTGTCGGCCAGAATGACGGCGGCAAAAAAGCGGGAGAAGACGGCCTGAATCGCAAAGGCCAACAAAGCGGCGCGCAGCATCAACGCCACCGCCTTGTGATACACGGTCAGATCGGGCTTTCGCTGTAACTCGCTGCGCTCCGCCGTCAGTTTGGCTATGGCCACGGGAAGCCCCATGGTGGCCAGACTGCGGGCGATGCGATAGACCGGCAGAGCAAGCTGTATTAAGCCCACGGCATCCTGACCCGCGGCGCGCACCAAGGCCACCCGATAGACAGTCCCCATGACACGCCCAAACAGCGAGCTAGTTAAAAGGGCCAGCATTGACTTCACCATGGGCCGATTGGCCAGAGCCTTGAGCTTGAACAAGAATAACCCTCCTACGCCACCATATCGGCACAGGAGGATTTTCATTCCGACAACTGCATGCCAATCACATGTTCATTTCGAGCAGTCGCAGATGCATGGCCTGCCGGGAGACACCAAAATGGGCCGCCAGGCGCAAGAAACACATGGTGGGAGCCAATTCCAACACCTCGCCTGCGGGCATGAGTAACTCGGCGGCAAAGCGATTGGCTTCCCGTTCAAGCAGGCGCTGGCTCGGGCAACGGCGACCCGAAGAAAAGGCATGGATCAATCGCACATCACGATGCATGACATAATGGCCCAACTCGTGCGCACATGTCCAGTTCCGGCGATGGACACTGTCCCTTCTGTTGAGCAGAATTACCTGTACATCAGGGTCACAACAAATCAGGTATCCCGGTCGATGCGCCGGCAGACAGGTGCATTCGACTCGGAGTCCCATCCGGCTAGCCAGCCAAACGGCATCAACCGGAGTGGAAGCCCTGTAACGACGGCGCACCCAACGCGCAACAGCGACAGGATTTGTGCGAGATACATAGCCACCGTGCACACGATCGCCTCCGTAACCCTCACGCAGGCCATTTCGTGCAGCAGCCGGTAAACTCCTTCTTACCCACCGGCCGTTCGTTCGTCAGCGCTCCTCTTCTCGCAGCCGTCTTTTGTAGGCCAGGTATTCCTTCACAAAAGCGACATCCTCTTCAGTGGCACCGACTCCCCGCAACCACACTCCGAGTCTATGAAGCTGCTCTTCGGGCGACTGCGAACGGGCAGGCAACGCCGGCGTCGGATCGTCGGTCTGTCCCAACAGCCAGTCAGTACTCACTCCGTAGAAACGGGCGAGCGCTGAGATAGTCGTGCTATCCGGGTCACGCTCATCGCGTTCGTACATATTGAGTGCGCTGCGCGACACTCCCACTTGCTTAGCTGCCTCTGCCTGGGTCAACTTCCGCTTTAGCCTTATCCGGCGCAGCCTCTCTCCCAAGGACAAGCGTGGCCCACCTCCATCATCCCGCCACGCACGTATTGCACACTGACCCGCTGCGTCCTACACCCGGGAGAGAAATGTGCCAATATATCTTGCCTTTTGGTACCTTATGTGCCACAATGAGGGTGTTGCAGGAGAGGATCTTGACTATGATTCAGCCTTCTAAGAGTCGTTCCGTTCTTGCGAAGACCATCGGCCATCGTCTGCGGCAAGCCCGAAGGGAGGCTGGCCTCACACAAAGCCGGTTAGCCGAAGGGGATCTGAGTCGAAGCTTTATCAGTCAGATCGAAAGCGGCACTGTCGTACCGTCCCTAAAGTCACTTCGCGTTCTCGCCGCCAAGCTGCAACTTCCTCCGGCCTGGTTCTTAGG
>JBMNSS010000175.1:0-5454 GCA_050945315.1 Limnochordia bacterium | reverse complement strand
ACGGGGAGCGGCCGCGTCGTCCGTACGGAAGAGAAGAAAACCCGCGGAGGGCGGGTCAAGGAGATAGAAGTGGTCCTCTTTGGCTTCAAAGCCATTGCTGCGTATGATTTGATCACGCAACTCCCCGTCGCGGTGATGGTGACCAAAATCCACAGGCACGAAACCCTGTGCACACGGCGATTGATTCAGCAGGCCCAGGCCAACCTGGCGCCTGGAGGATCGAAGATAGGAAAAGTCCTGGTTGACCGGGGTTTCTTGGATGGCAAGACCATGTTTTGGTTGGATGAACAAGGGATTGCCTTCGTGGTTCCTGCCAAATCGAATATGCAAGTATATCACATGGCGAGGATTCAGGCTGAGAAGGACCAAGGACATGTACAGACGCGGACCCGGAACGTGAAACACGGTCATGGAAAGAAGCGCTGGGTTGAAACGTTGGAGACCGAGGTCATCGGGGTTGAAGACCTCGCCTTTTGGGACACCTACAACGACCCGGACGCCCGTAAGAAAATCGGCCGGCGAGGCTATCGCCCCAAACCGATCCATGCGGTGGTCGTACGCACCTGGGACAACAAGGAGTTCGGCCCCGGCGGAAAAGTCGTCTTCTTGACGAACCAGCCAGTTACCCAACCGCTGTCAGTTTTCGACGACTATGACGGCCGTTCACTCATCGAAAACACACTCTTTCGCGAGGGCAAGCAGGGCTGGTCCCTTGAATCGATCCCGCAAAAGAACCAGCGGGCTGCCGTGGCCCATATCTACATCACCTTCGCTATGGTGGCGCTCACCACAGCGTATCGAGAATGGATGCGGCAGGAGGAAGAAGAGGAAGCCAACAGCACACCGAGCCTCGCCAAACGGCTCGGTCATGTCGATGACGATGAATTCCAGGGCGTGCGTCGGTGGCGACGGGACCTGAAGAAGGCCGTGAAGGATTACGTCATCGTCTTTCTGGGAGCAAATTACGGGATATTTCATGTCGCGGAGTTCACCGTCTTGGCCGGATATCGGATCCGCCGACTCCCTGAGGAACTCGGTACCCGAGAAGATATCTTTGCTCGCTACGGTCTACGCCCCCCCGACTGAGCCGTAATGCCGCCGCAAAGTCAACTCCCAAACTCAAACACTTCGGCACTCCCCATAAGCAAATCCCACCTGGCAATCCTCCACCAATCTGACGCAAACTGACCCGTCTCGATCCACACGATGGTACGGCGTCAGCCTTCACCTCCACTTCATCTAACGAACCCTCACATGACTCCCTCGACTAACTGCCTCTAATCTCGCTCATTTCCAGAGGGTTATGTCAAAACCCGAGCATTTCGTAGATTAGAAGAAGGATTTCATACGGAGCAATTGGAATTCATGATTAGACCATATTTGTCGTCAACATCATCGCAGAGGGGATGTGCGTTCATGTCTGCCCCGACGTTTGACGAACCGGTGACCGATGAGATCAAACGCAAATGCCTATTCTGGGGCAAGTTCTCTCAGGATGGTCCCCGATGCTTACCTTTGGAGGCACATTGCCTAGACGTGGGGATGGTATTTCGCACTCTCTGTGACACGGAAGCTATCCGGCGGGCGTTGTCACGCTCTTGCGGAGAGGAGTTGACCGAACGGCAACTGGATCGCTTGGCGGTGCTGGCGATGATTCATGATCTGGGAAAGGCCAACCTGGGCTTTCAGCTCAAAGTATTCGACTCCGAGGCGCCGCAAGCGGGCCATATCCGTGAGTTGGCTCCCTTGCTTGATCTGGACGTCTGTGATGAAAGCCTCCATATGGCGTTCGTGGAGGCACTTTCGCATGACCTGTTCTCGTGGTTTTCCGATGGGGAAGTAGCCTATGGCTATCTTATGGCGGCCTTCTCCCATCACGGCCGTCCTCTCATCTTTCAGGGGCAAAGAAGCGGTACCTTTCTTCAGGCTCGGAACAAGTGGTGGCGTCGTCAGGGGCAGTGGGATCCCATGCGCGCCGTGGCTGAGGTTATGCGCTGGGCTCGGGAGGCTTTTCCCAAGGCCTTTGAGCCCGGGGGTCGTCTTCTGCCTGATGAGGGGCGTTTTCAGCATCGTTTTGCAGGCTTGGTCATGCTTGCTGACTGGTTGGGATCGCATTCCTACTGGTTTCCCGTCCGTCAGGTGTCGCTCGATGAGCGGTTGAGGCATGATCAACAGATTGTCTCCCGTCTTCTGCGGGCGATAGGCATCGATGTCAGTGATCTGCGACCCATCCTGGCCAGTGGGCCACGGGATTTCGAGGGCCGTTTTGGTTTTCCTCCGTATCCTCTGCAGGCTGCCGTCGACAGTCTTGATCCCGAAGATGAGCGCACTTGCCTGGTCATAGCTGAGTCGGAGACGGGCTCCGGAAAGACCGAAGCCGCTCTCAACTGGTTTTTCAAGCTCTTTGCCAAGGGGAAGGTCGACGGGTTGTACTTCGCTCTTCCCACGCGGGTAGCCGCCCGGGAGCTTTACGGGCGGGTGTTGCGAGAAGTGGAGAAGTGGTTTCCCGACCCCGATGCGCGGCCCGTCACGGTGCTGGCCGTTCCCGGATACGCTCAGGTGGACGGACTACCCCCGGCGAGGCTGTTGCCCGAAGACGAGGCGGCCAACCGTTGGCAAGACGACAAGGATTTGCAGTATCGGGAGCGCTGTTGGGCGGCGGAGCTGCCGAAGCGTTTCTTGGCGGCGACCGTGGCGGTAGGGACCATCGACCAGGCCTTGCTGTCCAGCGTGCAGACGGCTCATGCTCATCTGCGCTCGGTCTGTCTTGACCGCAGTCTCTTGGTTGTGGACGAGGTGCACGCCTCCGATCTTTACATGTCCAGACTGTTGGGCGGTCTTTTGGATCACCATCTGGCAGTCGGAGGACGGGCCATGTTGCTGTCGGCCACTTTGGGAGCGCGGGCCAGGCATGGCTATGTGCATCGCCGTGTTAAGCGGGAAAACCTGCCCGAACTCGCCGACGCCCAGGCTCTTCCGTACCCGGCGTTGACTCTGGCCGACGGTGTGACTCGGGCGGCGGGTTCCTTGCCAAGCAAGACGAAACAGGTTCACTTCGAGCCGGTCCCCGATGCCTTTACGCCGGAGTCATTGGCCGAGCGTGTTGTGTCCGCTTTGGCCGACGGGGCGCGAGTGCTTGTAGTCCTGAACACGGTAAACCGGGCCATATCGCTTCTTAGAGCCTTTGAAAGCCTTCCTGTCGTGGACGGAGATTGGCTGTTCAAATGCACCGGCGTGATCTGTCCGCACCATGGCCGCTTTGCCCCGGCGGATCGTGAGGTCTTGGACCGTGCCGTCAGTGAGCGCTTAGGACGCAACAGTCCGTCCGGACCTTTGCTGCTCATCGGCACCCAGACTCTGGAGCAGAGCCTTGATATTGACGCCGATCTGCTTATCACTGATCTGGCCCCGGCGGATGTCTTGTTGCAGCGGGTTGGGCGTCTGCATCGTCACGAACGCAGTCGTCCCGCTGGTTACGAACAGGCCCGTTGTCTGGTACTCGTACCCGAAGAGGGTTTGGATACGGCCCTGGATGCCAGAGGAAACGTGTCGGGACGCTACATGCGGATCGGCTACGGCAGTGTGTACGAAGATCTGCGTATGCTGGAGCTGACCAGACGGATGCTGACGGAGCGTCCGCAAGTCAGCATCCCTCAGGACAACCGCTGCCTTGTAGAGGCGGTCACCCATCCCGATCGCCTGGCTTCTCTGGAGGGCGAGCGTTGGACTCGTCACGGAGAAAGCATAGAAGGCGGTGAATTGGCTAAGGCCATTGCTGCCTCTCATGCGGCGGCTGTCTATGACAAACGCTTCGATGATCCTACTTTGCAGTTCAACGAAATGGGCGGCAAAGTGACCGTCCGTCTCGGCGCGTCAAGCCTTCAACTGCCCGTGGAGACCCCGTGTATGAGTCCCTTCGGACAACGCATCACGGAATTGATTATTCCGAGCCATATGCTTCCGGAGAAGGAAGCGGAAAGGGTTCAAGTGTCACAGGCCGAGGATGGCACGGTGCGGCTGACGTGCGGTGACGCTCACTATGTCTATAGTCGGTACGGACTGGAACCGGAAGAGGTGTCGATATGAATCTGCTGACCGATCCGACGTTTCGGGTACAGACTTCCGCGGGACCGGCGGTTATGACCTTACCGGAGTTGATGGCCGCTTTGGGCCGGGATGAAGTGGAGCACCTGGCCGGCATCCAACGACATCAAGAAGATGCCTTTCATGTGTTTCTCTGCTATTTGGGGGCGGTCATACTGGCCCGTCGGGGTGATGATGAACCGCGCCGGAACGAAGATTACTGGCTGACAGGCCTGCGAAAGCTGGCGGAGCCCTTTGAGGACGAGGCTTGGACTCTGGTTGTGGAAGACATGAGTCGTCCGGCCTTTATGCAACCGCCTTTGCCCGCCGCCGATCGCGATCGTCTGAAACCCATAGAGCCTTTGGAGTATGTCAGTGATGCCTTGGATCTTTTGCAGACGGCCAAGAACCATGATGTCAAATGGGCCCGCCTCAGCCAACCCCGGGCGGACGATTGGGTCTACGCTCTGGTCAGCTTGCAGACGATGAGCGGCTTTATGGGTCGGGGGAATTATGGAATCGCGCGGATGAACAGCGGTTTCGGCAACAGATCCGTGGTGGAATTGATTCGCAGCTCACGGCCGGGGAGACGCTGGTATGATGCCGTTACCCGTCTGCTCGATCATCGCCGGGAAGTGCTGGCCGGAGAGTATGGCTACGATCCCCAGGGCTTGGTCTTGATCTGGCTGGAACCGTGGGACGGTAGCGCCAAGCTGTCTCTTGGGATCCTTGATCCATTCTTCATAGAGATCTGTCGCCGGGTGCGATTAAAGGGTGGCGATCGCATCCATGTGCACAGCCTGCCCACGGAGGGCACGCGAATCGAGGCTGAGAAACTTAAGGGCAATATCGGAGATGCTTGGTTACCCGTAGAGTTTCGTGACGATGAAGACAAGGCTCTGACCGTTCCAGCCCATGGGATCAGCGCCGATCTGATAAGACGCTTGATCTTTGCCGAGGGGCTACAGCTGACGGCATTGCACAGGCCGCATGTGTCGTGGGAAGAGGGAGCGGTTTGGCTCCACATGTCCGTGATGATTCGCGGTCAGGGGACCACTGATGGGTTCCATGAAGAGTCGGTCTTGATTCCCGCCGCCGCCCAACGAAGAGCTTTTGGTTCACTGCAACGCCGCGAGCCTCTGGCCGCCCTCAGCAAGACGGCCATGGAGTATACGGGCATTATGCAAAACAGGGTGCTGAAGCCCGCTGTGTTTGCTTTTTTTCAGGGCGGACCCGAAAAAATCGATTTCGGAAGCGAATCGGCACAGGCCTGGTGGGAATCATGTGCCAGGCGCTTTGTGGCACTTTGGTCGGCGGATTTTTTCCCCTGGCTGTGGTCGGTGCCGGAACCCTTCGATGACGACCAGGAGC
>JBMNSS010000174.1:0-5461 GCA_050945315.1 Limnochordia bacterium | reverse complement strand
ATGAAGGACGGAAGGAAGGTAGTATGCAATGAATGTTAAGCTTTCGGACGGTAGGATTATCCCCATAGACATGCACAAGGTCCGGGTGGTGCAACAGACCACTCTACCGCCTTTGTCCAGGCGCGTGGAGGCAATGGAAGAGGCCGGCTACAACACATTCTTATTGCGAACACGAGACATTTTCCTTGACATGCTCACTGACAGCGGCACGAATGCGATGAGCGATCATCAGCTGGCGGCCATGATGGTCTCCGATGACGCCTATGCCGGCGGAGAGAGTTATTACCGGCTCCAAGAGGCGGTCAAGGATGTAATGGGCTTTGAGTATTGTCTGCCGGTGCACCAAGGCAGAGCGTGCGAACATCTTGTGGCCAGGGTGTTTATCAAGCCTGGAGATGTTCAGCTGATGAACTATCATTTCACCACCACGAAAGCCCACTTTGATATGCAGGGCGGCAAGGTTGTTGAGATCTTCCGCGATGATGCCTTGCAGACGGCCAGCGACAATCCCTTCAAGGGCAACCTTGACTTGGACAAGCTCCGGGCCTGTATCGCCGAGTACGGTGCCGATCGCATCTCGTTTGTCAGGATGGAAGCCACCACCAACTTGATCGGCGGGCAACCTTTCTCGTTGTCCAACCTGAAGGCCGTGCGAAAGATCGCCAAGGAGCACAACATTCCGGTGATCATCGATTGCTCACTGATCTCGGAGAACGCCTACATGATCAAACAGCGTGAGGCGGAGTATGCCGACTGGTCCGTGGCTGACATCGTGCGGGAGATGATGGCTCAAGCTGATGTCATCTATATGTCCGGGCGGAAGAGCACCTGCGCCCGCGGCGGGCTTTTGGCCACGAATAATCCTGAGTACCATCGGCAGTTCAGTGAATGGCTGCCTGTCTTTGAAGGCTTCTTGACCTATGGGGGTATGTCATCGAAGGAAATAGAGGCTATGGCCGTCGGCTTGCGCGAGATGACTGACTTGGAGTCCGCCAGCGCTTCGGTGGATCTCATCGCCTACCTCGTAGATCTGATGGTCAAACGCGGCGTTCCCGCCGTCACCCCTCCCGGCGGATTGGCGGGGCATGTCGATGCCATGAAGTTCTGTTCACACATTCCCCAGAATGAGTATCCGGCCGGTGCTTTGGCAGCCGCCTTCTATGTTATTTCAGGCGTTCGGGGGATGGAAAGAGGTACGATCTCCAGTGAACGCGATGAGCACGGAGAAGACATTCCGTCCGATTTGGAGTTGCTCCGTCTGGCGGTACCCCGCCGCGTCTACTCCATGGCTCACATGGAGTATGTGGTGGATCGCTTGAGTTGGCTGTATTCCCATCGTGAACTGATCGGCGGATTGAAGTTCGTACAGGAGCCTCCTGCTTTGCGCTTCTTCATCGGTCGTCTGGCACCCATCGGCGATTGGCCGCAGAAGTTGGCCGAGGCCTACCGGGCGGATTTTGGCGAAGTCTAAGCGTTACAGGGTGTGATAAAACACGCGGGAATCTCCCATGATGCCCCGCGTGTTTTATTTTATGGCCTGAGATCGGATCAGTCGTCGGAGAGCAACAGACTGACGCGCTGAGCCAGACCGTCGCTGACGAGTCGGTATTCACGCGTCCAGCCCTGATGATAGGTGTAATGCGGGGGTCCGATGGTATCCGGCAATACCGGCGAATGCACCGGACCAAGCGCGTTGTGTAGGCTGTTGGCCACCTCTACTTCCAGCTTGTTGGTACCCGGACGCAAGCTCTGAGTCAGCTCCAGTCGGTAGGGCCGCCAGGCTACTTGACCGACCTCATGGTCGTTGCAGTGTACGGTGACTACGTTGGGCAGATCGCTGAGATCAAGCCACACCCCGGCCGACAAGTCGCTCTCGCTGAGTTCGACGCTCTGACTGTAGACCGCCCGGCCCACAAAGAAGGGATAGCCTTGGCCAATCCATGGGCCGCTTGTGATCGTCGGGGTCTCGGCGCAGAGCCTGAAGTTGTGACCATCGTCGCTCCTGAGGGCGAAGTCGCCGAGCAAGAAAGCGGGTTCAACCGGCAAGTCCTCGTGAAAACGGAAGCGCAAGGTGATCGTGTTGAGACCCTGGATCCAATTGTCGGCGATGGAGGCCCGCTGAAAAGCCGGATCAAGCCACGAGTCGTCACCGAAACTCACCGGATAGCCGTTGACCCATACTTCGAACTGCGAGGCATCTTCCACGACGAGATCCAGCGCAAACGGGCGTGGCAGATCAGACTGTACACGATAGCGGATGACCACTTGTTCATCAAAGACCGGAGGGCCTTCCGGATGCTTGAGCCAAGGCTGCACATCCCGAACCGGGTGTATGGGCAAGCCGTAGCGCTGTCTCAGACGGTAGGCTATCTCCTGTGTGGGCATGCACTCAGATATCAGCTCCTCGCCGATGCGCAGTTCAGCGTAGTCCAGAATCATAACGTTGGGATCGAGGCGCTTGAACTCCCACTGGTCGGACAGCAATCGCCGGGCACGAGAGCTGCGCGGCAGGTGTCTGCCCGCGGACCGGTTCGGTTTCTTGGCGGGTGCGGAGTCGTCACATGAATACTGGAAGAGCAAATGAGACTCGGTCTCGGCGAAATCCAAGGTTACGCAGATGCCATCACCGTCGGGGCATGCCGGCAGGCGGTCGATGGCACCCGTGGACAGATCCCAGCGCTCTACGGGTCCGCTGCCTGAGAGCCGGACGCGTTCTTCCGGATGAGGCACATCCCCCATGTTGGCCAGGAAGATGAACTGACCTTTTTCCGTCCGACGCACCAGATGATAGATCGGGGCCCAGGGCGTCGATGTGCTTGTGCGTACGACGCGCTGCAGGCTGCCCGCCTCCTCCAGAAGCTCTAGGTGAGCCGGCAGCTCGGAGGGTGAGTTGATCAGACGGCAGCGGTTGACGAAAGCCCTCAGATCAGAAGGTTGGCCGTCGATCAGACAGGGCAACGGCGGCAGCAAGAAGACGGGACCGCCCTTGGCGACGAAGTCCTCGAGCAGCTTCAGGGTGTTGGCTGCCAGATTGGTGCAAGTGGGAACCACCACGGCCTTGTAGCGCATGACGCCTACTTGCAGACAGGGAGCTCCGTCGTCTGCCGTGACCACTCTTGCGTGGCCTTCCATGATCAGATCATCGCCGAGATCATACGACCAGTTGGCGGCGGACAGTGTCTTGAGCAGCGTGTCGATGGTGTGCTCGCGGGCCTGCTGACGCGGCGAATGGCTCTCGCCCGCTCCGGAGATCGAACCCGGCAGGGATGGACGCCACTCCGACCATACACTGGCCATGGGATGTAGAATCAGCAGATCGGCCTCGTACCGTCCCTGAGACAGGGCATAGCTGAGGCGGCCGAAGTAGTCGCCGAGAAGCCTGTAATCCGGCCACCAAGGCTGGTGATCCAGGAATGAGATCGGATAGTCATGTTTTCTGTAGCCGCGCAACGAATAGTGGCTGAGATGCTGGTTGAGCAGATTGACGCCCAACGCGTACTCCCACTCAGCGTAGCGCTTCTGTGTCTCAAAAGACATGTCCCAACCGGCACCGCCGTATGTTTCAGACAGAACGCGCGGCCGATCAAGCTGGTGAGCGACGCTGCTGGCGACCTTGACCATGTGTACATCGCCCATCTGACGGGGGACACCTGTGTCCTGTATAAGGCGGGCGTTGGCGACATCACGGCCCAAAAGGTCGATACCGGGGATATGCATGTATTCGAAGGGAGCCATTAGGCTGCCAGAATGCATGGGTGAAAAGACGTGTTCCCACAAGTGGCCTGTAAAGGCCAGACCGTGTCGGTCGCACCACTCATAGACCGGTTTCATCCAGTTCGTGAGAAAAAGCCGGGTGACCAAACGCCAGTACCGATAGCGGGTGGTGCTGTAATCACCTAGGTTCAAAAACAGCTCCGGCAGTCGGCTGAGCAGATCTTCGCCGTAGCATTCCCGATACGCTTGAGGCAGATCGGGGGTCCAGGGGAGTCGGGCACCGCCGCCGGGATTGATGTGAGGTTCATCGGTGAAGACCCCCGGGATGATACTGCCAAACCGGTCTCTATGGCGGGCGGCGTAGGGCTCATAGGCGATCTCCAGGAACGTAGCGGCGCTGTCGGGGTGCAACAGATCCACATACGGGTAACCGTTAAACCAAGAGGTGCCCTGATGCCGTTCGACCACGAATTGCAGCACATGGCCCTTTAGCCGGTCTGATGGATGCGCATCGACCGGTACATACTCCTTATCCGTGACGAGAAACAACCCCTTGGCCTCAGCTGTCGTGTCCGTGTTCTCCTGCGCCTGTCGGCAGGTCAGCCATTTTTGGGCCAGATCAGGTCTTTTTGCCGGAACAAATCCCCCGGCAAAGCCGCTCGGGTAGCTTGATTCGTCGTAGATCCATGCCTCCAGGCCAACGTCGGCAGCCTCCGAGACGCTGGCGTTAACCGCGGCAAACCAGTCGTCAGAGAGGAAGGCAGTGCGTATACCGGGTCGGGAATGCATGAAGAAGCCGCCCATGCCGGCCTGGGCAAAGGCGCGCACTTGCTTTTTCAGTCGCTCCGGTTCCAACTTATCGTTCCATGACCAAAAGGGAATCGGTCTGTACTGAGCGGGTGGGTTTAGAAAGGACTGTATGTCCATCACCTTCACCTCTGAGTACCAGGATTACGATCCCGCCGATGCCGTCAGGCAAGTCATCGGAGCGAATGCTCCGGGATGGTCGGCGGCTCTTTATTTTAGTCGAACACTTGACGTTGTGGCGACAGTCGTAAGGGTAACCGTCAAAACGCTGTAGCAGTATGAATCGTTTCCATGATGTGGAGATCTTCTTACCCGAAGATGTTGCCACATCACAGTATCCGCTGCTTTTAACAACTACACGACCGATGTATACTCCTTGATATTTGCCTTTCTTGATCACCACCTTAACCATATCTCCGGTTTGGAAGCCGTGTACACGTTTCACTGCCTTTGGCTTCCTTCGTGGAAACCCGTGTTTGTCCACTCGACACATCTGTCTCGATCCACGTCCTGTGGCTGTAATCACAAGAACCGTGGGGTCGGGATTCAGAAGTACCTCGAAACCGCTTTCACCAACACGGCAGCATCAATCCAATGTGCCTTGGGATGACCTTGTTGTATGCGATTGTACTTAGTCTCGGCACCACTACCGGTTTCCAAGGGAAGACTCAGTACCTCTAAGCGTCTTAATAACTCTAAGCGCATAGCGTTGACCGCTGCAGCGTCACGTAGTGGTTTCTTTGCTTGTTTCTGAACATCGGGGTACCCAAACTCCTCGGCGGTCTTGTTGCCCTTCTTTAAGTTGCACTTTTTGCATGCTATAGCCAAGTTGGAAACCTGATTGGTTCCCCCTCTGCTCTTGGGTACTATATGCTCTATCTCTAAAGGCACATTGGTTGCCCCGCAGTAGACGCACTCACGTCCGAACTTCTCAAGAAGA
>JBMNSS010000173.1:0-5497 GCA_050945315.1 Limnochordia bacterium | reverse complement strand
GAGTTTTATCTGTTCCCCATCCTGTCAACCGGGCAGGAGGGACTGCGCCGAGTCTTCGGCTCTATCCCTGAAGATCCCGCCCAGGCACCGCAAGACACTACGTTGCGTCGGAGAATGAGAGATCATCTCCTGACAGGCGGGCACTGGCGCGGCGCGGGAGCCTTTCTCATGCGCCAAGACTTGGATTGGGGAAAGCAGGTATACAGACGTCAAGACCTCTCCTGGTTGGCGGCAAGGTGATGTTGCCGAGACTCTCGCCCCGGCAACATCGTCTCTTCCTTCTTCGTTTGCCCAGTGATGACACTCTATTCCTTAACGAGATACTGTTGCGCCTGGCGCTGGGCGTTTTCCAAGGCGGCCCTGGGCGGCTCACCGCGAAAGGCACTGGTCACGGCTGAGCGCAAGATGTTCCAGATGCTCACACTGTCGGGATAAAGAGGCCAAAGCACGGCGGCATCATACATATCACCCAGGACCCTGTAGAGAGGATCGCTGTTAATGGCCGTCTGGAAGACCCTTGTACGCACTTCGGATTGCCGGACAGGGGGAAATCCTGTCTGTACGGCCCAGTTGGCGTGCACATCGGGGCGCAGCAGGAACATGATGAACTCCCATCCCGCTTCCGAACGAGAGCTGCTTGAGGCCAGGGTCAACAAGTCCAGACTCGAGAGCGTGCGCCGTGTAGGGGTGTTTTGAGGCGGCAGAGTCATGGCCAGATCAAAAGGCAGAGTAGCCCTAAAAGACTGCAATGAGAATGGCCCGGTGGATACGGTCATACCCGAAGTAGCCGCGGCGAAAGTACCGCCCACCACGTTCCGCTGCTGCAACTCCAGCATGAACTCCAACGCGCCTATGGCCTCAGGACTGGTGAAGCCGAAATCACTGCGATCGGCGTTGAACAGATCCGCGCCGTTGGGCCAGTAGAAAGCATAGACCTGATTTCTCACATCCTGAATGCCAAACACATCGGGCTGACCGTCACCGTTAAGATCCTGGGTCAGACGCTGAGCGTATTTTGAGAAGGATTCCCAGGACGCCACCGCGGCCTCGCCGGGCTCCAGACCTCGGGCCATAAACATATCTTTGTTTTGAAAGGTCACCCGCTGAGGTCCGCCGGCAAACGGCAGTGCCCATACCTGGCCTTGGTAGGTGACACCGTCCCAGATGGCGGGGAATATGTCGTTTTTCAGCTCAGGAACTCGGGCCAGGTAGTCATCCAAAGGTCTCACAATGCCTGCGTCGATCACATCGGCGGTCCACATTCCTCCGGTCAAGACCACATCGATATCCATCCCGGTGACGCTGTCGATGATCAGCCGGTCCAGATACTGCGTGGTATTGGTAGCCGGAGACTCGTACTCAACCTGAATTCCCGTCTCCGCTTCAAACTGCTGCAGCATACTGTCCAACAACTCAATGCGGGGACCCGTAAGACCCCACCAGGTCCGAAACACGATGGCCTCGCTCGCTTCGGCACCTACCACTCCTAACACTGCAATCATACTCAGGACAAGAATCGCGTATGTACGTCGCAACTTCATCAGTCTCATCCCTCCTTTCAGGATATGTTTCACATGCACTGCATTTCCCCTTGTGTTTTCTCAACGGCTTAAGAAGGATAGTCCTCAAATTCACAGAAGCGAAAAGGGAGCATCTTGAGCTTACCGCCATCTACAGTATTCCGGAGGGTTACATATGGGACTTAGTAACGCAAGAAGTAAGAGGCTCATTTTAAACAGAGCACGGGCTTTCTCATTGGCTGTCTTGGCGCTGTTGATCGTCGGCTTGACCGCCGACATCGCCGCGGCCACCGTGACAAGCGATCTCCTAATCATTGAAAACAGGCGTGATTTGATGATCCGACGCGACTCTGACGGTGCCGCGATCGATGAGACGGCCGTCACTGAGTTGAACCCGGACATCATTGTCAATACTCTCAACGCCGGCCGACCCGTCATTGTGCGAACGATCGGCGAAGGAGCCGTCCGGATCGCCTCTGACATCCGTTGGACCACTGATGCCCCGCTGAGTATAGAAGCCCATGGGGATGTCGTGATCGGAGCCATGATCGCCAACACCGGCGGGGGCAGTCTGGTCTTGAGAGCAGACTCTGCCGGCACGGGCGTGGGCATGGTCAAGTTCACCGACTCGGGTTCGATCGAACTTGGCGGGGGCAATGGAAACGTCGATATATTCTACAACCCACCCGCCTATGATCAGCCCGCGAAGTTCGAATCCCGGATCGCCGTAGACGAAGGCGCGGTGAACGCCTACATGCTCGTCAACGATGTCTATGATTTAATGAATATCAATCTGAATCGCCATCGGGGTCAATTCGCCCTCGGCAAAGATATCGATGCCGGAGTAACGGCCACCTGGACGGATGAAGAGGGCCGCGGTTTCCGCCCCATCGCCACTTTCGGCGGTCTGTTTGACGGACAAGGCCACGTCATTGACGGGCTGTTCATAGAGCGTCCTGACAAGCAGTACACAGGGCTTTTTGATATCATCGGCACCACGGGAGTGGTTCGCAATCTCCGCCTGCGGAACGTGCAGATCAGGGGCGCCAGACAAAGCGGTGGCCTGGCCGGTTCGAGCAGGGGTACGGTGGAGCGAGTCTCCGTCTCCGGTTCGGTCAGCGGAACAAGCTATGTCGGCACACTTCTGGGCCAAAACAGAGGCACCGTACG
The DNA here is from genome assembly GCA_050945315.1 of Limnochordia bacterium. Lineage (GTDB taxonomy): Bacteria > Bacillota > Limnochordia > DTU080 > DTU080 > DTU080. Next base: position 2,807 of record JBMNSS010000173.1, on the reverse strand, counting down.
GGAATGCTACGGTGTCGGAGCGGTGTCGGGCTCTGAGAACAATGTCGGAGGTCTGCTCGGTGACAATTGGGCCGGTGAAGTGATCCACTCCTACAGTACAGCCTCAGTCACCGCAGGCGGACACAACGTGGGCGGTTTGATCGGGCTCAACCGCGGCTTGGTGCGTAAGAGCTACAGCACTGGTCAGGTGGAAGGCGCCTCGACCAGGATCGGAGGTCTGGTGGGAAGCAGCGACGCCGATGAGGTGATCTCGAGTTACTGGGACATCACTGCCTCAGGCCAAACCGCCGGAGTGGCCGGCACGGGAATCACGTCAAGTGAGATGAAGAGCGCGACCTTTTGGGCTGAAGAGACTGATTGGGATATCGATTTCGCGGGCGAACAAGAAAGCGTATGGCGCCTGGGTGAAGATGATCCTGCTCCCCGGCTGAGGGCATTTGACAGATCAGAGCTTCGTGGTGAGATCTTTCCGGCAACCGAGGTGTCCTCCGCCGGTGAGACGCAAGCCACTCCCGTGACCTCTGTCAAGGAAGGCGAAGTGCCGGATGAGACTGCGGCACGCGTGCCGACGACTCGTGAACCGGGGCAGTTGCGGGCCATGCGAGGCGAGCTGGTGCCCAAAATGCTGAGTCCTAATCTTCTTCCCAACGGGGATTTTGATCTCGGCCTTGTGGGTTGGAGTCTGGTGGAGCAAGAGGGCGGTCGGGGCAGTCTGAGCGTCGTAGAAACGGAAGAGGGGCCCGTTCTGCGACTGGATAAAGAAAGCGACGGAGTCGTCCAACTGGTATCCGATCCGATCCCCATCAAGGCCAATAACGAGTATCAGGTGACGGGCTTGTACCATACCCATACGGCAACCTTTGGGAGTATGGCTGAGTTTACCTTGGTAGAGATTGCGGATCCGTCCCGACCGGCGGAGACGGACGTGCCGAGGTGGCGCCCGTCTATCTCGGCCACGCTGGGCCATCGCACCCTGTTCAACTCGCCCGTCAACGAATGGCGCAGAAAGACCCGGGTTTTCACCGCCTCTTCACGCGCCAAATACGGCAGGCTTGTCTTGACCGTGGAGGGCCCGCCGGTGACCCTGTTCCTGGACAATCTGTATTTCTCCATACCCAACGAAGCACCGCGTCATTCAGTGGAACATGATCGGGAGCTTCCGACAAGTCTGTCACAACGAACCGCCATGCTCCTGGAAGGAAGAAGGAGGCTCAATGCCAGAGCCGACTCGAGCGCCGTTGTTCAGACTGTCGACGGTATCCCCCGTCTTTTCATCGACGGACGTCCGGCGGTACCCCAGATTCACATGGGTGATGTGAGCAATCCGGCCCGCTCCTATTTCCGTGAATTCGGTGAGCATAACGTGAGCGTGCACATCGTGCAGGTACGGGACATCTGGGTCGATCAGCAAAAGTACAATCTCTCCGCGGTCGATTCCGTACTCTGGGACGCTGTCTTGCGGGCCCCGGACGATCATTTCATCGTCAAGATCAGTCTGAATCCGTATAGCTCCTGGCACGAGGACTTCCCGCACGACGCGGCACAAGACAGTGACGGAGAATACGCCACGTCAAGACATGACCGCTTTGCCCCTCCCGACTACTGGTCGGATGAGTATCGGGAGCAAGCATATGACTTGGTGCGGACTCTGGTGGAACACATCCATTCCCAACCGTATGGTAAAGCAGTGATCGGCTACTTCGTCGGCGGCGGAGAAGACGGTCAGTTCTATTGGCAAGTCGGACGCCAGACGATTCAAGACGGCAATGCCCCCGGTTCTCTACCGCTCTTCCAACGCTGGCTTCGGGAACGCTACCCGACTCTCGATGGGTTGAGGGCGGCCTGGGATGATCCCACCCTCACCTATGAGACGGCCCGACCTCCGATCAAGAATCAGCTGTATCCCGGTTCCTTTATGGATCCGGCCATTCACCGCAAGGAAGTCGACTTTATGACCTATCTCAATGAAGAGCTGGCTCGTTTTCTCCTGGAAAACGCACGCATCATAAAGGAGACGGCTCCTAAGAAGGTCATCGTCGGTGGCTACTACGGCAGAGGGGCCAGTATGTCGGTGTACCCGATGTTTGCCCAAACCAAGGTCATGCTGCAGTCAGACCTCTTTGATTTCATGGGTGCGCAACCCGGCTACTACGGCTGGCGTGATACCGGAAGCGAAGGGCATATCAACTGGGTGTTCGATTCGGTCCGAAAGCACGGCAAGATCATGATGACGGAACTGGACTTTCGGACCTGGATGGGCAATCTGAGAGAGCTCGCCGATGATTTCCACCATTCACGCTACTGGAATCTGGACGAGCTCAAGGCAGCGGCCGCCCGGGATATAGGAAAGCTGTTCTCCTCTATGGGTGGAGCTTGGTGGATGGAGATGACCGGAGGCTGGTTCCATCATGAGGATATCATGGACATGATCGGCCATCTGCACGACGTGGGTCAAGGACTGTACGAGAAAGACCCGGTCATTACCCCGGCGGAGGTAGCCTTCGTGGCCGATGAAGACAGCTACTTCTGGTCGACGGAGCAGTTTAACATTCGACAGGCCCGGCTGACACACGCTCTCAACGTACAGCAAAGAGCGATCAATCGGGCGGGATTGAAGTATGATTTCTACTACCTTGACGATGTCCTCGCCGACGAGATGGACGATTACAGAGTCTATGTCTTCCTCAATCAATACTACGTCACGGACGAGGTGCGCCGGTTCATTGATACGCACCTGAAAAAGGACGGTAAGGCGATTGTGTGGCAGTACGCACCCGGATATGTGACGCCGGAGAAGTGGTCGTTGG
>JBMNSS010000172.1:0-5526 GCA_050945315.1 Limnochordia bacterium | reverse complement strand
CCTTCGTGCAGATCCACCAGCCAAGTCGGACGGTATTTGACCATCAGATTCCAGATGTCTTTAGCCAGGTAGTTTCTCGGCGAATCAGTCTTCTTTCGCGGAAATGCCCGGTTCATATCACCCAGGCTGCTTGTGCGTTTAGCCGCTTTCACGGCCGGCCTGTTGAGCTCGGGAATGACGATCAGTCGTCCTTTTTTTACCGTGAAGTCCTTGATCTCCCGAGCCGCCATATAGCCCGCTTTTTCGTTACCGTGCATGCCGCCGATGACGACCACGGTGGGTCCTTTGACTCCGCTGTTGTAGATATAATAGGGCGTTTCATGCTTGGTCCCTTTGGCGAGTACGCCTTTCACCAGACCCGCACCGAGGACTTCGGAATCCTCCGGCGGCCAGGCGACCTCGGGTTCCCAAGGGCCGGTGATAAAGCTGCTCCAGCCCATTTCGACGGGTGATGCACCGATTGTTTGAGAGGCCAGACCGATCAGCGTGACGGTCAGAGCAACGATGGCGATAAGGATGCTGCGATGACATTGGCTGCGATATTTGCTTTGTGTGTTCATGAATCTCCCCTCTTTTTTTGTCCGGCCAATGAAAAAGCCGGACTGAGTTGCACAGAAGACTTTGCTGCAGGCAGGGGCTGAGCCTGCCGGGAAGTCTCGGCTGAGCTGGCACTTGCTTCAAGGTCTTCCATGGTATAAGATGGGAGCGGAAAGCTGAATACACGCTAACCAGGAGCATAGGGAATCAGGTGCAAGTCCTGAACGGTCCCGCCACTGTAACCGGGGAGCCAGCGGTGTCACCACTGTCGTGTGATGGGAAGGTGTCCGCTCAAGTGCCGTGATCCGGAAGTCAGGAGACCTGCCTGGTTAGATGTACCGTGATCCTTCGGAGTAAAGGTGGGTACTTTGGTCTGCGCTCATGTTATCGCGCGCATGCCCGATTCCTTTTCTTTGGGATCGGGCTTTTTTGACATCCAAAAGAAGCATGGGTTGTGAAGCGATGAGCATTGAAATTCGCGTTGATTCTCTGAGTTTCTCATATGGTGCGCGCAGCATCTTTTCGAATGTCTCTTTAACGGTGCAGGCGGGCTCCTTCACGGGCGTGGTAGGCCCGAACGGGGCCGGCAAGACGACTCTTTTGAAGTGCATGGCGGGCCTTTTGCGTCCGGCGAGCGGTCGAGTCATGTTGGGAGACGACGATGTCTCGTCACTGTCCAGGACGGCGGTGGCCAAGACAGTGGCCGTGGTGCCGCAGGATCATCAAGTGCATTTCGATTTCACCGTGGAGGAATTTGTGATGCTTGGGCGGCTTCCCCATCATGGAAGATCGCTGCGGCAGACACGTGGCGACCGGGAGATCGTAGCCCGGGCCATGGCTTTGACAGGCGTGGGCGCCCTGTCGGATCGCTCTATAACGGCTTTGAGCGGGGGAGAACGACAGCGGGCGGCGATCGCCCGGGCCTTGGCTCAGGAACCCAAAGTCTTACTGTTGGACGAGCCGACTTCTCATCTGGATATCGGTCATCAGGTAGACGTCCTGGATCTGATCCACGGCATGTGCGTGGACCAAGGCGTGACTGTGATCGGCGTTTTCCATGATCTCAACTTGGCGGCTATGTACTGTGATCAGATTATCATGATGGGAGGAGGGACAGCCCGCTGGTTCGGATCTCCTCGTGAGGTGCTCACGCAGGACCATGTTGTTTCGGTCTACGGTGACCGGGTGGTGGTTGATGAGCATCCGGTGTGCGATGCTCCGCTCGTCGTGCCCGTGTCGCGTCGGAGCTCATTGAGGCAAGTGGAGTTGACTACACGATGAAAGGGCGAATGGCGATGCGCAAAAAGCAGTCTTTGTTAGGGCTTTTCGTTGTCGGATTGTTGTCTTGTGCCGTCACGGCAGCACAGGCGAACATTCAGTATCCCATCACTGTTACCGATGATATGGGGCGGGAAGTGGTCATCTCCTCCCGGCCCGAACGCTTGGTGTCTTTGGCCCCCAGCTGGACGGAGATTCTGTTTTCTTTGGGCTTGGAAGATCAGGTGGTCGGAGTTACTACGTTCTGTGATTACCCTCCGGCTGTTGCAGGAAAACAGAAAGTGGGTGGCTTTTCGGACCCCAATATCGAGCTGATCGTCGCCCTTAAGGCTGACGTGGTCTTTGGTACGACGATACATCAGAAAGTGGTCACGGAACTTGAGCGCAGAGGGATCAAGTTCATCTGCCAGAAAGCGACATCTGTTGAGCAGGTCAGGAACAACGTGCGGATGGCGGCCATGGTTGCCGGCGTTCCTGAACAGGCCGAGGCGGTCACTGCCGACATAGATAAGAAGATCGCTTTGGTGCGCGATACTCTGAGCTCATCGTCTTTGCCTTATGTCGGGAAGCGCACGGTGCTGTATCTGGTCTGGGATGAGCCTGTCATGAGTCTGGGACCGAAAACCTTGATCAGCGACCTGATAACCCTGGCCGGAGGGATCAGCATGACGAGAGATGCGGCTACGGATTACCCCTCCTACAGTCTGGAGACGGTTATCGCCGCCAACCCGGATGTGGTGCTGGCTCCTGCGGTTCCCGGGGGAGCCGGTGTTGATCCCCAAGCGCTGAAGAATAAGGCTGGTTGGAGAGCTCTGACCGCCGTTCGGCAGGGCAATGTGCGCTTGGTGGACGACAACCTGGTCTCTCGGGCGGGGCCGCGCGTAGGCGAGGGAGTCCTGGAGATGGCACGGGCTATTTATCCTGAGTTATTCAAGTGAGGGTGGGGGGCAGAGTGCGGAATCGGCTGAGCAAGCTATTGGGCGGCGGTCTCCTTGTGGCTCTTGTGGCGACGATGCTTCTGGCGTTGAGCATCGGCGCGGTGAAAATCCCGGTGAAAGAGATTGTGGGTGCGCTATTAAACCCGTCGGGGAACTCAGAGTTGACCGGCGAGATCATTTTGCGCATCCGCCTGCCGCGGATCATTCTGGCCGCCATGGTCGGCAGTGCATTGGCATTGTCAGGAACGGTATATCAGGGGCTGTTTCGAAACCCCATGGCCGATCCGTATGTTATCGGCGCATCGTCGGGTGCTTCCCTAGGGGCCACCGTGGCCATGATGTTGCCGCTACAGGGCGAGCTATGGGGACTGAGCACGGTTCCGCTCTTTGCCTTTGCCGGATCGCTCATGGTAGTCTTTATCGTCTTTAAGCTGGCCCGCACGGATCAACAGCGCACCTCGATGACCCATCTCATCCTGGCCGGTGTGGCCGTGAGCTCGGTGTTGTCAGCAGTGGTCTCTTTGCTTATGTTCCTGATGCCTCAACAAGGGTTGCAGGGCTTGGTCTTCTGGTTGATGGGGGGCTTTTCCGCCCGGGGGTGGAGTCATGTGACAGCGCTTGCTCCTCACTGCGCCATCGGTTTTGCGATCGTGCTGATGCATACGAAACATCTCAATGCGCTGCTGCTCGGTGAAGAAGAGGCCATGGGTCTGGGAGTGGACGTGGACAAGACCACAAGGCGTCTTGTGATTGCGGCCTCGCTGCTTACCGCAGCCTCGGTGGCGGCAGGCGGGATCATCGCCTTTGCCGGCTTGGTGGTTCCTCACGTGGTGAGACTTCTGGTGGGACCGGATCATCGAAGACTGATTCCCAATGCTTGTCTGTTGGGTGCCGTCTTCATGCTCCTGGCTGACACACTGGCGCGCTGCGTGATTCCTCCCAGCGAGCTGCCTGTGGGGATCATCACTTCGCTGACCGGCGGCCCGTTTTTTGTCTACCTGCTGCGTAAGCAGAGGCCTAAGGAATGGTGATGAAGAGTGCATGTACACGGCGGAAATGTATACCGAGCCTCCAGGCAACAAGGAAGGGCTCCCGATGAGTTCATAGATTTCAGTGCCAATATTAATCCGTTAGGACCGTCGCCCCGAGCCGTGGAGGCCATCAAAAGCCACCTGCATTTGATCAGGCACTATCCGGATCCCGACAGCATCGAGCTTACTGAGGAGTTGGCCCGCTACTTGCAGGTGGAGCCTGACAACATCGTAGTGGGAAACGGAGCCGCCGAGCTTATTCCGCTGGTGACCGAACTCGTTGCTCCCCGGCGCGGTATTGTCTTCTCGCCTACGTTTGCTGAGTATTCCGTCGCCGTCGAACGGGTTGGGGCACAAGTGATCAGAGTCCCCTACGAGCGTGCGCAGACGCAAGATATTGACGGTGATGTGCTGTTTTTGTGCAATCCCAATAATCCGACGGGAGAACTGATGAGCAAAGAGCGGGTACAGGCCTTGGTGCGGCGCGCCGAATCGCGGGGAACGATGTGCGTGATCGATGAGGCCTTCATTGATTTTGTCGATGAGCCCGAAGCGTACAGCCTACGGTTTGACGCTGTCAAGCGATCGGATCTGGTGGTTCTCGGCTCCTTGACCAAGTTTTTTGCCATCCCCGGACTAAGGGTGGGCTACGTTGTGGCCGCGCCAGACTTGGTTGAGAAATTGCGGCGCATCAAGGCTCCGTGGAGTGTCAACTGCCTAGCTCAGGTGGCGGCGGTGGCTTCATTGCAGGACCGCCGGTATATCGCCGATACCCGAACCTACGTGGCTGAAGCACGTCAAGCTCTGGTCGCCGGTCTGAATGAGTTGGCCGAGCGTTACGGCTTTCAAGTCTGGCCCGCAAGCGCCAATTTTGTCTTTATCAGTCTGGCCCGCACAGGTCCCACTGCCGCTGAGCTGGCTCGCCACCTTGCCGCTTCCGGCGTATTGGTGCGCGACTGCGGCAACTTCCCGCTTCTGGACCAATACTCTTTGCGTGTGGCGGTTAGGAAGACGGAGGAGAACGAGAGGTTACTCAGCGAGTTGGCCAGAGTGCTGGAGCGGTAGACTCCTGTGAAACAGGGGCCCGTCTTCAGGCCCCTGAGGCGGATTGTATGTGTTCAGAGCGGTGGTGTCGTTTCTTCAGGTCTTATCCAGCACACACTCGCCACGCGCACGAAGTGCGTTCCGTCTTCATTGGTGACCGTTACATAACCGGGCGACACGCTTTGTAACAGACCGACAACATTGCCGTAGGGTGTAGTGATCTCCACCCGCCGTCCGATGAAGGCGGTCAGGCGGGTTGCGGAGCGCCGGCGTCGGCGACGATGCGCTTTGATCCGGGCCAAAAGAACCACCTCCAGTACGCCACCACTGTATGCAATTGGTGGCGCACCGGTCTCCGAAAAGATGATACATACACCTCAGCAGTCAAAATATCGGCGCGGGCATCTGCGGCGCCGCATACAGATGGCCGGATCTTCGTACCAACGCGCGGGGTTGCGTGAGGTGGATCGGGGCCTCTTGGTAGTCTTTGAGGAACGGCGCCGGCAGCAGACAACCACGCACTCGCCCGGGCGCAGGTTGATAACTCGCCGTACGCGCATAGTGTTCCCCCCTCTCGTGCATATTGCGTGGCCTGGCAGTCTAGGTTACGCAACGGCAGGAGAGTTGGCATAGCCATGAACACCTATTTGTTTACCGCAACGATAAAGCGGCTCCGTCGGGAGCCGCTGAAGAAGCCG
>JBMNSS010000171.1:0-5553 GCA_050945315.1 Limnochordia bacterium | reverse complement strand
GTCTGCCCGCCGGGAGGGAAAAACCTTAAGTTCACATTGCTATTCCGTCCAACTCATCCGGACTCACAAGCACCTCGCGCGGCTTGCTGCCCTGGTACGGACCGACGATGCCCCGAAGCTCCATCATGTCTATGAGCCGCGCCGCGCGGGCATATCCGACGCGAAAGCGTCTCTGGATCATGGAGATGGATGCCGTACCGGTTTCGACGACCAAACGACAGGCGTCCTCAAACAGTTCATCATCCGCCTCGGCCGCTATCTCCGTGCCTTCTTGCTGCACTTGGAAGAGCGATTCCTGATACTCCGGAGTCCCCCGGGCCTTCCAAAACTCTACCAGAGCAGCTACCTCTTTGTCCGAGACGAATGAGCCTTGAGCCCGTATCGGCTTTGAAGCTCCGATGGGATGATAGAGCATGTCACCCTTGCCCAGCAGGCGTTCAGCGCCCACCTGATCGAGGATCACACGCGAATCCACACCTGAGCTGACGGCAAAAGCAATGCGCGACGGAACGTTGGCCTTGATCAGCCCCGTAATCACGTCTACGGAAGGCCGCTGAGTAGCTACGACGAGATACATTCCGGCGGCCCTGCCCATCTGGGCCAGACGGCAAATGCTTTCTTCTACGTCGCCTTTAGCCACCATCATCAGGTCCGCCAACTCATCGATAATCGTGACTATGTAAGGTAACGGCTCTTCAGTGGACTCCTCTTGAAGAATCAATCTGTTATAGCCATCGATATTGCGGGCCCCGCGCTCTGCAAACCGCTGGAATCGGGATTCCATCTCACGCACCGCCCAACGCAGAGCACCTGATGCCTCTTTGGGGTCGGTCACCACCGGAGCCAGCAGGTGGGGGATACCCTCATAGACGGCCAGCTCAACTCGTTTCGGGTCAATGAGGAGCAACTTGACCTCATGCGGCTTGGCCTTCAACAGCAGACTGCTGATAAGCGCATTGAGACAGACGCTTTTTCCCGAACCCGTGGCTCCGGCGATAAGCAGATGGAGGAGCCGGCATAGGTCTCCGACCACAGGATTGCCCGCGATATCTGCACCGATCACTATCGCCAACCTGGAGCGACACTTGACAAAGGCCTCGCTCTCAGCGATCTCCCGAAAGGCGACGACCGATGTCTCCTTGTTAGGCACCTCGATTCCGACTACCGATCGGCCGGGTACGGGAGCCTCAATGCGCACCCCTACCGCCGCCAAATTGAGGGCCAGATCATCAGCCAGACTGGTGATACGCTTCACCGCCACTCCCGGTGCCGGCTGCAACTCATAGCGGGTCACAACCGGACCCTGACTGACACTCACCACTTTGGCCTCCACCCCGAAAGTAGCCAGTGTCTGCTCCAATAGACCTCTTTGATCCGGCTCATGGCTGACTTTCCTCTTGACCCTGGGACGATCAAACAGAGCAACGGGTGGAAGCTGGTAAAAAGGCTCAATCTGGGACTCGGCGGAAGCGGCCACAGCCTCTGAAGGCTCCGGAGAAGTGATCGCCGCCGAATTCTCCGACGCTTGCCCGGAGACGATCTCTGATTCAGCGGACTCCTCAGCCTGGGCCAAAGGCGCGGTCTCCACCGCTTCCTCTGACCGGGACACCTTCCCGGCATCATCGCCGTCCGCCGGTGACTCCGACGATCGGGATCTCTTACCGCCTTTGCGCGGTGCTCGCTCTTCGTTTTTGTAAGCCGACAGATTGCGTCGCAGCCCCGGCTTGGTGGCGCGTCGCGCCCGGCGCAAGGCCTGATTGTCTTGCCACCTGCGAAACGCATAGCGCGCCGAACCAATCAGGGTCTCCGCCAAGCGTCGCAAGCGCCGTCCGCTCAGACGAAGGAGAGGGATGAGCCACGCTGCGATCTTCTTCACCACATGACCCATGGGTCTGTCGACACATAGCACAATGGCAATCAAGGTCAAGGCGACCAGGATGATGACCGTACCGAAAAAGCCGAAGGCTCGCACGGAGGCTCCGGCCAATACCGCTCCTAAGACGCCGCCCCCGGCTCCGGCCGTGGGCGGAGGGAGAACCATCACTAATTCAGAGGATAGCCGACGCTCGTATACGAGCTGCAGGCCGGTCACAAGAACGACAAAAGACAAAAATACAGCGGCGCCCCTACGCCAATCGCCGCTCAGACCCTTCGACCGAAGAAGCATTGATGCTGCCCCTATGGTCAACAAAGGGGGCAAGCCTGCGGCGCGGCCGACACTGTAACGCAAAACCCCGGCCAGCCACGCGCCAACGACGCCGGCTGACTCTGAATAGAGGCTGACCAGGGCAAAGACGGCGCCAGCCAATAAGCAAATGGCCCAGACATCTTTCCATCGCCGGTTCACTGCGTGTTCACCCTCAATCCTGATGTAGGCTCAAAAAAACGCGGATAGCATGCCCTATTTCTTTTTGCCTGGATGATTTCGTCTCACATCATGGCACTCCTGCCTGGCGCACTCCGATCAAGGCCGCCATTCGGCCGCTCTTACCGCCGCTGCCGCGATGACTGAAAAAAAGCTCTTGTTGACACCTTGTACACCAAGGGGCCGTGTGGATGGCATCTAAAGAGAGCCCTACCGCCGACAAAAGACGTCGATTGGCCAAGCGCAGATCGAGCATCCTGCCCAGGGCGACATCAGCGCCAAACCTATCTTGAAAGGTGCGGGCCAGCTGCTCAGAGACTTCATAGCAGCAAGGTCCGATCCCGGGACCAAGTACCGCCATCAAGTCAGCCGGTTTCGATCCAAAAGCCCGACTCATAGTCTGGACCGCCACATGCGCCGCCCCGGCCAACGTGCCTTGCCAACCACAGTGAACGAGACCTACGGCCAGATTCACCGGATCAGCCAAGAGAACCGGCACACAATCCGCGACCAGGCAAGCCAGCAAGATTCCCGGTGTCTGAGTAATCAGAATGTCCGTGGCGGGGATGGCAGAAGAATATTCAAAAGCACCGCGTCCCGCATCCGAACCCGTCACATGATAGCACCGCGCTCCGTGCACCTGCTCACCCGATACCCAGGCCTGCAGATCATAGTCAACAGCCGCGCAGATCCTCCTGCGATTCTCCAAAACCCTCTCCGGCTGGTCCCCGACATGGAGTCCCACATTGAGGGTGTCAAAAGGTGCCGAGCTAACGCCTCCTTGCCGCGTGGTCACGGCATGGAAGAGCCACTCCTCACACAACAGCTCCGCTTTCATGAGCCGAAGATCGCCGTACTCTTCAATCGCAAACAAAAAGACCCCTCCGTAGCATAACAGTACGACTAAGCCCGGCGTTCCCCTCTCAAAAGACCGGGCTTAATCCGTGTGCCCGCCATGTCTGCGGAGCCGGAGGGCTGAGAATGGTGTTTTTCATCGAGTTTTTTATCGAATGGAGTGTATGTCTATAGACCGTATCCCCCGGTCGTAGGCGGAAGATCAACCAAGATGACGTCCTGTCCGATGCGCACGATCTGTTCCCAGCGAATGACGATCTCCGAGCTGCGGCGCCAGCCAAACAGACCGGAGCCCGGCCCGGGCAGAATGATCGCCTTGATCTCACCCGTGCCCACATCCATGTCCAGATCGTACACATGGCCGAGTCGCCTGCCGTCGCATAGGTTTATCACATCAAGCATACGAAGGTCTGAGGCTTTCTGCAACAAGGGCCATCCCCCCCGGTGCGCTCATATACCATCATATGCGCCCGGCCCTCGTCTATGCGCATGTCCACCTACGGACGATCCTTCGCCTCAGCGGCCTGTAACCTGGCCAGTACCGCCAACGGTTTGCGCAAGATGCCGGCGAGCCGGGCCAGATGCTCTTGATTGAGACGCGAAAGGAACCGCCAGCGAACCTCAATGGGAATCCCGTCTCTGTTCACGTGTTGGGAAGAGACGGCGGCCACGCTGACACCTGCCCCTTCTTCGGTCAAAGACAAGGGCGGAAAGAGCACACACCACCAGTTTCTTCCGCCACCTTCGCCGATGATCACCCGGACTGTGCGGTAATCCCCGGGTGACAGGATGCGATGCGAATCCGAGGTCTCCGGAAATGAGAAGTCATCGATCTCCACGCGCACGGGATACTCCGCCCCCAGATCCCGCAGTGTCTCTTCTGCCGTGCGGATCAGCATATGCTCAGAGCGTCTGATGCCGGTTTCGACGTCATGGGCGTTGCGGCCACGTGAGGCGAGCTCGCCAAGATAGGGGATCAAAGCGTCGCGCACGGCGAGCTTGAGGTTCTGATCCTTCGGTGAATCACTGTTGGCCAAGACATGAAGGCGCAGCAGGTTGCGTTCATTGTGCGCGATTTGAATCGTCTGTCGTGAAGACAGAGTCTGTGATGCGTAACTGATCAGAAGACAGGCAGTGAACACGCTGCAGAGCCAGCGAACTCGACAACGGTGCAACATGGTCTGTGCTCCTTCCTAGTACGTCTACTGAGCCATGTGTCGCCTAAGATTCCTCAGTGCCGCCTTTTCCAAGCGCGATACCTGCGCCTGTGAGATCCCTATCTCATCCGCAACCTCCATTTGGGTGCGACCGTCGAAGAAACGCATGGTCAAAATCAGCTTCTCCCGATCCGATAAGCGAGACAGGCCTTCGCGGATTGATATGCCCTCCAACCAGTTACCGTCCTCATGTTTTTCGTCACTGATCTGATCCATCACGTAGATGGGATCACCCCCGTCGTGATAGATCGGCTCAAACAACGAAATGGGTTCTTGAATGGCATCGAGTGCATAGACCACCTCTTCACGCGGCAGTCCCAGCTCTTCGGCAATCTGGGTGATCGTCGGTTCCCGGGAGTATCTGTTGACGAGAGTGTCTCGCACCTGCAGGGCCTTATAGGCCACATCGCGCAAGGATCGACTGACCCGAATCGGATTGTTGTCCCGCAGATAGCGCCGTATCTCTCCGATGATCATCGGGACGGCATATGTGGAGAAACGAACGTTTTGTGAGAGATCGAAGTTGTCGATGGCTTTCATAAGACCGATGCAGCCTACTTGAAACAGATCGTCAACAAGTTCACCGCGGTTGTTGAAGCGTTGGATGATGCTCAGTACCAAGCGCAAGTTGCCTTGTACCAACTCGTTGCGGGCCTGTTCATCCCCGGCATGCATCTGTTTTAGCAGCTGCCGCATCTTCTCATGAGAGAGCACCGGGAGCTTCGAGGTGTTAACCCCGCAGATCTCAACTTTGTTCATCGCCTTCTGTCTCCTCAAGCCGAGTCCGCTGATGAGCCATTTGACTCGGCTCATCTTTCAGTCTTGCCTCTGTTGAATCGGCTTATGCAGAAGACGGGAAATGGGAGGGATTGGAGTTGCCGCGTATGTACTATCTTAGACGGCAACGATCATCGTCAGCCAGAGGTGACATCAATGCCGCAGCAATACGGCTTAGTAGTCTATCTGGATGTGCAATTGTTTATGCTTGTGGCCAGCTTCGTCATCGACTATCTCCTTTTGAGAGCGACGGCGGAGCTGACTCATATCTCGGTCAGTCCGAAACGCCTTTGTGCCGGTGCAGCCATCGGAACCTTGTATCATCTGATATACCTTTGC
>JBMNSS010000170.1:0-5597 GCA_050945315.1 Limnochordia bacterium | reverse complement strand
TGCGCTTTACCCTGTGACGCCAATAGCATCGTGATAGCTGCCGTCAGCGTTGTCTTACCGTGGTCTACGTGGCCGATCGTGCCCACGTTTACGTGTGGCTTCGTCCGTTCGAACTTCTGCTTGCCCACAACAATCACTCCTCGTCTTTACATCTACTCCGGTAGGCGCGGAGACAGTGGAATGACAGGCACATATCTGCCCCGTGGCAGATTCTTTGCATTCTCGGATTCTCCTGCTCACTATCCATCCATTTAGAGGAAAAGGCCCACCAGCGGTGAGCCTTTCCTCTGTTAAGCTGGAGCCCGTAGCCGGAGTCGAACCGGCGACCTCACCCTTACCAAGGGTGCGCTCTGCCTCGGCTGAGCTATACGGGCCTGCCACAGGACGCATTATAACACACCGAGGCGACGTTCGTCTATACTCAAAAGAAAAGATTTAAGCTCGGGCTTATCTTGCCCGTGAAATCACAAAGCTTGCATTTCGACTCAATGAAATGCAAGCTTTGTGCACTTGGTTGCGGGGGCCGGATTTGAACCGACAACCTTCGGGTTATGAGCCCGACGAGCTACCTGACTGCTCCACCCCGCGGCGACTGGTGGAGGGGGAAGGATTCGAACCTTCGAAGGCATCAGCCAACAGATTTACAGTCTGCCCCAGTTGGCCACTTTGGTACCCCTCCATGCCCCGAACAACGACTTTAATTATACTACCTCACTGCTACGTTGTCAACACCGACTTGTCAATTTGCTCGATGTAGACCAGCGTGCCTAATACCAGGCTACAGAGAAACTGGAGCCAGCGATGGGACTCGAACCCGCAACCCCCCGCTTACAAGGCGGGTGCTCTACCGATTGAGCTACGCTGGCATTTCGCGGATACTACCGCAAACCACGAACTATGGTAGCATCCTCCGCAAGGGCTGTCAAGCCTGGCGTGCCATTTCGTTCTCGCGCTTTTCGAGATATCGCTCAAGCTTGCGTTTCACCCGCTGAAGAGCATTGTCCACCGACTTGACATGGCGGCACAGCTCTTCGGCAATCTCTTGGTAAGACTTGCCCTCAAGATAATACATGAGCACGTTCCATTCCAGATCGCTGAGGAACTCGCTCATCTTACCCTCAATGTCTATAAACTCCTCGCGACTGATGACGAGTTCTTCCGGATCAGTCACCTTGCTTCCTGAGATGATATCCATCAGAGTCCGGTCCGATTCCTCATCGTAGATAGGCTTATTAAGCGAGACATATGAGTTGAGTGGGATGTGCTTCTGACGCGTAGCCGTCTTGATGGCCGTGATGATCTGTCTGGTGATACACAGCTCAGCAAAAGCCCGGAACGAAGCGAGTTTGTCGGGCCGGAAATCCCGTATGGCCTTGTACAGCCCGATCATGCCCTCCTGGATAATATCCTCGCGATCAGCTCCGATGAGAAAATAGGAGCGGGCCTTGGCTCGTACGAAGTTTCTATACTTGCTGATCAGATACTCCTGAGCTACCTCATCCCCACCCCGAGCAAACGCCACTACCTCTTCATCGCACAGGTCCTCATATACAGCGTAGTAGCTTCGCTCCGCGTAGACGCCCAACCGCATCTCCTCCACCAAAAAGCTCCGAGATCCTCATCAGTTATGAAAGCCGACATATACCAACAGATATCAACTTGTCTGTTGAAAGCTTGGTTTCTGCCGTACAAAGGAGAAAAACCCGGTAAACCGAAGATATTTACAGCCAGGGGACTAAACAGCCGTTCCTTGCCGAGGAACGGCACTTACATGTAGTTTTCCAGGCCGAAAGCTAGCGCCATTATACATCACCCATCATAGGCCGTCAAGGCGAGGGGGGGCTGCATGGACTGTGTATATCGTATTTTATTGAAATGTTTCAGCTATCCAGGGCGATCATGAAGAGGATGTATTCCCCGATAAAGAAGGATCGGTGAGATTCTGCCGTAGGACTGATGGTTGAGGGGGGTACAGATCTTGAGAGATGCGCTGCCGCCAAGTCTCTGAGCCGTCCGCTTCCAATGCAACCAACCAGGTCTCGACACGCCGGCCCTCCCGTCCTTCCCTGAGGAGGACCGATTCGCCGAGAGGCATGGAGGGATCGTTCTCGATGACCTCCCCTGCTGGAAGAACCTCCGATACCTCAGTGACCACTGTATACATCACAGGTAGTTCACCGGATCCCCATATGGATAGGGAGACTCGGTTTCCGACCACTTCACTCGACAGCAGGATGGGAAACGGGTGGGTGTTTGCAAAGCGAAAATCAATGGCTCCGTAGTAGACGGTTGCATCACGGCCTAAACCGATGTAGCCCAAGGGGCGGGAATGAGGTCTGCGTTCCACGATCTGCAACCCCGAAAGCAGCGCTGCGTTGTACAGGGTGGAGGAAACCTGACAGATTCCTCCGCCGACTCCCCAGACCATCTCTTGATTTACGATCTCAGGGGCTGCACGAAAACCGCGTTCGAGAGTGCGCGGACCGACGACGGTGTTAAACGAGAAGACCTCGCCGGGAAGCAAGAGTGTCCCGTCAAGAAGAGTGGCGGCCATCCGAATATTATGAACCCTGCCTTCCTGTTCAGGATCGAAGGTACTGGAGAAGCTGGCCAGCAGATGCCGCAAACCCAAGCGCCGCAGAGATGCCGCAGTGGTGGCCGGAGGAATGGTCTTGATAACGGCAAAGGCCCGAGGTTCTCCTCCTCGCCACGCATCAAGCAAACGGGCGCGGGTTGCGGGGATATCGAGTTCTTGTCCACTCTCTTCGGGCACGACTTTTTTCGTCTGCGGATCCGGACGAGCATTGCGGGGAGGACACCAAATCTCCTGACCGATCACAGCTAACCGCTGATTGATGGTCTCTTCATCGTAAGTCAGCCGGATGGGCAGAAAACGTGGCTGCCTGGGGCGTAACAGGAATGCCAAGTATCCTTCGGGCGGGCGCCCGGCGACGTCTTGCCACATTCCCAGCCGATCAATATGTACATCCAACTCCGAACCGATGAGTTCCCACGTCTGCTCGCCGGCGACGAGTTGGAGAGGACTCCCTAACAGCCGCGTTTCGAGGCGTTCCAACGCCTCGATGAAACCGGATTCATTGTCAATGGGAAGCTTCGTGCCGCCGCCCGTGATCACTTCCCGTGACAGTCTGGCCCACACCATCCAGTGAGCCATTCCATACCCCAGAAAGACGCAGATACAAAGGAGAGCGGCAACGGGCCAAACCGGTTGACGCATTCACCTCACCAACCTCGCCCTGTTGCGGAAGATCAAGATCATTTTGCATCAACTGATGGCCTGCTATTCCTGCCTTTGCCGCTGTCGGAGTACTTCAAACAGGATCAATGAGCCGGCAACCGAGGCGTTCAGGGAATTGACTCGGCCGCACATAGGAATACGCACCATGAAATCACAGTGCTCACTCACCAGCCGCCCCAGACCAGTCCCTTCGGAACCGACCACCACAGCGAGAGGACCCGTCATATCGGCTTGCCACAGGGTTTGTTCGGCGCTCATCTCAGCCCCGATTATCCAAAGGCCTGCCTCTTTGAGTCGTTTCATGGCCTGGACCAAATTGGTCACTCGGGCCACAGCAACGTGTTCAACGGCACCGGCTGAGGTCTTGGCCACTGTAGGGGTAAGCCCCACGGCCCTACGCGTCGGAATGACCAGACCGTGGACGCCGGTAGCTTCAGCGCTGCGCAAGAGCGCTCCCAGATTGTGCGGATCTTGCACCTCATCACATAGCAGCAGTAGCGGTGTTTCGTTTCGCTCTGCAGCTACTTGCAGAATATCTTCCACGTCGACGTAGCTTCTGGCTACTGCGATGGCAATGACTCCCTGGTGCCTGCCGGTAACGCTTTGCCGGTCGAGTTGCATCCTGTCGACAACCTCCACACGTACGCCGCGCTCGTGAGCCATGGCCTTAATGTCCAGTAGAGGACCGGGACGTTCGCTGCTGACCATCAAGATGCATTCGAGGGCGCGACCTGCTCGGAGCGCTTCACGTACCGGATTGCGACCTTCTATCTGCGCGAGTTCCGAATCAGAGGGCGCCCGCCGCTGAGTCCTCTGCTTTCTTGGTTTTCTCTCTTGCACTTCAGGGTTCACCCCTATCCTCTTGCCGGTCGGCTAACTCAAAAGCCGTGTTCATCAGTTGCTCGAGCCGCTCCTGGCGTCCGAGCAAGTACAAATATCCCAAAAGAGCTTCAAAAGCGGTGCTATAGTGATAGTCAGCCGGGTCTCCATGTCTGTAAGACGAGCAGCGGGCGTTGCGCGCCCGCCGCACGACATCGGCCTCTTCCTTCGTCAGTTGTTCCAAAAAAGCCCGTAATGCCGCAGCCTGAGACGTGGCCTGAACCCGCATGACCGCCTGGCGATGCAACTCAGCGGTGGGAAGCGCAACGCCAGTGAGGAGTCGATCCCGCACATAGAGTTCAAATACGGCGTCCCCCAGATAAGCCAGGGCCAAAGGATGCATTTGGCAGGCCCGGAAAGGATCCAGCCGGCCAAGGCCTGGCAGAAAGGATTCCCTCATAGACTCTGAACTCATGTATTTTGAACCACCCAGCGAGTACCGGAAGGAGTATCCTCAAGTACTACGCCCAGTTCCTTGAGGCGATCACGGATCCGATCCGCCTGCTCCCAGTCTTTACGCTTGCGCGCCTCGTTTCTAAGTTCTACGAGCAACTCAAGCAACTGCACGTTGAGGCCTTCTTCCCGAACCGCGGCCATTGGCTCGCCCAAGACTCCCAGGATGTCTCCGGCAGCTTCTTCCAGGAAGGCCAAAGCCAGATCTATACCGGGGGCCTTCATCCCGGCTGCCCGAACCTCACGCACTACGTCAAACAGGACGGCTATGGCTCGAGGGGTATTGAAATCGTCGCTCATAGCTGCCTCAAACTCGCCGGCGGCCTTGGCAATGACCGTACCCAGTCCCTGGGGATCAAGCTGCGTCTTTCCCGACCACAAAGCACTCAATCCCGGCCATTGAGGAGTCAAGTCAAGTTCTCGCAGCTCCCACACCAGCGCATTGAGCCGGCGCCAGCCTTTTTCCGCGGCCTCTACACGTTCGGGCGCGAAATCCACGGCACTGCGATAGTGATGCGACAAGATGAAATAACGCAACAACTCCGCAGGATACTTGCTCAAGACGTCCTCTACAGTGAGGAAGTTGCCCAGGGACTTCGACATCTTCTCCCCGTTCATGTTTACCAGCCCGTTGTGCAACCAGTAGCGCACAAACGGGACTTGGCCGCTAAAAGCTTCGCTTTGAGCAATCTCGTTTTCGTGATGGGGGAACACCAAATCGACGCCGCCGCCATGGATGTCTATTTGAGCTCCCAAATAGCGGTACGCCATGGCAGAACACTCGATATGCCAGCCCGGACGACCTTGACCCCAAGGGCTGTCCCATGCCGGTTCTCCGGGTTTGGCCGCCTTCCACAGAGCAAAATCGCCCGGGTGACGCTTCCGTTCATCGACATCAAAGCGAGTTCCCGTTTCCAACTCCTCGAGCTTCTGATTCGACAGTTTCCCGTACTCGGGGAAGCGAGACACGCTGAAATACACGTCACCGTCTTCTACATAAGCGAAC
>JBMNSS010000169.1:0-5629 GCA_050945315.1 Limnochordia bacterium | reverse complement strand
CGATCCACAAGAGTCGAATATATGCCACACGGATCGACAACCGGACCAATCCAAGTGCGTCAAGCACTGTGCTCAGAGTTGAGGACCTGACTTGATCGACCATCTCAGGTCTCACCGGTCTGCGAGGGTCAATCATGTGCGGCGACAGACGCAAGCTCGACCAGCCAATTCGTCTGACGACGAGCTGCGTTACGGGCGAAGACACAGGCCCCCGGAGTGTTTCTCCGGCTCTCCGGCCTCTACCGCAGGTGGGTAAACGGCACGGATCAAGGCAACGAGCAGTGTCACCTGCAAGAACCGCTCGATAACATTGGCGAGGAGACCATTGCCACCATTGAGGTGTGTAGCACCATAGACAGGTTCACAGGCGTGAGCAGGTGTGTTTGACACGCCCCTGCGATCCCGCTCCACAACGTTACGTGAATGAACGAAAACACGGCCGCCGACCATCCGGCACGGAAGTGCCATGATTGTCGCCATGGCGATTCGGCGGAGCTGCGGCTTTCACGGGGCTACAAGGCGGTGGATCACATGGCCCGGATCGATATACATACCCATCTGGTCACCAGAGGCGCCGAGCCGTCAATGGAAGAGTTGCTGACGGCGGAGCGTCTGGCGCGTTCCTACGATATCTCCCGTCTGGTCTTGTTGGGGAACATCACAAGTGTCGGAGGTCCCGACCCCACTCCGGAGGACGTCACGACGATTAACACGCACACCCTAAAGACTATGTCACTGTTCCCCGACCTGTTTATCGGATTTTGTTACTTGAATCCTGCCCATCCCGCGTCTTTTATCAGTGATGAACTGGAACGTTGCATAATCAAAGGCGGGATGCGGGGTATCAAGCTCTGGATTGCCGTAAAAGCTACGGATAGTCGCCTAGATCATATCATGGATTGGGCGGCGCGTCATGATGTGCCTGTTCTTCATCACGCCTGGTATAAGCAGACCGTCTACTCCTACCAGGAATCCACACCGGCGGAGATCGCTGTGTTGGCCAAGAGGTGGCCGAGTGTCACCATTGTCATGGCGCATCTTTGCGGTGGTGGCATACGCGGAGTGCTTGATATTGCAGATGTGCCCAATGTATTGACCGACACATCCGGCAGTCAGCCTGAGGCCACCATAGTTGAATATGCGGTGCGGCGTTTGGGGGCTCATCGAGTCATCTATGGATCTGACTGGCCCTTGCGGGATCTTGGCACTCAGATCGGACGCATACAGGGCGCTGATCTAACCGATGAGGATCGACAGCGCATCTTCTATACCAATGCAAGCGAGCTGCTCGGATTGGAGGAGGCAGAGTGAGTTCTCTTATCGACACCAGTGTCTTTGCCGGCTGTTGGCCTTTTCGCTGTCTGCGCCACCGCGAGCCTAAGCAGCTCAAAGAACATTTGCAGGCGCGAGGGGTGAAGCAGGCTTGGGTCAGCTCCGCCGAAGCGATCCTATACCCCGACCCGATGCAAGGCAATTGGCCGTTGCTCACGGTCGTTAAGGGTGACGGTTTTTTCGTACCCGTAGCATTGGTAGATGTCTCTTTGGCCACGTGGCGCAAGGATGCGGAGAAGTGTATCAACCAGGGTGGCAGTCGTGTTCTCAAGGTCGCCCCCAACTACCACAGCTATACTCTTGATCATCCGGCCCTAGATGAACTGGCGGCATTGGCGGGTGAGATGAATCTACCGCTGTGCATCCAGGTTCGCATGATGGATGAGCGCAGTCACCATCCTTTGATGAAGGTGCCGGGAGTGGCGCCGGCCCAGATTGTCGAGCTGACTGCCAGACACCCTGGAACGCGCTTTCTCGTCTGTGCAGCTTACATGACCGAGCTTCGGACCCTTCAGCAGGCCGAGAACATCTGGTGTGAAATATCACATACTGAGGCCAGTCAAAGCCTTATAGTCGCCACGCGCCATTTTCCGTGGCAGCGCCTTGTTTTCGGCAGCCACAGCCCGTTTTTGTACTTCGAAGCCGTACGCCGGAAGCTCGAGACAAAGACCGGGGGACCAACCGCGGAACAGATCGAGGCCATCAAGAAACACAACGCCCGGACCCTGCTGAGCGGTTAGTCGTATCTGAGCCTCCTGCCAGCGTGGAGTATGACGGCCTCCTCTCCCTCTCAGCCCACGGAGTTGCCGGCCACTACGCCGAGCTTTTCAACGGTGCGAGCTCGTTTCAGTCCTCTGTACGCATCCAGTGTCTGACAGCAGACTGCATGCCATGTATATTTGCGCAGGGTTTTTTCGCGAGCTCGAACAACCAGGGCATCTGCCAGACCGCGGTCATCCAGCAGGCGCTCGATGGCATTGACCAATCCGTGAAGATCACCGGGGTATACCTTGAGTCCGTCTACCTCATGTTCGACGATCTCGGCAAAACCACCGGTGTCAGATACGATCGTGGGTACCCCCGCCCCCATCGCCTCCAAGGCAACAATACCGAACGGTTCGTACAGACTCGGGAAGACAGCCACGGAAGCCCGGCCCAACAACGCATTGCGGCCTTTGTCATTGACAAAGCCCGGGAATATCACGCGGTCAGCAATCCCGAAATCAACGGCCATAGCTTGAAGATCATCAAACAGCGGTCCGTTGCCTGCCAGAACGAAATAGACGTCCGATCGCCTTGACAGAATGGCCTCCGCGGCTTTCATAAGCAACTGCACGCCTTTTTCGCGTACGAATCGGCCTAAGAAGGCCACCACATGTCCGTGCGGAGGCAGAAATGACGCTGTTGAGGAGAGCGAAGATACCAAAGAGGATACATCCACACCGTTTGGTATGATCTGCAGCTTATCCTCAGGCACACCGAAAACCTTATTCAGCTCGTTGTGCATGGCCCGACTGCAAACGATCACTTGATCCGCATCAGACATCAGCATGCGTTCCTGTCGGTCGATCGCCCGCTGGATTGAGTTGTGTATTCCTTGATTGCGACCGTATTCAGTGGCGTGTATAGTGGCCAGCAAAGGAACTCCGTAGCGCCTGGCAATCATACGCGAGGCCTCACCGACCAGCCAATCATGCCCATGAACAAGGTCGAACCGACGGCTCAACCACAGCCGCCGCGCCAGTTCGTAAAGGCGAAGATTGGCCTGAAAGACTGAATCTGCAAATGAGTCGCCGGGCATATCGAGTCCGGGCACCCGATGAACCACTACACCCTCGGCAACTTCCCGTCGAGGGAGCTTGTCTGTACCTAAAGTGCAGACATGAACTTCCACACCTTGCTTCGCCAGGTTGCGTGACAGCTCGTGCACGTGCCTGCCCAATCCCCCCGCACACAACGGCGGATACTCCCATGACAGCATGAGCACTCGCAGCGCTCCCGAGGGGAACATCAGAGCCAGCTGGGGCAGCTTTGTATCACAGAAGTCCCGATAGTCTATATAAGGAAATATCGAGTGAACCTGTTCTGCGTATCGGAGCTGTGCTTCATCAATTCGTTCTGATTCTATCTGTTCACAGAGCAAGAAGAACCACCGCAGATGCTCGTTCAAACGGCGGTTGGCGTATTCCACGGTCGTCTGAGCACTGATGATAAACGGCCAGTCGCTGCTTTGAGCTAACATCAATTCACGGCAAGCCTGATTGAGAGCCCGCTCTTCCGATCCTGTGGCGTTGGGCCGCCCTTCAGCCAGAGCCGCCATCCTTTCTTCAGCGGCATGCAGGTGAGGATAAATCCAGCAGTTTGCTTCATTCAACCATACCTCGCTGTAGCCGCGATTGCCCCAACTCGACTCGGGCAAATCGACAACAGGTGCCTGATCGCACGATGGACAATCTAGGGGCGCGATGAGTTCTAGATCCTGTTGGTCGTAGTGCATTTTCCGGCACAGATAATCCAGGAAGGCCGGCCCTTCATACCACCAGTGCCCAAACAGCTCAGTATCATAGGGCGAGACGATGACCGGCGGCTCTCCGGTTTGTTCATACAGTCTTTCCGCCTGCTCCAGACGGGTATGAAGAAAATGAGAGGCATGTGCCGCTGCTCGTTCCTGGGCCCAAGCCGGGTTGTATGGCTCTTTATGATGACCGTCACCCGTAATTCGGTAGTACTTCAGCCCGGTATTCACACGGATACCGTCAGGGTGTACGTGCTCGCGGATGTAGTCCCAATCCAAATCGAATCCCACGTCACGGTAGTACTCACGGTAGTCGTAATCCCCCGGATACCCTTCCTTGGAGCTCCATACTTGCTTAGCCGATTCCTTGTCCCGTCCAAAGGCTAAAAGACCGGCCGCTGTCCGCACAGGGGCATAGACTCCGTTCGGAGGTGCTGGATCCGCATGCATGATGGCATGACTGTCCACCAGGAAGTACTCCAGGTTTTCCTCTGCCAAGATCTCATCCAGTCCAGGGCGATAGCCGCACTCCGGCAACCAAATACCTCGCGGCCGATGACCGAAATGCCGTTGAAAAGCGCGAACTCCCAGCCGAACTTGACTGCGAACCGCCTCTTCGGAGCGCAGTAGAGGCAGGTAGGCGTGCGTCCCCGCACTTGTTATCAGATCCAGGCAGCCCGCCTTTTCCAACTGTAAGAAGCCCCGCAAGAGATCGCCTTGATATCGCTCACAGAAGATGTGACGGGCTTCACGCAATTTCCACAGATACATCTCGGCCACGGTGCGAAAACGTGGCTCAGATCCAAGGCGCACCACCTCCTTCTCGGCCAGATGGATGAGATTATCAAGATGACTTATGTAACGAGCCTGCAGGAGAGGATCGCGAAGCATCTCCATAAGGGGTGGTGTGACGGACATGGCAAAGCGAAAAGCGACCCCGTCCTCCCGGAGTCGATGGAAGACATTCAACAACGGTATATAAGACTCCGTAATGGCTTCAAACAGCCAGCGCTGCTCCAAGGCGTTGGGATCGTCCGCATGACGCACGTAGGGCAGGTGTGTGTGTAAGCAGATAGCCACGTATCCCTTCATCGATTTCGGACCTCCTGCAAGTGCTCAACTTCGTAAGTGAAATGGCGAGCTGATACTGTCGGGTTTCCATTCACCCAGTTGCTGGCCCGATGATGATCGGCCGGGCCAATTGCGCGGAGTCGTCACCCAGTTTGAACGCAACAAGGCGACGAAAACGTTGTAGACATTACGCGTCCCCACATCAAGGACATAGCTTTTGCCGGGCAGCAGATTATGAAAAAACCAGTTGTCGGTCAAGCGAGACGTGTTCACTTCCTGAATAACACGAGGGCCATCGTCTACGTTGTCCATCATGTATAGGCGAAGGACCAAAGGCAGTTCGTCCCAGTCGCACCCAAAATGACGCGCTGTCATCTCCCGAAACTCCGGAGTCAATTCCCAATAGGCATACAGACTCTGGGGGTCGCGAGTCATTAAATGCACACTGGTGACACCATGGGACGTGGGGAATGGCGGCGGTGCGACGCTTGACGCGACCCCGGCCTCGGCACGTGCATCAAAAGACTCAGTCATGGCACCTGCCGCAAGGTTGTCAGGCACGGGGCCCCCTCCTTTCACTCAGAAAGACATCACTATCAAGTATGGCGTCGATGGCTGCCCGGTATGCACAATTGGGCCGAGATTATTTCTCCGCAAGAAAGCGCAGAATTCCGCCTCAGAAAGGAGGACTGCCCCGTACCATGCTAGAAT
>JBMNSS010000168.1:0-5675 GCA_050945315.1 Limnochordia bacterium | reverse complement strand
ACGCAAAAGGCCGGCTGCGCAGGCCGCAACTGTCGGGAACGCATGCCCTGAGAGTCGATGACTACCAGTTCCCCGGGTGCTACATCGCGCACCGGATCAGCACCTATGGTGTCAAAAGCGGCCGATTCAGAAGCCAGAATCGTGGCATCACCGCGTTCGCCGATGCTCAACGGCCGGATACCCGCATAGTCACGGAATCCTATTAGCTTGTCATTGGTCATCAACACTACCGTGAAGGCACCTTGGAGCGCACCTATGGCTTTGACGACGGCTTCCTCAAACGGATCGCCGGTTTGACGGGCGATCAGGTTTAAAATGAGTTCGCTGTCGGTGGTAGTCTGAAGCACTGCACCGTCACGTTGCAGGCGTTGTCGCAAAGACGCTGCATTTGTCAACTTGCCGTCATGCGCCAATGCCAGTTGTCCGTGTTGGGTGAAGCCCAAGAGAGGTTGAGCGTTGGCCACGTGAGGCTCGCCCGCCTTGGAGTAACGCACATGACCGATGCTGATGGATCCGGGCATATTAGCCACTGCATCGTCGGTCAGCACCTGCGTAACGAGCCCCATACCCTTGCGGATGCGAATACGTCGACCGTCGGATACCGCCAGGCCAGCCGATTCCTGGCCTCTGTGTTGCAGGGCGTAGAGGCCAAAATAGGCAATCTCAGCGGCCGCTCCTCCGTCAGGTGCAAAAAAACCGAATACTCCGCTCATCGTTAGGCCTGACCTTTCATTATGCGACTCAGGCTGTCGTTGTAGGATTCTTGCATCGTCTGTACGTTCCAGCCCAAAGAGACAGGTCTGTCTCCCTGAAGCGCTATAGTCAGTGCATCTGTCCCGACACGACCAAGCACCGTGCAGGGCACCTCGTGCTGAGCCGCGATCCGCTCCAATCGGGGAAGATGCTCTTCTGACAAAGAAAGGACAATCCTCGACTGTGATTCACCAAACAAGAGCGCGTCGGCCCGCATGGTCAGATCAAGCGCAATACTGGCTCCTTTGCCGCTTATAATGCAGCTTTCAGCCAGACATACGGCGAGTCCGCCTTCGGAACAATCGTGGGCCGAAGCGAGCAGACCCTCTCGTACAGCCTGCAGAACGCTCGCCTGAACTCGTTTTTCACGGTCCAGGTCAAGCTGAGGCGCTTTTCCACCCTCAAGACCGTGGACAACTGACAGAAATTCCGTGCCACCCAACTCTTCTTTGGTTTCCCCGAGCAAGACGATAACGTGACCATCTTGTTGCCAGCCGGCCGTCAGGCAGTCATCGGCATTTTCCAACAGGCCTAGCATCCCGATGATAGGCGTGGGATATATGGCTTGGCCATCGGTTTCGTTGTAAAGGCTCACATTGCCGCCGGTTACCGGAAGTCCCAGGGCCCGACAGGCCGCGGCTATTCCTTCAATGCCTCGCCGCAACTGGGAGAATATCTCCGGTTTTTCCGGGCTGCCGAAATTCAGTCCGTCAGTGATGGCCAGGGGCTGTGCTCCCACACAGACAACGTTGCGGGCGGCCTCAGCCACGGCGATGGCCGATCCCGTGTACGGATCGAGATAGCAGTAGCGGGGATTGCAGTCAAGTGTCAGCGCGATGGCTTTACGGGTGCCCGGGATGCGTATGACCGCAGCATCGGCCACTCCGGGTCCGGCCAGCGTATTGCCTTGTACGTCACTGTCACACCGCTCGTAGACCCATCTCTTACTGGCGATGGAGGGTGCGGCCAATAGTCTCAACAGACAGCCGTGGAGATCTTCGGTGACGGGTGGCAGCGGTTGGGCGGCCAATCTCTCTTCCCAAGCAGGTTGAGCTTCCTCCGGATGGTATAGCGGCGCTCCTTCACTTGACAAAGAGGCCGCCGGCACCTGGGCATACAAGACATCCCCTTCTCGGACCCGAAGCATGCCGTCATCGGTTACGCGACCGATCACAGTGGCTTCTACTCCCCACTTGGCGAAGATGGCCTTCACCTGGTCTTCGCTGCC
Organism: Limnochordia bacterium; assembly: GCA_050945315.1. Taxonomy (GTDB): domain Bacteria; phylum Bacillota; class Limnochordia; order DTU080; family DTU080; genus DTU080. The sequence goes on along the minus strand of JBMNSS010000168.1, from coordinate 3,694 downwards.
TTTCTTGGGAATGATGAGCATGCGTTCCTGGGACTCTGACAGCATGATCTCATATGGCGTCATGCCCTCCTCTTTGCGTGGCACGAGCCCTACGTCAAGCTCAATCCCCGTCTTGGCCCGGGCAGCCATCTCCGCTGAGGAGCTGGTCAGGCCGGCCGCGCCCATGTCCTGGATGCCTTCGACGAGACCACTGGCGATCAGTTCAAGACAGGCCTCAATCAGTCGCCTCCCGGTCTCGGGATCACCAATGGCCACTGCGTGGCTCTGCTCGTGAGAGGTTTCGTCTAATTCGGCTGAGGCGAAACTGGCTCCCAAGATGCCGCCGCGCCCCGTGCGCCCGCCGGCTATCATTACGGGGTTGCCAACCCCTCGAGCACTGGCGGTGGCGATGTGACGATGCTCGACTACACCCACGCCCATGGCGTTGACCAGCGGATTCTCCTCATAGCACGGATGGAAGTAGATCTCCCCGCCTACCGCGGGAACACTGACCGTCTTGGCGTAGCTGCTAATGCCCTCCGCAACGCCTGCGATGAGCTCACGAGTCCTCGGGTTGTCGGGACTGCCGAAACGCAGGGAATCCAGCACGGCTATGGGTCTGGCTCCCATGGCGAAAACGTCCCTCAAGATACCACCGACACCAGTGGCCGCTCCCAAAACCGGTTCTATCGCCGAGGGGTGGTTGTGCGATTCCACCTTGAAGCAGATGGCCAGCCCGTCACCGATGTCGACGATCCCGGCATTCTCGCCCAAGCCCTCCAGTAATCGTTGTGATTCAGTGGGAAAAAGATGAAAAAGCGCTCTTGAATGCTTATAGGCGCAGTGTTCAGACCATAGCGCAGCGTACATGCCCAGCTCGGTCAAGTTCGGGTCACGCCCCAGCGCTTTCACCACCATCTGATACTCTTCGTCAGTGAGTCCCATCTGACGCCAGATCCTTCCGGCTTTGATCTCTTCAATGTCAATGAGATCCATGAGCTAGCTCCCCTCGGAGATAATTGACGGCCCCGTCACGATGGGCCCAACTGAAGCGTCGTCTCCCAATGATCGGCAACTCGGATGGCTTTTTGCCTGGCGATCCCCAAATAAAGCTCAGGAGAACGAAGAATTTCGCGTTGGTGCTCGCTCATCCGATCCAAGTACGGGATGAGTTCTTGGCTTTCCTCGACCACCGTGCGTAGAGATCGGCCTGAGCGTTCGGCCACGAGGGTGAGCCGACGGACGATCTCGTGCGCATCGGGGTGACCGTGAGCAGCGAGCAATACGTATAGGGGTTCTGCTATAACCATTTCCTTACTGAGCGAAAAATTCTCCTTCATCTGTACCGGATTGACGGCCAGGCGGCTACAGACACGAACCAAGCGCTCGGTTGCTGCGACCAGGACGGCGGCCAACTCCGGTATAAAGCGGCTGGATGCAGAGTTGGTGAGGTCACGCTGGTGTTCTGATATCTGGTCCATATAAAGAGTCATCATACGGGGCAAGAAGGCCTTCCACATGCTCTTGACATGCTCGAAGTTCCAAGGATTGCGCTTATGGGGCATGGTCGATGACCCGACCTGCGACTGCTCAAAGAACTCCCCCACCTCGGCTATCTCACTGCGTTGAAGATGCCGCAGATCATCACTGAGGTTGGCCAACACCCCCAGTGTGGAAACCAGGGCATGAGCCCAGTCAACGACATACTCCGGCTCCACGATCTGCGTGGAATGCGTTGACGGGGCAAGTCCCAACTCTGCCAGCACTTCTTTTTCCAAGTCTTCCGGATCGTCAAAGAACAAAGAAACGGCGTTGTAGGCTCCCACCGCCCCGGCCATTTTGCCGCGCAAATCAGCGGTTGCCTTCTCTATGGCCACCAGGCGATTACCAAGACGGCTGATGTATTCAGCCATGGCAAAACCAAAGGTGAGAGGGACCGCGTGCTGTCCATGCGTGCGCCCTATCTGCAACGTGTCAGCCTCGCGGCGTACGATCCGTATCCAAATACGAATGAGCTCCCTCAGGTGAGGAACGATCATCTGATTGGTGACGTCTCGGTACTGAAGCACCCGTGCAGTGTCAGTGATGTCAGATGAGGTAGCGCAAAAATGCACGAACGGGCGGGCCTCCGGGCTGATCTTTCTGCGTATGCAATTCACTAAGGCCCGAACACTGTGATGGGTGACCGATTCTTCAGCATACACTTCCTGAGGAGTGATTTCTGTGACCGCTTGCGATACCTCAAGCGCTACGCTTTGCGGACAGACGCCTCGTCGCCCCAGGACGGTTGTGAGGGCTTCCTCCACCCTTGCTTGGTATCTTATGTAGGCATTTTCAGACAGATATTCACTCAGCCTCTCAAAAAGCTCAGGGGCTGAAGCGTAGTAGCGATGATCCAGAGGACTGACGGAAGCGAAGATGTCACGCTGCACGCTCTAGCCTCCTAATGTTCGTGTTTGGCTGAACCACTTTCATCTTAACAAGAGCGCAAAACCCGGTCAAGGGCTAGACCCGAACGTTAAGTACAATCCTGAGAAAACGTTCGGCTTAGCTTCGCGTCCTTCCTTAATACCTCATCCGCCTTGTTCTGTCTGAACTCCAAGAGGCGTTGACGCAGATGATCGTCTGTCAGGGCCAGAATCTCCGCGGCGAAAAGAGCTGCATTCTGCGCTCCGTCGATGGCCATCGATGCCACGGGAATTCCGGAAGGCATCTGCACAATGGCATACAAGGCATCGACGCCGGCTAAGGCACCGCTGTCAATAGGGACGCCGATGACGGGCAGTATGGTGTAGCTGGCCAATACTCCCGGAAGGTGAGCGGCTCTGCCGGCCCCGGCGATAAGGAGTCGCAGCCCCCTTTCACTTGCCTCTTTTGCGTAGGAGGCAGCCGCTTCAGGTGTGCGATGCGCCGACAACACTCTCACTTCGGCGGCGATCCCCAAATCGGCGAGAGTCCTGGCCGCCTTTTCCATGACGGTCCAATCCGAATCACTGCCCATGACAATTCCGACCAGTGGCTTGCTTTTCATCTCGACAACACATCCTTTCACCGCTGATTCATGACTAGCCGGCATTCCTGCGGCTTCCCAAGGCATCGAGTTCACCGGAGTGCCGACAGCGAAGAAAGGTTAGTCCGGGCATTGGCGGATGGGTGAGAAAACCGGGGTGTATGATCCGATCGCCGGTCAAAAACACCGTAATGAGATAGCCGGAATGGCGCAATGATAGCAGCGCCTTTACGATATCAGGCGAGTCTATAGGGGTGATGACCAGAATCGTTGATGCCCAGGGAAGTTGTCGGGCTTCGTCGGCGAGGAGTTGAGCCATGGGTTTGCCGCGATGGACTTGCACCCGGGCCAAGGCCTCCATGATCTTCATCAACTGGGAGGCACCCTTGCGGCTCGACATGCGAATGGGGTTGGTATCGCTGCTCCCCACTACCGCCGGCCCGTCGCGTCCGTTGGTCACCAGGCCCACGGGTTGTCTCTGCCTGTGCAGAAAATAGGCGAGCGAGGCGGCAACCTCAATGGAAAACTCGCTCATATGGTCGATCAGATGTACGTCGTAGGCCTCCTCATTCAGATCCAAAAAGAGGGTGGTCTCCAAAGCGATGGTCGGCTCAAACTCCCTGACGTGCAATCGCCCGCTGCGAGCACTCGCTTTCCAATGCATGCGTTTGAGAGGATCCCCGGGTTGGTACTCACGAACTCCGG
>JBMNSS010000167.1:0-5687 GCA_050945315.1 Limnochordia bacterium | reverse complement strand
TCTTTACCTTCCAACAGAATGCGTCCGGACGTAGGCTGTTCGAATCCTGCCAGCAACATCAACGTCGTAGTCTTGCCGCATCCCGAAGGCCCCAGCAGTGAGACGAATTCGCTGCGTTCAACGCCAAAGGTGACATCCTGCAGAGCAGTCACTGCTCCGTAGTGTTTGGTCAGTCGTTCAAAGCTCAGATACATGGCGGCGCCCTCCGACTTGTAAGCTGATGAGAAACTGTCCTGCCGCCTCCATGATGGCGAAGATCAGCGTCATGACACACATTAGCAGGACGGCCATGGCCGCGGCGGCAGAGAACTCCCGTGCCGAGACCAGATGATAGATGGTCAAGGGCATGGTGGAAAAGCCCGGTTGGGCCAGCATGATGGTGGCACTCATCTCAGAGACCGAGATGGAAAAAGAGAAGGCGGCAGCGACCAGCAGCGCGGCAGTGGAAAGCGGAAGCGTCACCTTTAAAAAGACCTTCCTCGGTGCAGCGCCCAATGAGCGCGCCGCCTGAAGGAGCCTGTGATCGAAGCTTTGGAAATGGGGGCGCAGAACCCGGAGGGCAAAGGGAAGCCCCAAGACCGCGTGAGCGGCGATGATGGCCCCGGTTGTACCGAGGCGGAGATGCCGCAGAAGCCCCAACCGATAGGCTCGCAACATGGCATAGCCGAAGGCGATGGAAGAGACGGCCAGGGGTGCCATGGCCAGCGTCTCCCACAGTTGGGCTCTTCGTCTGGGTATTCGGGGGAGAGACACCGCCAACGCCGTGCCGAGACAGACTGCGACCAGCATGGAGCTCAGAGCAAAGCGCAAGGTGTTGATGATGGCACCCAGCGGGCTGTGGCCGATCTGAGCCGCATGATCCCAATTGAGAACAAAGGCATAGGCATCAAAAGACAACCTGCCGTTCTCGCCCACCAAAGAATCGCAGACAACGGCGCCGATGGGACCCCCGTACAGCAGGCCCAAAAGGATCAGATAAGTCACTAACAAGAGATTGCTCACATGGGAGCGGCCGAACAAGGGACGCCTTTGTCTTTTCCGGGCATGACCGCTGTGCTCTGAGCGGTTACGAGCTTCAACACGCAGGTAGAGGTAGGTGAGGCTCAGTGAAGCCAGAGTCTCAAACAAGGCAAAGGCGGCACCGGTGGCGTTGTCGAGGAGCACGCGCACCTGGGTGTAGACCTCCACCTCCAGGGTGGCATAGCGCGCCCCACCCAGAGTCAAGACCAGGGGGAAACTGAAGAACGAAAAGATGAACGCCAACAGAGCGCCACTGGCCGTGGCCGGCCAAAGCATGGGCCATGTGATCTTCCGGAAGGTGGTCCACGCTGAGGCTCCTAACGCTCTGGATCCCTGCTCCAAAGCGGGATCAAGCGCCTCCCAGGCAACTGCCGTGGTGCGTGCGACGATAGGAGCATTGTAGAAGGCATGGGCCAAAATGATGCCCTGAAATGAGTAGAGCAGCGGCAGGCGCACCCCGAACAGGGCGAGGAGCGCTCTGTTGAAATAGCCGTTGTGACCAAAAAAGAGAATGAAGCCCAGTGCAACGACGATCGCCGGTAGTACAAAAGGAACAATGGTGAAAGCTCGCCACAGCCGCGGCAAGGGTAGTCGCCGATTGGCCAGAATGTAACCCAGCGGCAGACCGATCACCGTGCTGGCCAGTGCACTGAGACTTGCCTGCTTGACGGTAAGTCGGAGCAGATGCCAAAAGTATGGATCTTTGAACGTTGTCACAAGCGGGGAGGAGCCGGCTCCTGCGAACAAGCTCTCTTTGAGCAGACCGAAGAGGGGCAGGTAAAAAAAGAGTATCAGAAAGCCCAACGGAAAGACAACAAGCCATGGGGGGCGGTGAGCACGGGTCGGAGGCATAGCTGATCCTTTCTGCATTCCTTGTGGGACAAAGGCATCCGGGCTGTCGGTGACGGCGTCAGACGACAGCCCGGATGCGTTCGCTCAATCTCCTACATAGAGATCGCCATGGCCCATTGACGCAGCCACGTGGCCTCTTTACGGTCCAGTTCCTCGGGGTCCATGCGTGCCGATTTCTCGGGCGGCTGCGCGTATTGGACCCATTCCTCGGGAAGCTCGGCCTGTGGATTGGCCGGATACATCCAGTTGGTGGTCGGAATCAATCTCTGAATCTCCGGTGAAAGCAGATAGTCGACGAAAGCGTGGGCCAGATCGACATTTCGGCTGGTTCGAACGATCCCCATACCCTCGATCTGCAAGTAACCGGCGCCATGGAGGGGCAGCACTCCGTAAACGGGTCCTTGACCTTCCATGACGGCATAGGCGGTGTCCGTAGCGTAGCTGATGACTATCGGAGCATCACCGTTGGTGAACATCTTATAGGCCGCACTCCAACCGCCGGCGATGGTGAGCAGGTTGGGGGACAGTCTGCGCCAGAAGTCGACGAAACCGTCTTCCCCGTAATGCTGGATGGTCCACATCAAAAAGGCATGCCCAACGGAAGAGGTGCGAGGATCGATAGCGATTATCTTGTTTCGGAAGCGGGGATCGGTGAGATCCTCAAAGGTCTGGGGCAGATCCTCGGCCTTGATTGATCTTGTGTCGTAGACTAACGTGATGTAGCCGTGATCAAAGGGCACGAGATGACCTTTGGCATCAAACTGCAGGTTTTCGGGAATCACCCTCAGGTTGGGAACCTTAGCCGGGTCAATCGGACGAAAGACGTTGCGGCTGTGCACCCGGCTGAGATATGTGTCGCTCAATCCGACAAAGACATCAGCTTCACTGCCGCCTGTTTCCATCTCGCTGATCAGGCGGGCGAGCATCTCTCCCGAACTCGCCGGGGCCACAAAGACGACGTCGACGTCATGCATTCTCTCAAATCCGGTTTCAATCTCGTTGGCCGGACCCCACGAAACGAAGCTGTCGTATGTGTAGACCACAAGCCTGGGCTTTCCTTCTCCGATTCCGGACCACAAAAGAGTGGCCAACACAACGGACACGAGCAACAGTCTACAGCGTTTCATGAAAAAAACCTCCTCGCAGCGCGGGCGAGCAGGTTCCGGTGTGAAACATACACAACCAACACCTAGAATCCCTACGCCGGCATTACCCGGAATCAGGTTCAAAGGGTCGATGAGTCTCCTCATCCTCTCAGCCCGGAACCACGAGCTCCCCTGTCACCGCTTTGACGTGCTCTATCGCTCGTCTCAACGGTGTCGCCAATATGTCTGGGGCCAGATCCAGCTGACCCCAGTGGGTCGGCTACAGTGTAACAAAGCTCCGCGATGTCGTCAACGCCACCGTGAGTTCCGGTCTATCAGTCTAGTCGGTGCTCACCTTGACTCCGTGCTCTTTCAGATACCGCTTCAGCTCAGATATGCGTATCCGGCCGAAGTGAAAGACCGATGCCGCCAAGAGGATATCGGCACCTGCTTGTGCCGCCTCCAAGAAATGCTCGGGAGCACCCGCTCCGCCGGAAGCTACGACGGGCACTGATATACTTTCTTTAAGCAGGCGGATCAAGGGGATGTCATAGCCTTGTTTGCGACCGTCACAGGCCTTGCTGGTGGGCAGAATCATTCCGGCACCGCGTCTTGCGGCCTCTTGGGCCCAGGTCACGGCATCGAATCCGGTGGCGGTTCTGCCGCCGTCAATGTACACTTCGTAACCCGAAGCGGTGGTCTCGGAACGATCAACGTCGATGGCTACAACAACATTCTCCGATCCCAGTGTCCGCGCCAGATCATCGATCAGCCCAGGGTCCCGGAAGGCGGCTGAGCTGATGCTGACCCGATCCGCACCCGCCGAAAGCACTCTTTGCGCATCGGAGACCGAAGAGATCCCTCCTCCTACGGTGAGGGGTATGTCGACGGCCTCGGCCACCTGTTGCATAACATCAAGCGTAGTCCGGCGCTTTTCAACGGTGGCGGTGATGTCCAGAAAGGCCAGTTCATCAGCGCCGTCCCGTTCATAGGCCCGGGCGGCCAGCACCGGATCTCCGGCATCCTGCAGGGAAACGAAGCTCACTCCTTTAACTATACGACCGTCTTGGATATCGAGGCAGGGCATGATTCGCACTTCGGGCATGGACGTCGCTCCCGACCTTTTTTGATTTCTGACACCTCTATTGTAGCTCATCATTCTGCAGACAGGTAGCGGTATCCTCGCGGCCAAGTGAATGAAGGTTCGTGCTCATGCCCGACGAATACGCCTATGTTGGCAGTGAGAGGTGGTGCACCGTGAGACTGTTGAAGGCGCTATTGTTGGGTATGGGTGGGTTTATCTTAATCATGGGAGTAGTGGGCCTGCTTCTTATGGCGGGTCAGTCCTCAATAAAGGAGCTCTCGGTGGAAGAGATCGATTTTACCGCCCTTCGCGACGGAGTGTACGCAGGTTGGTTTGAGGGCGGTCGCTGGAGTAACGGCGTGGAGATGACGGTGACTGAAGGGCAGGTAGTGGCCATTGAAGTCACCAAGGATATGCGCTTCTCTTTGGACAAAGCTCGGCAGGAAGTGATCGACAGGGTTTTGAGGGCCCAGTCGTTACAGATAGATGCCGTTGCGGGGGCCACTGTTACGACAAAGGCCTATCTCAAGGCCATGGAAGATGCTCTGTCACACGCGAAATAAGACTTACGGAGGCTCACATAATGGCTGGCACGCAGACACCTTTCTTGGATACCATCATCGCCTATGAAGAACAGGATCGGCAGCAGCCCCCCCCGGCAGGTGCCGTGCTTTTTGTCGGGAGTTCAACCATCAGGCTATGGGATACCTTGGCTCAAGATTTCGCCCCGATACCTGTCATAAACCGCGGATTCGGGGGCTCAACCGTGGCTCAGGCCACCGGCTATGCTCATCGGATTGTCTGGCCCTACAAACCTCGTCTTATCGTTTTGTACTCAGGCGACAACGATCTGGCCCGAGGAAAGAGTCCTGAGAGCGTCTTCGCCGACTACGAAGAGTTTGTCACTCTGACTCATCAGCATCTGCCCAAGACGGACATCGCCTTGGTGTCCACGAAACCCAGCCCTGCCCGCATTCATCTCTTGGAGGCCATGCGGACGCTGAACGGCTTGGTCTACGAGTTCACCTTGGGTGACAGTCGTTTGACCTATATCGATCTGTTCAGCGCCATGTTGGGAGCCGACGGAAAGCCGCGGGAGGAGCTCTTCGGACCCGACGGCCTGCATCTGAATCGGACGGGCTATCAACTGTGGACAAAGGTGATTCGACCCTATCTGAGTTGATCCGTGAACGTCACAAAACGTCCACGGCTGCTGCGGCCCGTTCGACTTCCTGCAGCAAGAAGGCGTCATCGCTTTGTGGGACAGGAGTTGAGGGCAGGCTAAGCCTGTCGGCGCAGATGCCCTGCAGGCCGAGAACACGCTTCTTCCAAGCGATCCCGGCGATACTGCCCTTGTAGCGTCGATTCAGATGGTTGATGTCGTCCATGATTGAGGCGAGGCGATCAAGTTGCCGCGGGTTATGACGTTGCTTCCATAGAGTGGCGAGCAGCCGAGGAAGCACATTTCCCAGCGAAGGCACCATACCATCGGCGCCTTGGGCAACCGCTAGCCGCGTCAGTTCCTCGCTGCCGCTCAGATAGGCGGCCTGGCGCCGGTCTCCTCCCAAGGCCGTGATGAAAGCCTTGATCTTGTGTGGATCGCCGCTGCTGTCTTTGACTCCCGCCACTGATGAGGCCAATCTGGC
>JBMNSS010000166.1:0-5715 GCA_050945315.1 Limnochordia bacterium | reverse complement strand
CGGGATTTTGCACCGTTACCAAGCGTAACGTCAAGGTTCTTCAGGAGCCGTATACGGACCCGTACGTACGGTTCTGTGAGAGGGCCGACGCTGCGCCAGATCAGCGCAGCGTCACCCTACTCGATATTACGGTGCATTTATTCTGAGGTAGTTTGCCAGTCCACGGCGTAGATTGTCAGCCCATATATGGGCCAGCTCTTGCGGAGAGGCCTGGTTGATGCGAGGATGAATGTCATCAATCGTCACGATCAGGTGGTCTCCGATGAAGATACATACGTCAGTTTTTACGTTATCGACCCGTATCTGATCGAGGAGTTCCATTCGTCTTTCAGGAGCCGTTGTATCCAGTACGTGCCAGAGACGACGATAGACAATGCTCGCTCGCTCATGGGGTGACATTCCCTTGTAAGGCTCCACGAAGCGAAAGAGTGTGACTCCGCCCACTTCAACTATCGCACTTCGCACCGTCACGACGTCACCGCTTGTTGTAGGCGCTTCTGTCGCAGTTACCGTATGACAGACTATGACTAAGAGCATGAACACCATCATCGTTGCATCTATCCACGGTTTGCGTATCGCATTCTCTTTCATACCTTCACGTCTCCCACCTTGTGCGATTTTTGTCATGCTCCTCGTTTAGTTCGTCACAAGCATGATGAACCCTGTTTTCCCAGGAGCCCGATAATCCACAAGCACCAATCGGGCTCCGGAACATACGAATGAGGTGAGAAGCAGGAAAGGAGCCATTGCGTCGTGCAAAAGACTCCGAAGACGAAACGCGTCCGCCGCTCTTATCGCAACAGGATCAATAACGGCGGTTTTGAGAAGGAGCTCACCGGCTGGCATGCGGAGGGAGTGACCGTCATTTCCGCTGAAGAGGGTGATCTGGTTCACTCTGGCACTCGCGCTGCCATGTTGGCAGGAATGAACTCCTTCATGGCTCAGACAGTCCCTGCCAGTCGGGGGAGCAGGTTACAGTTTGTCGCTCATGTGCGGGGCTCCGTCCATTTGGGTAACGGACCGGTTCTCATCCGCCTGCGTTGGGTCAACAGCAGTGGCAGCTTCCTCGGCATGGCTCTTGAGGTATTCATCGCCCCGCGACAGTTACCTGGCAGTTCATGGAACGTGTTGTGGGATGTAACCAATGTGGCCCCCAGTGGCACTGACGGTTTGAACCTGCGCATCGACGCCCCTCAATCAGAGGATGACGCCGGAGTGGTGATAGACGACATCATACTGCGTTAGGCCTCTGCCGGCGCCATCGCCTGATCACTGACCCTATCTCACAACTACCAGTTGAGACGCAGCGGGCTTGTCGACAACCGCAAGGACAGAAGGATGTGCCTGAAGCGCTGACCCAGGAACCTGAGGTGTCATGTCTCCTTCGAGGCTCAAGCGTATGGCTTCGGCCTTCTTGATTCCTTGGGCCAAAAGAATCACGTGCCGCGCTCTTAGAATGCTGGCGATCCCCATCGTAATGGCTTGGCGCGGCACTTGCTCCCGCGAGGCAAAAAATCGAGAGTTCGCCTCTATGGTGGATTCAGTCAGATCGACTACATGGGTTCTGCTGGAGAAAGGGGTGCCCGGTTCGTTGAAGGCAATGTGAGCGTTCTCGCCGATACCGAGTATTTGCAGATCAATGGGACCCAACTCCTCGAGCAGAGCGTCATAGCGCGCCGCTTCGGCCCAAAGGTCGGTGACAGTACCGCGCGGCAGGTGTGTGTTTTCAGGTCGCAAATTGACCTTGTCGAAAAGGTGCTGCCGCATATACTGGCGATATGACTGAGGATGATCTCCGTCCAGTCCTACATATTCATCAAGGTTGAACGTGCGCACCTGTGAAAAATCAACGAGTCCTGCCTGGTAGCGTTTCACAAGTTCGTCATACAGTCCCAAGGGGGTGCCTCCGGTGGCCAGTCCAAGGACTGATTCCGGCTTTTCTTGCACCAGATTACACACTTGATCGGCAGCAAAGGATGCGAATTCCGCGTCAGTCTCCACTACGACAACATCCAGACCTTCTTTTATTCTGAATCTCTGCACTACTAGCGCGACCTCCGTTGATGAATTACTTTTTCCGATCACATCCCCATGATGTGATAGCCGCAGTCTACGTAAATAACCTCACCGGTGATTCCTGACGCCATGTCGGACAACAGAAAAAGAGCGGTGTTGGCCACTTCGTTTACTTCCACATGTCGTTGCAAGGGGGATCTCTCCGCGGCCATGCCGCGCATTTTGGTAAAGCCCGGAATACTCCGTGCCGCCAACGTGTTCAAAGGACCGGCAGATACAGCGTTTACTCGCACGCCCCGGGGGCCCATGTCGTGAGCCAGATAGCGTACAGACGCCTCTAACGTTGCCTTGGCCACACCCATAACATTGTAGCCGGGTACTACCTTTTCAGAACCATAATAGGTCATGGTCGCTATGCTGCCGCCCGTGGTCATCAAATCAGCAGCCTGTCGGGTCACTGCCACCAAGGAATAGGCGCTGATCTCCAAAGATGTAAGGTAGGCCTCTCGAGAGGTGGCGACGACAGGCGGTTCGAGCTCACCGTAGGCTACGCTGTGCATGATGAAATCCAGATGTCCGAATTCGGATTCCACTGCTGCCATAGCGGCCTCGATTTCGTCGTCTTTGGTTACATCGCACTTCAACACCAGAGGATCTTGGAGTTCTTGCGCCAATTGTCGCACGTATTCTTCTACGCGCTCGCCCTGATATGTAAGGGCCAGTCTTGCACCCTGCGATGCGAGCGTTTGTGCGATTGCCCAGGCAATGCTGCGCTTATTGGCGACTCCCAATACAATCCCCTGCTTGCCTTTCATCAGCTCTCCTGCGACCATGCGCACACCTCTCAGTCGTTGTTGTGTGTCAAAGAAGCTTCGACACACTTTAGCCTCCCCCTTTTTTGTGTTCTCTCAGTAGGAGACTCTCCTTTCTCTGAGGAAATACGCCCTTACTGAGAGGGGGACGGAAGGATTGCCGCTCTTTTTCGTCGTCAATCCCAAGGCAGGCGGAGGCAAAGCGCTACAAACCTGGCGAGCATTGCATGAGATCTTGCAGCGCAACGGGGTTGATTTTCATCACGCCTTTACTGAGTATCCGGGACACGCTACGCTGCTGGCCGGCCAGGCGGCAGCGGACGGCTTTGAAACCTGTGTGGGTGTCGGCGGCGACGGTACTCTGCATGAATTGCTTCCGGCACTGATGGGAACGTCAACTGCCTTGGCCTGTGTGCCGGCCGGAACGGGTAACGACTTCGCCCGAGGCCTTGGATGGCCTTGTTCACCGGAGATCTTGGTGCCGCTTTTCACTTCGGCCGTCCGCCGACGCATCGATGTGCCCCGCGTCAATGAGCATCCCTATTTGAACGTCGCCAGCGCCGGATTTGACGCTGTCGTGGCCGACACAGTCAATCGCCGGCTTCGCATGGGACATGGAACCCTTCCGTACATGCTAGGTTTTCTAAAAACCCTGCTTACGTATCGCAATGCACCTCTCACCATACGCTTTGACGATGATGCCCCCCTGAAGTGTCAAGCTCTGCTGGTGGCAGCGGGAAATCTAAACTACTACGGGGGTGGTATGAAGATCTGTCCGTGTGCTTTGCCACACGACGGTCTCATCGATTTTTGTGTTGCCGGTGACGTAAAAAAGGCCGAAGCGTTGTTAGCGTTTCCCAGGATATTCAGGGGATCTCACTTGACCCACCCCAAGGTTCTTTACCGGAGAGCACGGGCGGTACGAATCGACGGACCTCCTCTCCCCATCCAGGCCGACGGACAGATCATCGGTACTCTGCCGGCGACCTTTTCGGTGGAACCCCTGGCCCTATGGACCCTTATGCCTTCTGATTGCCCGACAGAGAACCGGGAAGACGACTGAGACGATCCGGTCGCCTATCAACATCGAGACTTGGCCGAACCTGTAGACGCGGGGCGTGAAAGCGGCGATCTCGGTCGCTTGCCCGGATGAAAGGCGAGCTATGCGCCGCCACGATAATTCCCCTGTGAAGGACAACCTTGACGGGACGAGAAGGTAGGTCGTTATGGACAGACACTACAAAATACCAATCTTCCTTGCCGTAACCACTATGTTTTGGGCATCCATCTATGCCTATGTGCCCATCCTTTCGCCCTACGCACAAGACATGGGTGCTTCACTGAGCATGGTGGGGCTTATCGTAGCCGCCTACGGACTCAGTCAGCTGCTATTGAGAGTCCCCACCGGTATCATCTCAGACAGAATCGGTGCCCGGCGGCCCTTCATTTTCATCGGGCTTTTGGCGGCTGTCTCAGCCGCTGCAGGCATGGTCATGGCCGACACCCCGGGTCAGCTGCTCATATGTCGAGGGATGGCCGGAGTGGCGGCCACGACCTGGGTCGCCTTCACGACTTTGTTTCCCGCCTATTTTCCATCCGACCAGACGGGGCGTGCTATGAGCGTTCTGTTGTTTTGCAACCAGTCGGCACAGTTGGCCGCTACGTATATGGGTGGCTGGATTGCTGAGCTGTGGGGTTGGCAGGCTCCGTTCGTCGCTGCATTCATCTTCGGAGTGCTCGGTCTCGGGTTGTCGTGGTTTATTCAAGAGGCTCCTTTGACTGGTGGGCAGACGCTCTCCTTCGGCGAGCTGTTGCGGGTAGGCCGGGATACCAGACTCCTTGTTGTGAGCCTGTTGGCTGCGCTTATCCAGTACGTCATCTTCGTCACGGTCTATGGCTTTACCCCTACTTATGCGGCGGCTATCGGGGCCTCCAAGGCACAACTCGGCACACTGACACTCGTTTCATCCATCCCCAGCGTCTTGGCCACTTTGTTGGGCGGCACATGGTTGGCACGGCACTTGGGTGAGCGCAGAGTGGTTATAGGCGGTTTCATCCTCGTCGGAGTCACCACTCTGACCATACCCTTTGTCCGTTCCATAACGGTTTTGGGTATCACTCAGGCTCTGGGAGGGATCGGACGGGGTGCCGTCTTCCCGGTCCTTATGAGTATGAGCATTCGAACGGCCCCCGCTCAAAAAAGAGCGACGTCCATGGGCTTTTTCCAGTCGATATACGCTCTTGGGATGACCGGGGGCCCGGCGCTCTCAGGATTTCTCGGAAACCTGGTCGGGCTGAAAGGCATTTTCATCAGTGCCGGCGTCGTCGGACTGGTATCGGCTGTACTGGCCTGGATCTCTTTTTCCACGATACTTCGTGAAACGGACCGCGAGACCGTCAAGTCAGTCAGCGTCGTGTGAGGCCTTTAGTATGTTGAACGAGTTCAAAGCTTGTACGAGCCCGTGCCCTTGAGCTACGCTCGGGAAGTCCGGAAGACGGTTGCTTCCCTCCAACAGAGGTTGGATGAGATCCCGCGGTTGACGTCGAGAACCGGATGTCCGGGAGACAACACTCCACAATAAAGCCGCCACGCCGCTGACGTGGGGCGTGGCCATAGACGTGCCGCTCAGATACCGTGTCGTTCCGTCCAGCCATAGCGACAATATCGACTGTCCTGGGGCGGCTATATCAACCTGAGAGCCGCGGCTTGAAAACGTGGCGATCGAAGATGCCTGGGTGGAGGCCGCCACGGCTACCGTATCCGGCCATTTGGCCGGATACGCTACCGTGTTGCAGCGTGGGCCGGCGTTGCCTGCCGCAGCCAAAACCAGTAATCCGGCTTTCCAAAGCGCTTCCACAGCAGCCTTCATGCTCTGTGTCGCTTGCG
>JBMNSS010000165.1:0-5779 GCA_050945315.1 Limnochordia bacterium | reverse complement strand
CTTCCTCCTCCAACGGCCAAAGCAGCACACGTCCCACGGCCACCAGCATCCTCTCCGGATCCTCCTCGCCCCGGGTCCAAGTGCTGACTACGACAGCCTTCCTGACGCTTGAGGCCTCTATCCATTCAAACTCGGTGCGTCTGCCATCCAACCAACGGGAGAACAAGCCCATATGGGTAACACGGGTGGTACTGCCGGTGACAAACACCAGATCTCCCGGCCACACCTCCCGTGGGCGCAGCGGCTTCACGTTGTACACGAAAAGCATGTGAGCCGTCGTGTCATCCACCAAGGAATCGCCGGTGTACCAATGGATGCCGGGCACTGCATGGTTGTAGGCCCAAATGGCCAATCCGGAGCAGTCAAACCCCGAAGGATCCTGCCCGCCCCACACGTAAGGGGTTCCAAGTACGGAAAATGCGGCCCGCAGGGCGGCCTCCGCCTGCTCCCGCGTTACAGTGGGGGGCATATCCATGGCGGCGGAACGCACAGTCATCAGCCATACGCACAGGATGATCCGCACAAACCGCCGCATGCTTCTTCTCTTGCTCCTCAACCTGTAGAACCAACGCAAGTCTAATCGAATTCCTCCACTTTGAAACGGACACTCAAAATGAAGGGTTCCTCGCCGGCTACCCAATGACCATAGGTCGTGGCTACGAATGTGCCGTCGGGCAACACCTCAACGCCTGGATATGAGCTGTCGTAGCGATACTTGTTGTCTGCCAGTCTGACTCGATACTGCCCTTCCGCGCCGTTGAATATGTCATCATAGTCTCCGATCCAGGCGACAAAATCGCCTCTGAACGGCGACTCATGGGCCATGTCGCGGAAGCAGACCACCAGTCTCCCGTCCGGGGCATAGCGGCAGACATGCCGATCGCCGGTAAGGGCCGCAGGCAACTCCCTGGGTTTCGTCCAACTCCGGCCTTCATCACGGCTGAAAATGACAAACGAGTTGTGCTTTCGGCTGTTTTCCCGCAGCAGGACCGCCAACTCCCGTCCGTCGGGAGAACGTATTGCACCCGGCTCGCACAGATGAGCCTCGGGATGCTCGGCTATAGGAGTCGGCTGCGACCACGTGAGACCTCCGTCCGAAGAAAGCGTGCTATAGACTTGAAACCTTGTCACCCGACCGGCGTTGCGCAAGTAACGCCCGTCATCGTGAAAGAGCGCCATATAGTGTCCGGGCTGATGGCGAATGGCCACCACATCAGCCATGGCCACGATGCCGCCGAAATCACCGATGGGTGTCAACTCGCTCCAGGTATGACCGTCGTCTTCGGATACCGCCATCCTCACCGGATAGAGACCCGAAAACATGATCAAACGCTGGATGCCTTGAGCATCGACTGTCCGGTATATGGTAGGGACCTCCTGGCTGGTGGCCCAGCTTTCCGGAACGGGCTGTCTTTCAGACCACGTGAGTCCGGCGTCATAGCAGCGCTTCAGTACGACGGCACCCCGTCCATGCCCCTTGGGATAGACGGCAATCATGGTTCGCTTGTCTTCCAGCAACACCGTGGTCGGATGGCCGAGATACTGTCCGTGTTCCCGATCGACTATCACTTGACGCGCCGTGTCATCGGCAAGATCAATCAACGGCAGCGTGATCTTGCGCAGATCCTGGGTCATACCCGCCCCTCCCTGTCAGATCAAAGACTCACTTCACAGACATGCCAACCCGCCGGCACGTCGCTTAAGATGGCCCATCCTTCGGACAACACTCCTGAGCAGCGTTCTCCGTTCAACAGAAGGCGAAAATCCTCTCCGCCCGGCACGGGCAACCAGATCTGCCCCGACGTGCCACCGGGCAAGAATACCTCAAGTCGCAGGCGAACCCCGGGGTCCTGAGAAAAAGCGAGCTCCACCGGGCCGCGCAGTGTCGGGACGCGGATCTTGCCCCAGGTCAAACCCGCCGGCTGCGGTTTGATCCGTACCTGAGCAAAACCCGGCGACAGCGGCGTCACCCCCATCAGACGGCTGCCGATGATATACCCGACAAAAGCACCCGCCGGATGGAAGAGGCTGGTATTAGCCTTCTGATCGAGATCCCAGGCCTCCCACGTGGTGGTCGCTCCCCGGCGCACCATCTGCAGAGGGCTCTCGACCTCGGGATTGAGCAGCAAATCCTGAGCGTACTCCGCGGCGCCGTTATCGTAGAGAGCCTCAAACAGAAACTGCGCCAAAAACAGGTTGCATCTCAATCCCCGCGTCTTGACAGACTCCAGAACCGATCGGCGTCGCTCAGGCGGAACAAGTCCCATGGCCAACGGGAATGCATTGGCGTGCAAGGATGAATGCTCGGAGACCGTGCCGTCTTCATCCATTCCGTCCAGGTAACGTCGCTGCCCGGCGTCCCAAAAACGCTCATTGATCGCTTCGGCCAACTGCTGTGCCCGTTTGGCGTACACAGAGGCCTCCTCAGCGCGTCCCGTCACCTGAGCGATCTTTTCCATCAGCACCAGGAGTCGGTAGTAAACCGAGTTAACCACTATGTTGACATGCAGCATTTCATGCCCGTCACGGCGGTTTTTCGGCCAGTCCACAAGATCCTGCAGGACTTTGTCGGTTCCGGCCAATAGACCGTCGACGGTGGCAAAATGAGTCCGCATGTAAGACTCAACGCGCGCCAGACCGGCGTAATTGCTGAGCAAAAAGTCCCGATCACCGCTGTACATGTAGTACATCCAGGCCATAAAGACCGGATACATCGTGTATTCGGTAAAGAAATGGTCTTTCGCCGCCGGCGCCACACAACGTACCCGTCCGTCATCGGCCGATTGCAGGAAATACTCGATCATCCGTCGGCCCAGATTCCACTCCCCGGCCTGATAGAAGGCTGCCGACATCTCCAGCAGCGTGTCCAGGGAGTAGTTGGCCTTCTCCCGCGTCGGGCAATCCAGATAGACCTCCTGAGTGCCGACTTTGGTCGTGTACTTCGCCAACTCCCACAGAGCGTTGAGCCGCGGATCAGCGCAGGAAAAATCACTGGCCTTCTCCGTAAAAGGATAGTGCCGAACCAGCGCCGACACGGTCACGCTGTCCAAGACCTCTCCATAGTCGCAGCCATCGTCCGCTCCCCGTATTTCACCGTAGCGAAAAGCGCGGTAGTCGTAATGCTCGAGTGTCTGCCAGCCTTCCCTGAGAGTCCAAGTCTCTTCGTAGTTGCAGTTGCAGCGCATCTCATGGCGGACTCTCTGAGGTTCTATCAACTCTTCTCCCACAAGAATTTTGAGCGGCAACCCTGACTTACCCCGCACACGCAGACGTAAGGTTCCCGCCAACTCACGGCCGAAATCAAAGAAGAGCCCTCCGCCTTCCGTGCGACTTACGGACTGCGGTGCGAGCTCATAGACGACCAAAGGATCAGTCTCTTGCGCGTGCAGGCGCCAGTCAGGTTCCTCCACAACGACGGCCGACGACCAATTCTCATCATCGTAGTCGATTTCGTTCCAACCCTCAGGCAAGAGTCGAGCATCGATATTCTCAGTGAATCCTGTCTGATACCCCAACGTATGCCCCGCCTGATAGCCTTCCGGCGACAGCAGACGCCAGTCTTTATCACTGCCCAGGCGCCACAAGCTGCCGTCGGTTAGCCGGGCCACCAGCTCAAAGATGAAGCCGGCCCGACTGTCCCCGCTGACCCAGGCATAGTTGCCAAGACCTTGGTAATAGGCGTGGGCGGCTATACACATCATCCGTCCCGGACGCCAGTGGTCGGTCACATCAAAGCCGTTATAGTTGTACTCGCGCTCAGGGTATGAGGGACCCGGTCCCTGCCCAACAAAGGATCCGTTTATGTACAGTTTGTAGTAGTCGTCTGCAGATACAAAGGCATGAACCTCACGCACTTCTTTCGGGAGAGCAAAGAACCGATGCCGCAAGAGCACGTGCTGATTGGGCTTCACCTCTGGGGCCCACAGCCACTTACCTTGCCATCCGCCCCACAGGCCGCACACAAAGCTCGCCGGCGCCGAGTAATCCGATACAAAACCGTCATCGCTCCAAACGCGGACCCGCCAGTAGTAGCAGCCCCCGGGTTTCAAAGACGGCCCCTCGTATGGAACGTGCAGGGATTGCTCCGTTTCAACACGTCCGCTGTCCCAGACATCCGCTTGACCGGCCGTTAAGGCCTCGCAAGCGGAAGCCACCTGAATCCGGTAGCCCTTTTGCTTCTCATATACGGGCCATTGAGGCAACTGCCATGAAAAACGAGGTCGTGTCGCCTCCACGCCGACGGGATTTCGACGCATTTCACACAAAAGGCCTGAAGGGGTCAGTAGGTCCCCCTTGTACTGTCTCTCAAGCATGATAACGCCCCCTTGCTGATCCGTGCCCACCGAATTAGCCTGGATTTTTCATTCAACATAGGAGCCGCAGGGCCTCCCTTCCGAGGATGGGCAAGAGGGGCGCAAAAAAAAGGAGAGGGGCTAGGCCCCTGCTCCCGGCTTTCTTTTCATTTTTTCAGCTCAATCTTTTTCGGAGCGTTTGCTGCACCGCAGGTAGAACGGGCGTGACAACTGGCACAGCCGGAGCACGCCGAGCCTCCCCGCATGAGACGTACCACTCCGTATGCGGCCAACAGTCCAACGCCGACGATAAAAACGGTGCCCAGCGTCATAAGCCCCACTCCTTCCCGAAGTTAGGCAAGCCTAACTGTCCGACACTGTGATTGTAAACCGCGAGCAGCTCCGTGTCAATAGTTGGTACCTGATGTGGCGCGGGTCGCGTACTCCGATATGCGGCAGGAGAGCCGTCCGGGGTAACGAAATCGACAAGGGTCGGCATCTGAAGTCCAGTCACATGACATGACCATGTCTGCCGGCAATCTGAACATCCAAAAAGAGGACGTGACAGTGAATGACGTTAACGCCACAGAAAGCCTTGCGGTATGCAGTTGTAGCCTTGACCTGCTGCCTGATGCTCGCTCAAGTGGCCGCCGGTTCGGATTACGAATGGATTGCATCGGAAAAGGTCAGAGCGGCTTATTTCTATGAAGACGCTCCGTTCGATCATCTGGACGAACTCAAAGCCGCGGGGTTCAATGCCGCCTTTGTCAAGTTCAGAGGCGTGGACAACACGACCGTGACGTCTATCCGCGAGCGTTATTTACGGCTCCTGCGGCAGCAGCAGGGTCTGCCTGTGCCCGAAGAGCGCAAACCCAGCATCGATCTGGATCGCATCCGGGCCTGGGCTGAACACGCCCAAGCCGCCGGAGTACGTTTTTTCCCCGTTCTCGACTTCGCCGGGCTGACTGAAGCCCGGGTGTTTGAAAGCATCATCAAGCCCACCATCCTGCAAGACGGCACCGCACGCCCCAAGGCGCCCAGTCCGGTTGATCCTGTTTACTGGGAACGGACTGTCAAGGAACGTCTTCTTGACATCGCCGAACTGTCGACGGAAGTCCCCATTGAGGGTGTCCTGGTGGATTTTGAACTCTACGCCGCCACCGCCAGCGGCCTGTCTACATACAGCGACGAGACCCACTACGGCGACGATGCCTTCTATGGTTTCATAGACAGTCAAGGTCTGACTCAGGATGAGATCCCGCTCAATCAGCGCTACGAATGGCTGCAATCCCGGGGGATCCTGGGTGCTTATCGCGATTTTCTCACCGCAAGCGTCCGGGACATCACGGCCGGTATTCGTGACGCGGTAGAGGAAGTCAATTCCGGTCTGAAGCTGGGGCTTCTCCCATACGCCTTTGTCTCGGCACCGGCAGGCCTGCAAGGCGGCTGGTTCACAAAAGCAGTAGCCGACGGCTGGGGAACGGAAC
>JBMNSS010000164.1:0-5817 GCA_050945315.1 Limnochordia bacterium | reverse complement strand
GCCACTTCCATGCTCTTGAGCTGAGCAGTGAGCCCCCGGCGGGCGATTTCCAAACCGACAAAACTGCTCATGGTCTCATCCCTTCTCTTTTCCGCCTCAGGCCCGAATGTCGCAGACGGCGGGAACGCTTTTTTTCGGACGGCCCGGCTCCCGACCGGCGTCGTAGGTCGCCGTCCCTCCCTCCAGCAGGCTCAGACAGACTTCCACCTCGCACAGCAGCTCCTCCAACAAGAGGCGGTTGGTGCTGCAGAGCCGTTGCAGGGCCGCCAGAGTCCGCTCCATGGCCTCCGCACCATCGGCCGTCAAGCTGCCTCCGCCCGAGAGCTTGCTTCCCGCGTCCTTTAGCGCGGTGAGCAGACGACGTTGCATTTCCGCAATCTCGGCGAGCTTCTCAGGCTGACGGGCCAGAACGGCTGACTTCTTTTTTTCCTCGCACTCGAGAAGGCGTGTCAAAACATCGACCGGTTCCATACAGGCACTCATGAATCGCCCTCCGAGCGCTCGAGCATCTTCTCGGCGATGGCCTCAGCCGGAACGTGGTATTGACCGCGGGCAATCGCCGCCCGCAGCGCCTTGACTCTATCGGTACGCACCTCAGGAGTGCCGGCGGCCGCTTCTTGCAGCCTTTGAAACATCTGAGCCTGCTCAGATAAGACCACCTGGTCCTTTTTCCCCGCCGCATCCTTCGCCGGCGGCGCCGGGCGCCGCCGCAAGGCCGACTCCTCGACCTGCGGTTGCTCCAATTGTCCGGTGCGCTGCACATGACGCGCATTCATCTTGAGGCACCTCGTTTCGCCCAATGACTGCTACCATAAATATCGACCGCGGCCAAAGAACTCTTTAGCCCCGGGCCGTGTTATCATCGAGATCGAGAAGTAACTGAACTTCGCCTTGCCCCACACCCAGAGTCCGGGCGATGACCGGGACCGGCTGACCCTCGGCAGCCATCTTTTTGACCTCGTCCCGCATCTTCTCCCATCCCGTGCCCGTCTGCTTGTCATCCAACTCCTGATCCAGAATATCGGCGAAGCTTTCCGTCGGCTGCGCTTGTTGACTGACCAACCGCTCTTCGAGCAAGCGCCGCAGCCCATGGAGCTGGCCTATCACGATGAGCAGCAAGACCGCAATCATCGCCGACAGCATCTCATCCGTCTCCCTTAGCCGTCCGCGGCTCCTCCAGATGAGCCCGCAGACGCAACAAGGCCCGCGTGTGCAACTGGCTGACCCGCGACTCACTCACATTCAGCACCAGGCCTATCTCCTTCAAGGTCAATTCCTCGTAGTAATAGAGACTGATCACCAATCGCTCGCGCTCGGGCAGGCCGTCAATGGCCCGGGCCAGGGCCGCCACACGTTCCTTTTCTTCCACCCGGGCCGACGGATCATCGGCATCCGGCTGAGGCAGCATTTCAACCAGAGTGGATCCGACACTCTCTTCGTCACCTTCGAACGGCTGGTCAAGAGAGATCAGCACCAAGGCGTTGAGTTCGGCGAGCAGTTCTTCAAACTCAGACAAAGTGAGCCCCAGCTCGGCGGCGATCTCCGAATCAGTGGCACTGCGGCCCAAGCCGGCTTCGAGGCCGGCGATGGCCTGTTGCACCCGGCGTCCTTTACGGCGCAACGAACGCGGCGCCCAATCCATTCGGCGCAGCTCATCCAGAATGGCCCCCCGGATGCGCGTCCGGGCATAGGTTTCAAACTTGACCCCAAGTCCGGGTTCGAACTTCCTCATGGCGTCGATGAGCCCCATGATGCCGTAGCCCACCAGATCGCCTACTTCCACCGTGGGCGGCAAAGCGCCTATCATCTGCCCCGCCACCTGCTTCACCAGGGGCACATAGGCCTCCAAGAGCTCGTCGCGCGCTTTTCTGTCTTCACTCGCCTTGAAAGCTTGCCAGTAATGAGAGATGTCACGTATCGCTTGAGCCATCGTATCGCTCCGCATAGCGTATTGCCCGACAATTCTATCCGCCCCTGCTCCACATCCGCCTCAACAGACCCCGCCAGCCGCCGGCCGTGGGTGTTTGCAGTCCCAGCAGAGCTCGAGCCAGCCTCCCCAGGGCCCGACTGGCCGCGGTATGCGGGTAGGCCAAGACCACGGGGGTCTGTTCGACTACCGCCCGGGCCAGCGCCGAATCAAAGGGCACCTCGCCCAAAAACTGCAGGTCAAAACCCAGGAAATGAGCGGCGGCTTGATGCAAACCCTCAAAGGCCCGCTGCCCGTCACCCGCTCGGCGGACCATGTTCATCACGACATGGACCCGGGTCTCGGGGCTGCGTTGGGCAATCACTTTCACCATGCCATAGGCATCCGCCACAGCCGGAGGCTCCGGTGTGGTCACCAACAACACATCGGCGGCACTCAACACCAGTCTGATCACCGACTCGCTCAATCCGGCCCCGGTATCGACGAGCAGCACATCACACAGGCGTTCCAACTCACTGAGAGAGACCAGAAGGTGATCGAGTTGCTCCGCCGCCGGATTGGCGATGTCATAGAGCCCCGAACCCCCGGCAAAAAGAAGCACGCCCTCGGGTCCGGGAATCGCGATCTCGGAGAGCTTTCGTCGGCCACTGAGTACGTCGCGCAGATCGTGAGGCGGGTTCATCCCGAACAGAATGCTCACGTTGGCCAAACCCAGATCGCCGTCCAGTATGGCCGGTCGGGCTCCCAACTGAGCCATGCTGACCCCTAAGTTGGCCGTGATGTTGCTCTTGCCTACTCCGCCCTTGCCGCTCGTGACGGCGATGACGCGGGCCAAAGGCGTCTTTCGTTGCACCATGCGTCGCAAGCCTGCCGCTTGGTCTCTCACGTCTCCACCCCCACGATGCGTCGGGCCAGCTTGACGGCATCGGCCGCCTCTATGTCTTCGGGGACTCCTTGCCCATGGGTCACGTAGGCGACAGGCAAGCCCGTCCGCCGCACCGCGTTGTAAAGCAGACCGTACGTGCTCGTTTCGTCGAGCTTGGTGAACACCAAAGCCTCCAGGGGAGCACAGGCCAAGAAGCGGTCAGTGATCTCAGCCATGTCCGCCTGGCGCGTGGTGGCACTCAACACCAGATGACCGTGCGGTGAGCCCGCAGCCTGCAACAGGGTCTGTAGTTCTTCCATCTGAACGGCATGATGCGGGCTTCTTCCGGCCGTATCCACGAGGATCAGGTCTTTGTCGCTCAAACGCTGCAAGGCCGACTCCATCTCGTCGGGCGAGTACACCACCTCCAGCGGAATGCCGATGATGTCCGCATAGATGCGCAGCTGTTCCACCGCGGCGATACGATACGTGTCGGCGGTGACCAGACCCACCCGATGCCCTGACTTCAGAGCGTAGTTGGCCGCCAATTTGGCGATTGTAGTCGTCTTGCCCACCCCC
Organism: Limnochordia bacterium; assembly: GCA_050945315.1. Lineage (GTDB taxonomy): Bacteria > Bacillota > Limnochordia > DTU080 > DTU080 > DTU080. The sequence goes on along the minus strand of JBMNSS010000164.1, from coordinate 2,446 downwards.
GTCGGCCCCAAGAAGGGCACGATCAGCGGACGCTCCTGCCCGACCGGCCACGGTGCGGCCACTTTGAGTTGCTCGGCCAACAAAGCGAGCAGATGCCGCTGAGGAGCCTCCCCTCCCCGCCTCACCCGGATCTGCAAGGCCTCGCCCAGCTCAGCCAGGTGCTCCTCGGCGATCTCTTGCTCTTTCAACCTCGACAACAGATGGGCGACGGCCAGATCATGCAGGTTGTGCGCGCCGCACTCCGCAGTGACGCCTGCTGATTGGGCACCGTTGTCTTCTGCCGCCTGCACAGTCGGACAGTGCGCGCGGCGACTATCGGTTGACGAATCATCAAAAGCCGCCAGCACCGCCACCCAAGAGGGCCGCAGCCAACCCAAAAGACCCGGCCGGCGCACCTGCTCGGTCTGCATGATCAAGGCATCCGGACCGAACTCCCGCCACACCTGGGCGGTCGCATCGCGCAAGGTGGGAGCCACGAAACGCTTAACTCGCATGCTCCACCCCTACCAATCCCAGGATTTGCACTGACATGTCAGCCACCACCTCGTTGTAAGACAAGACGGGCAGTTGCGGCAAATTGCGCTGCAAAAGACGCCACAGAGGCAGCCGCAGCCCCGGAGGAGTAAGCAGCACGGGTCGCTCTCCCCGCGCCATCGCCGGGCGGACTTCCGTGGAAAGATTCTCCATAAAGGCCTGTGCCCGGGCGGGATCCCAGGGCAGAATTCCCCCTGACCCCGCCTCGTTGAGCAGCTCCGTCAGCTCCTGTTCAACCTGAGGATCAAGGGCCAGAGCAAGCAGATGCCCCTCTTCGTTGGCATACTGCTGCGAAAGCTGACGGGCCAGGCTCTCTCTCACCAGCTCCGTCAACATCTCCGGTTCTTTCACCCGGCGACCGTGATCGGCCAGGGTCTCCAAGATGACCAGCAGATTGCGTATGCCCACCCCTTCACGCAGCAGATACTGCAGCACCTTCTGCACGTCGCCCAGACTGAGCACCTCGGGAATCAGCTCGTCGATCAAGGCTGCGTTGTCGGGTCTGAGAGAATCCAAGAGCATCTTGGTTTCGCTCCGGCCCAAAAGCTCTGAGGCGTGGTGACGAATCACCTGGGTGAGATGAGTGGCCAAGACCGCCCCGGGCTCCACAACGGTGAGACCGGCCTCTTCGGCCTCGAGGCGCTGACCTCTGGGAATCCACATGGCGGGCAGACCAAAGGCCGGGTCTTTGACCATGATCCCCTCCAAGCCTGAGTCGTCCACCCCCGGACCCATGGCCAACAGACGGTCCGGCATCAGCTCTCCCCGGCCCACCTCAACCCCGAGCACCCGAATGGCGTAGCCCTGAGACGGCAGTTGCATGTTGTCCCGGATCCGGATGGCCGGTACGACAAAGCCCAAATCCAGGGCGATCTGTCGCCGGAGCGAAGTGATGCGCTCGAGCGCATCACCGCCTTGGTCGGCATCCACCATGCCGATCAGGCCGTAGCCGATCTCCAATTCCATGCGATCCTGTTGCAGCAGCGACAAGACCGCCTCAGGCTTCTTGCTCTCCTCCAGGCGCCGGGCCGCCTCCTCTTCGGCTTCCTGCATCTGTTGGCCCTGCGCCGCCCGTCCCAACACAAAGCCCATACCCCAGCACAATCCACCGATGGCAAAAAAGGGTACGGCAGGCAATCCCGGGACGATCCCCATCGGGGCCATCACTGACCCGGCGACCTGCAAGACGCGCGGCTGAAAAAGCAGTTGCGAGGCCAGATCTTCACCCAGGTTGTTCTCCGCGGCCGCCCGGGTGATGATGATCCCCGTGGCGGTGGAGACCAGCAAGGCCGGGATCTGGCTGACCAAGCCGTCGCCCACGGTCAGCAGGGCGTACTTTTGCAGCGCCTCGCCTAAGGCCAGACCCTGCTGTCCGACACCGACGGCCAAGCCGCCCAGAATATTGATGGCCGTGATGACCAGGCCGGCGATGGCATCGCCCTTCACGAACTTGCTGGCCCCGTCCATGGCTCCGTAGAAGTTGGCCTCTTGCTGAATCTCCTGCCGGCGGCGCCTGGCCTGTTCTTGCGTCATGATCCCGGAGTTTAGATCCGCATCCACACTCATCTGTTTGCCGGGCATGGCATCGAGGGTGAAACGGGCCGCCACCTCGGCCACCCGCTCGGCCCCTTTGGTGATGACGATGAACTGAATGACCACCAGGATCAAGAAGACGACAAAGCCGACTACGTAGTTGCCTCCGATGACAAACTGACCGAAGGCCTGGATCAGCTGCCCGGCATAGCCGCGCAACAGAAGAAGGCGAGTCGATGAGACGTTGAGGCCGAGCCGAAAGAGGGTCAAAAGCAACAGCAGCGACGGAAAGGCGGAAAGCTCCAAGGGGTGACGCAGGTTCATGGTCAACAGCAAAACCAAAAACGACATCGTGATATTCAACGCCAAGACGACATCC
>JBMNSS010000163.1:0-5860 GCA_050945315.1 Limnochordia bacterium | reverse complement strand
ATCGTCGGCGATCTTGTAGCTGCCGAAGATACGGTGATCCTCGTCGTCCATCTGGACGGCCAGGCTCCGAAGGGGCGTTTGATTCTGCCCCAGGTACAGGTCTTGCGCGATCTTCTCGATCATCAATCGCAGGTACTTGTGGTCCAAGTCGGGCAATTGAACAGTGCTCTGGCTTCGCTGAGGCAGCCGCCGCGGCTGGTGGTTACCGACTCTCAGGTTTTCGAGCGGGTCGCCGGCATGGTGCCCGATGATGTGGCACTTACCTCGTTTTCCATTCTTTTTGCTCGCTACAAGGGTGATCTGAAGACACTCGTCGCCGGAGTAGATGCCGTGGACCGACTGCGACCGGGCGATCCGGTGCTGATAGCCGAGGCATGTACGCATCGTCCGATGACCGAAGACATCGGTCGCGTCAAAATACCCCGGTTGTTGGCCAGGCGTATCGGCGGCTCTCCCGAATTCACGTGGTGCAACGGGAACGACTTCCCGGCCGATCTGGGACGCTATCGCCTGGTCATTCATTGCGGGGGTTGCATGATTCAAGCCAAGGAGATGCGCCGGCGCCTCAAGGCTTTGGCCGCCGGCGGCGTTCCCGTGGTCAACTACGGAGTGCTTCTGTCGTATCTGCACGGTGTATTGGACAGAGCTTTGTCGCCTCTTGATCTGCTCCTCGACGGGCCGGATTCCGGGAGGGAATGCTCATCGCCTCATGAATCTGTGGAAGTAGGCTGCCAAGGCTGCATGGCTCAACACTGAGCAGCCACAAGGAGGACGGATGTGAGAAAGGCGCGCGTAGCGACGGTATCCTTTGGACGCGGTTCCGATCTGCAGGCCACGCTGCATAGAGCCCTGGCACTGGTGGAACGAGCCGGCGAGGGCCGGCCGGACATAATTGCTCTCCCGGAGGCATGTCTCAACGATCGAAAAACGGCTCAACGGGTTCCCGGACCGCTCTCCGAGCTCTTTGCCGAACAGGCCCGTAAGTACGGATGCTATGTGATTTTGCCGATAATCAAAGAGGAAGACGACGGCACTTTGTACAATGTGGCCCTGCTCTTGGATCCCGCCGGTCAGGTGGCGGGCGAGTACAAAAAGATGTTTCCCACCGATTACGAGATGCGCGAGGGCATCAAGCCGGGTACGACGACTCCGGTTTTTGACACTCCCTTCGGGCGCATCGGTATGGCCATCTGCTTTGACTTGAATTTCTCCGAGGTGATCGAGGGCTTAGCGGCTCAAGACGTGGAGTTGGTCTTCTTCCTGTCTGCCTACGAGGGCGGTCGTCAACTGCAACGCTGGGCCCTTGATTACGGAGTTTACGTGGTTTCGTCGCATCGGGGCGGGGTGGGAATCATCGTCGACAAGACCGGTCACGTTCTTCAAAAGGGCGACGGGAACTACCATCCGGTCGTGATCCGAGATCTCAACATGGATCGTTACATATTCCATCTGGACAACAATCACAGGCAGTTCCCGGCGATGATTGCCAGATACGGCCCGGCCATTCACATCGATGTCTGCCGGCCGGAAGCCTTCTTTGCTCTGGAATCGCGCTCTCCCGAGGTGAGCGTGGCTGATTTGGCCCGCGAGTTTGAGCTGGAGACCTTTAAGGAGTATATGCAGCGTTCCCGAAGACTGCGGAAGGCTGCTCTTGGTGAGTGAGTGGGAGACCGCCATCGTTGTCCGTGTTGATCGCTATGAGGCTGGCCGCTTCTGCCAGTGCCTGCTCGGTCTCGGGCGGAGTCGGTGGGCTGTGAATCCTTATCTGTCTGTCCGGTAGACTGACGATGATCTCTTGTGTGTCAGGATGCCATTGCACCTCGGCTCCGACGGATTCGGTCACACACCGCAAGGGTACCAGGGTGATGCTCTCGACGATGAAGACGGGAAGCGGCATGGTGATGTCGGTGCCATTGACCTTGGCCGTCGTGGCACCGACTTGCAGCGTGATCCGCTGTCTGGTGTCGTTCACCGTTACGGTGCCCCTCAGGGGATCATAGACCGTTTTCGCACCCAGCCACTCGGCCATGGGCTTGAGGGGAATCAGGGTCACGCCGCCCAGCCTCCACGTCTCGGCGTCGAGTAAGGGCAGATGGGGAGCGACGGTGGCTTCGGTCGTCAACGCAGGAACCCGTCCGATATCCGCATGGCGGTCACCGTCGTCTGAGCTGACCCGGCTTAACGCCGCGGCCGCCGCTTGGCGCAAGACGGCTGAGTTGTTGTAGTCCGTCGCGGATCCGGCCAGAGCCGGGGCGGCGCTGCGCGCCAGCGGTCCCAAGCTCTCCAGGACTTCGATGACACCGAGGCGCACTTCACTGCGGTGATGATAGTCAGTCAATACGGAGATCATCGCCGGAACAGCCTCCTGGGCGGCCGGCCCCATGGCTCCCAGCGCCCGAATGGCCGCGCATCGCAGATCATTCGTGTTGTTCATATCGGTGAGAACTCGAATCAAGGCCGGAACGGACCCTTTGGCCGCTGGCCCGATGGCTCCCAGGGCGGTGGCCGCTGCCAGGCGTACGGCGGGACTCCTGTCAGTGAGACACAGAACAAGGGCGCTGATCACTGCATCATCGGGCCCAAGATCACCCCACCGGAGGGCTCCGAGTTGTCTTGCCGCCTCGCGGCGCACACTCCACGTCGGGTCCCGCAGTTCCTCCAACAGATGGTCGACGCTTTGGGCATCTACTTCGCCCTGCCACATAGGCAGGAGCAGAAATACGGTGATGATGATTTTCTTTATGTGCGGCATCTTCGTCCGAAGGACACGCATGTGACAGACCTCCTCGATTGGCTCGAGACTGACGGGGCCTCAGCTCACATGTTACGGTGGTTTATTTTCGCCTGCATGCCGCGATCCCTTTCCGGGATTTTCCGGCAGAGGTCATGAAGGGTCTGACTCGCCGGCGTCAGTTGATCGCAGACAGGGGGTGAAAAGCATTGGCCCTCACTACACGCAAGGGTCTGGTGATCGTTCATACCGGAGACGGCAAGGGCAAGACCACGGCCGCCTTGGGCCTGATGATGCGAGCCTGGGGACGCGGTATGAAGGTCATCATGCTACAGTTTATAAAGAACAAGAACGCTCACTGGGGAGAGATCCGGGCGGCCCGTAAGATGGGAGTGGAAATCATTCCTTTGGGGGACGGCTTCGTCTTTTCCGGTGAGGATGAGCGCAACAGGGCTCTGGCTCTCGAGGGATGGGCTTTGTGCAAAGAGAAGATCCTGGCTCCTTCGAAAGCCTATGACATGGTCATTTTGGATGAGATCACTTATGTCATTCACTACAACTGGCTTTCTCTGGAGGCCGTAGTGGACGTCCTTGACAGACGTCCACCAACGCGGCATGTGGTCTTGACCGGGCGCCATGCCCCTCAAGCTCTGATTGACTATGCCGATCTTGTCACCGAGATGCGGATGATCAAACATCCCTTTGTCGATGAGGGGATCAAGGCTCAGCCCGGCATAGAGTTTTGAGCGGTGAGCCGAGTCTCATCTCTTGCGCAGCCCCATGTGTCGGTAGATACTCTCCATGTCGAGGTGCTTTCTGACGATGTTCGCCAGCCGTTCTATTGAACCGTCAATGAGTTGATGTACTTGCGGGCCTTCCGACAGGGAGTCTTCTGCCGCCAGGCCCGAATCATCTATGTAGGGAAGGACCCCAAGCACCGGCAGACCGGTACGCTCCGTGAGGAAATCCAGGCCGGGCTGCAGATAGATCAGCTCGCCGCGGAACTTATTGATTACAATCCCCTTTATTTGATCCCGCTCCTGCGGAGGCAACAGCTCAAGCGTGCCGACCACCCAAGCCAGGGCTCCGCCGCGGTCGATGTCGGTGACCAAAAGGACGGGAGAATCAGTCAGAAGAGCGATTCGCATGTTGACGATGTCGCCCTCTTTCAGATTCACCTCGGCGGGACTGCCCGCTCCTTCCAGTACGATGGCTTCATATCGTTCGGCCAGCCGTCCGTAGGCGGCCAGGCTGCAAGCCAGGAGTTCGTCCCGCAGTGAGCGATACTCGCCCCAGGACATGACTCCTCTGGAGTGGCCGTTGACGATCACCTCAGATTTCATGTTTTGGGTCGGCTTGAGCAGGATCGGGTTCATGTCCACATGGGGTTCCGTGCGGGCGGCGTAGGCCTGCATGATCTGGGCCACGCCCATCTCGCCGCCTTCGGCAGTCAACGATCCGTGTCCCATGTTTTGAGACTTGAAAGGGGCGACGCGGTAGCCGTCTTCAGCCATAATACGGCACAGGGCGGTGGCGATCACGCTCTTGCCCACGCTTGATCCCGTGCCTTGGATCATAAGGGACTTGGCCTTCATTGGTTATCCGACCTCCGTCAGATGGGATGTGTCGTTGAGACAGCGGATTGTCGCCGTGTCGCCAAACAAATCGACGACGCTCAGGCCCGCATTGTCAAAGCGCAGTCGCAAGGCCAGGGAGGGATCGCTCGCCAACAGCCGGACGAGAAGAGCGCGCAAGACGCCGCCGTGTGCTACCACGGCGACGTGAAACGAGCCGTCGGTCGCCCTCCCGTGATGTGTCGCCGCGTCAATGAACCGCCGGGGCAACGGACGCACTCGAGCGATGACATCCAAGAAGCTTTCCCCTTTCGGGGGAGCAAAGCCAAGTGGGTCCTCCATCCAGCGACGGCATTCTCCCGGATAGCGCTCATGAACTTCGGGGTAGCTCAATCCCTCCCAGTCGCCGAAGGAGACTTCTCGCAGATCATGACAGACTTCAGGTGTCAGCGGGCGTCCGGCACACAGGAGATCGGCCAACACCCGTGCTCTTTGAGCCGGGCTGGTATAGACTGCGTTCAGAGTCAGTCCTGAAAGCCTTTGACTGACGGCCTGAGATTGGCGGAGACCGCGGGAGCTCAAAGGAGTGTCGCGGGCTCCTCCGAAAAGGCGGGCACGATTGTCCTCGCTTTCTCCGTGACGCAGCAGAAAGAGACGCAACTGAACAGGCTTGTGTTGTGTGTTCATCTCGTACCTACAACCAGGGCTAACAGTACGGCCAACTCCACAATTGTGCTTGTGGCCCCAAGAGTATCCCCGGTGAGACCTCCGATCTTTTTTCTAGCATACCTGCCGAAAGCCGCAGCGACGACCGCAGCTGTCGCCATAGCCGAGATACCTTGAACATAAGGACGGGCTGAGGTCCCTTGGGTGGCCGCCACCAGCACAGTGATGGACGTCACGGCGATCCAGGCGACCGTGGCCCACAGCAGATGCCGAGGGCGGAGATGAGTGGCGTACATCCCTCCGAGGCCGTCTTTGCGGGCGGGCGGTTGGCTTTTGGCCGCCAGGACCAGCGACCAGCGGCCGGCGCTCAGCGCCAGGGGAAGTGCCCACAACAGGCGTTGGTCTTCCAGCAGCGTCCACAGCAGCGACCACTGCATAAGCAAAGCAATGACTCCGGCGGCCACGCCGTGCACGCCGACGCGACTGTCTCGCATGATCTCCAGTCTGCGTTCTACGGTGTGGCCGCCGTAGAAACCGTCAGCCGTATCCATCAGCCCGTCGAGATGGAGATTGCCTGTCATGACGGACAGAAGAATCAAGGAGATCATCGCTGAAATATGCGCCGGCAGGCAGAGTGTCAATCCGGTGGCGCAAGCGGCGGCGAAAGCGCCGAGGAGGCTCCCGACCAGGGGATACCAGCCCATGGAGCCGACCAGATGGGATTCGTTGATCGGGCCCGGAAGGTCGATCGGGAGGCGGGTGAGAAACTGGATCGCCAAGGCCGGGTAGTACCAGCCGGGCACTTTGGTTGTTCTGTCGGACTCTGCAGCCATAGTTGTCTCCTCCTGCGGCATCAATCGGATCACCTTCTAGCGCCTGAAGATCAGTG
>JBMNSS010000162.1:0-5862 GCA_050945315.1 Limnochordia bacterium | reverse complement strand
TGGTGCCCGGCGAAAGCCGGGGCGGAGCAATCCGACGGAGGCGAAAGGAGACCCCCTGGGCTCTAAGTAGCCATAAAGGGCCATAGAGACGAGCTTGTCCGGCAACGGACAAGGTGGAACGCGGTAACCCCCTCCACCGAGCAACCCAAATTATGGTAGGGGCAGCCCCATTGGGGCCGGTAGGTTTACCTACTGAGAGAGATGACCATCCTCGACAGAATCCGGCTTACAGTCGTGCTCTCGAGGGTTTGACCAGGCGCAGAGGCTAACGACAAGCTCGTGCAGCTGAGGCGACAAAGTGCGCGGGCTTCTGTTGTTTTGGGGCCAGCAAATGGGGCTTGTGACAGAAAGGGCAGATGTGGTAAGCTAGCAACGTAACGCGTTAAATGAGCCCGTAGCTCAGGCGGTAGAGCACCGGACTTTTAATCCGGGTGTCCTGGGTTCGAGTCCCAGCGGGCTCACCAAGCAAAAGCCCCATCGCAACGACATTGGCGGTGGGGCTTGTTTGTGTGCCCGACATGTCTGCTGAGCCGGAGGGCTGGAAGAAGTCCTCGCCACCCAACCGGCGGGAAGGTAACCCGTGGGCAAGGGCGGTACCGGTAAGGGGCCGTCCGGAGGAAGTCCAAGGGGGAGCATGGGGCTTAGTCCAAGCGAACCGAGGTTGGCTCATTGGGTGGGTAACCTTGCTAACTGTGGGAAAGCCCAGTAGCCGGATGACCTGATGAGCTATGACGAAAGAGCTCATGTTCAGGCAAGCGGACTTACCCGGGGAGACCCATCACCGTCCCCAGGAAGGAGCGGGTAAGGAAGGCACAAGCAGAAACGCAAGGCTGACCGAAGCGGTACGCGCCCGAGTGGAGTCTCTTCTCGAGAAGTACCGTGTTCAAGATCTTTTCATCTGGTCTGTGCGGGGCGAGGGGCGGTCCATGGAGCTACACTTCGAAAAAGACACCGCTGTCGTCAAACGGCTTCGTCAGCTCGATGGCGTCTACACATTGCTCGCAACTTTGCCCGATTCCTATACCATCGACACACTCTTAGAGTGCTGGAAATGTCAATATCTGTCAGAAAACCGCTTCCGGGACCTGAAAGGGCCGTTGGCGCTACGCCCGGTTCACCTCAAGAACAATCGGCGCATCGTATCCATCGTCTTCATCGTCTATGTCGCTCTGATGTGCTACTGCCTGCTTGACCGCACCGTCAGGAACCACCTGGGTATGAACGGCATGACGCTCTACGACCGCAGTCTCAGTCGCCGGCTCACGGCACCGACGGGACGATGGCTGCTCAGTGCTTTTGAGTTCTGGTTTGTCATACTGCGACATAGCGGCGAGCACACAGAATACATAGCTCAACCCCCTACTGAACTCCAGATGAACATTCTGCGTTGTCTCGGTATCGACGAACCGTTGGCTTTTTTGACGGGTTGAGACGGGGGACAGCATGAATTCTCCAACTGCGAAATACCGGACGAGCCAGAGGCAATGGGAGCCCTTGGGGGATCTTGCTCACCAACGTTCGGCGCGCTTGTGGGGAATGGGCAATGTGGTGTGATCCCTTAGCGGTGTGTCGCGCGTGCCTGACGGCAGGCACTGTACGGCACCATTGCGAGGACGGTTTCATTGGGTGCCTCGCATCCGTGCCGGATATGTTCCCTCGCTAGCGTAAGATGCAGTACCTCATCGTCCTTCAGGCGGACGCTGTAATTGGCCGGGGATGTGAGGGAAAGCAAAGCTTGGAGCTGTGACAAGGATCTTTATACGTATGTCCTGGGTTGGAATCTCAGTCGGCTTGCCAACCAAGTTCGCACGGCAGCTCTCACCTGATGGATCGGTATCAGTTGACAGTCTTTGCCGCGGCTCATCACCCCTAAACCACCATAAAGCTGTGTCGGGTGGCAGGACCGCATGCGGCCAGCCTGGAACAAGTAACGATATACTTGCGCAGCAGCTCCTGACTATTTGAGTCGTAGCGGCGGAGCTGAGAAAGGGTGAGCCGCCATCTCCGTTTTTGACAGCATCAGAGAAGCATATTTTGATGATCTGTCCACCAAATGGGACGGTATGGTGAAGATACCGGACGAGAGGCTTGTCAGCCGGGTCGTTGGTGCTCTGGCTTTGAGACGGGGAGATCAGGTGCTTGATGTTGGCAGTGGTACCGGCTTTATGATCAAGTACTTGCTGGATGCAGATCCGGAAGTGGTCTATGCCTGTGATTTGTCACAGAAGATGCTAGACATCATTGCCGGGAAATACCCGAATGAACCCCGTCTGCGACTGTTGCATGCAGACGCCCGCCATCTGCCCATTGCGGATGGGACCGTCGATGCCGTGATGTGCAATGGAGTTTATCCCCATTTTGAATCCAAGAAGGCTGCAATAAGCGAGCTTTACAGAGCAACGTCATCCGGCGGACGGCTCGTGATATCTCATTTTGGCGGACGCCATCTTGTGAACGGCATTCACGGCAACTCGTCAGATCCCGTTATCAGGCAAGATACCATTGAGCCGGCTGCCGAGGTGGCTTCGCTCTTGGCATCCGTCGGCTATGAGATGACCGTCTGCTCCGATGAGCCGGATTTGTTCATTGTTGCGGGTGTCAAGAAGTGACGTGTGAAAAGGCAGTAGAAATCCGCGGAGTGACCGTCGGCTATGATCGAAGACTGATCTTTGACCAGGCCGATGTCGCCATAGAATGCGGAGGATTTGTTGGCCTCATTGGCCCTAACGGTATAGGCAAGACTACATTGTTCAGGGTTATCCTGGGATTGCTTCGTCCATGGTCCGGTTCCGTGGAGGTTTTGGGTGTTCCAATGAAAACGCCACGACAGATCAGCCAAGTTCGTCGGCAAATAGGATATCTTCCGCAGCAAAGCCAAGCCGGTAAGTTGCCGATATCCGTCCGCGATTCTGTGCTCATAGGCCGTTGGGGGAGCTCGTTTCACGGTTTTCGCCGTCCAAGCGCTGAAGACAGATCAGCCGTTGATGACATTTTGCACAGGCTTGGGTTGTTTGCATACCGTCAATACGATTGGCGTGATCTGTCCGGCGGTCTGCAGCAGAGAGTGGCTCTGGCGAGAGCCATCGTCCGCCAGCCGCGTTTGATTCTGATGGACGAGCCGACCACCTATCTGGATCGGGAGACGCAAAAGGACATCTATTCTATTGCCGCAGACCTAAATCGGTCTGCCGGCATTGCTTTTCTCGTCATCAGCCACGATCAACTGATGCTGGAGCGCTATGCTTCCCGCATGCTCACCGTAACCGCTGGTAAGATAGAGGAGATCTCATGCCGCAACTAGCAGTATTGTCTCTTCCGTTCATGAAAAGGGCCGTCATCGCCTTGATTCTTTCTTCGATGACCCTGTCGCTGTTGGGGATAGTAATCCTGGTTTTCAACTTGGCGGCGGTTCGTTTTGCCTTGATGCACATGGGGTTGTTGGGAGCTACTTTCGGACTGGCTACCGGTGCCGATCCCACCATGACCGGATTGGTTGCCATTACCGCCGGTGCATTCTTGCTCGGTCCGGTTTCGGACAAAACGAGACTAGACACCGGAGCCGCCAGTGCGTTTTTCATGACGGGCAGTCTCGCCGCAGCTTTCATTTTGTTGTACAAAGCCAACATACCGGCCATGGATGCCTTCTCTATCTTTACCGGCAGCGTCTTGATGCTCACCTCACTGGATATGTGGACTCTGTTGCTTCTTGGAACCGGCATTGTTCTCGCCATGGTCATTTGGTATTGGGAGATAAATCTGGTTCTGTACGATCGCGATCTGGCGGCCGCACTGGGTGTAAACACCAGACTGATCTACTACGTCTTGCTAGTCTTCTTGGGATTGGCCATCGGTATTGCCATTAAGCTGGTGGGTGCCCTCATGGTCGATGCCATAGTATTATTGCCCGCCATGGTTGCCCTGCCACTGTCCCGAAGCTTACGCCAAGCCTTGGTGCTGACTTCCTTAGTCGGGGGTGCCACCAGTCTGATGGGTGTCGCGGCCTCGCTCACCTGGGATCTGCCGATCAGTGCATCGGTGGCCATCGCAGGTGTTCTGGCTGTCTTCATCGGACAGACGGGGCAATATGTCATCCGCAGACTCAGGATGCAGCGGGAAGCCTCTCCACATCCGGCGGGAGACTCAGCTAACCAGTAGAAAGGAGCATGACACTGACATCATCGCGTATACATCGGCGGAGGAGTACCCTCTTTTCGGGGTTGATCTTTGCTGTCTTAGTATTGACCGCGCTTTTGAACAGCTCGGCCGTTTCTGCAGAGCAAGGACCGCAAGTGGTGGCATCCACTTCTTGGGTCGGTGCCATGGCAGAGGCGGCGGGCGCCCGAGATGTTACAGTGCTGGCGCCGTTGGAACTTCGTCATCCACCGGAGTATGACTTCAGGCCCAGTGACGTCCAAAGGACTATGAGCGCAGACTATCTCATCTACGCCGGTTACGAACAGTTTGTCACAAAACTGCAGGCGGCGGTGGGCATTCCTCAGCACAAGCTGGTACAGGTGACAACGACCAACATACCGACCACGCTAAAGCAGGAGACGCGAAAACTGGCGGCTTTGTTGGGCACTCAGCAAGAACAGCAGATGTGGGAGAAGGAGTATGATGCCGCCGTGGCCGACGTATTGGCTATGGCCGCCGAGACGGGTTTGGTAGGCAAGCGCGCCGTCGTCCACACGTTTCTGACTGAATTTGCGGAGTGGCTGGGATTGAAGGTGATCGGCACCTTTGGCGGGGGCGAAGAGGTGACACCGGTGAAGATGGCCAGTTTGGTCCAGTTGAGCCCCGACATAGTGGTGGACAATTGGCATAACGAACAGGGTTCCGGCATTGCCATGGCTGCCGGAGCGCCGCGGGCTGTCTTGATCAACTTCCCCGGTCACGGAGGCACGCAGAGCTTGATCGATGTGCTCATGTATAATGCTAGGCAACTGGGCATACGACCGTAACACTCTGGAGTAGAAGTTGGAGCATCCGAATCTGGAGTTCGGGTTAGTCAGTAGGTGTCAGATATGCCCGCCATGAGCCAACTGACTCTGCACGGTGGTCAAAGGCTGATCGAGATGGCGTTCGTCACCCGAGGATACACGGCGGTCCCGGTAATCTCGATCATCGTGTCCGCTCTGGTATCCCGACACCAGAGCGCTTCAGCGGATCAGGCGGGATATGATGGACGACCGGTCCGTGGAGCTTCCCTCGGCTTTGGTTGACAGGTATGACATGCCGGATGCCTCCAATGGTGTAGGGGCCTCCGGCATGTGGACGTTTCCGCCGCGGTTAGAGCCTGCGGTTCAGCCAAGGCGCTGTTGGTGGGATCCGGCCTGATTGGCATTGGGCCTCAATTGCATTGATCGCGTTGCATGTCTTGGCTAGAACATGGGCCCGGCATACGAACCAACGGGGATCAGAGCATCTGCATTCAGGATGTGAGGCGAAGCGTGTGACGAAGACCATTCACTACGCGGGCTCTGATGGTTCATGACTCGTTCTTGATGTCTCCGTCGGAGCGTGTTGCCACCAACATTTCCCAGTTTGTGGCGACCGAACCGGGCGGGTGCGGTTCCGTACACTCTGGTGTCGCAGTATTCGCAAGATCCAGCGTCACGGTCAGTTCCGATGGGATGTACGCGGATTTGGTCCCGCAGGGTGTCATCGCCGTGAGGGGCCTCCCGATTCACGTCAGACTTAGGATTCACGTCTCTTGAGCGAAGTGTCAATGGCCGCTTGAGAATCCCCATTTTTGGCCACGAAAAATCCCCACGGTACCCATACCAACACCCAGAGCTAACGCTCGTCACACTGTATCGTGCTTGCTAGCTGTCTTCGGGCTGCTGTGGAGGAGTCAGCCGA
>JBMNSS010000161.1:0-5909 GCA_050945315.1 Limnochordia bacterium | reverse complement strand
CGCGACATGGATAAGCTATCCGAGGTGCGAGCAGGTATGCATACGGAGGCCAATGCACTTTGGTGGGGATTCGATCCCGAAGATGCCACGGACTCTTTGCAGGCGGCCATCAACTCCGGAGTGTCCCAGCTTATCATACCCAACGTGGGGCAGGAGTGGGTTGTCCGTCCGCTGACCTTGCGGAGCAATCTGGAGCTGATTCTGGAAGAAGGTGTGGTCATCGCCGCCAAGCGCGGGGAGTACCATGGCAGCACTGACTCGGTCTTCAATGCCACGGACGCGGACAACCTCATCATCCGCGGCTATGGAGCCACGGTTCGGATGAACAAAGCAGACTACATGTCGCCTGACTACAAGAAGGCTGAATGGCGCATGGGATTCAGGTTTTTGAGCTGCCGCAACGTCGAAATTCACGGCGTGACCGTCCGCGACACCGGCGGTGACGGGATCTATCTCGGGCGCTCCTCCAGTGGCAGACCCAATGAGAATATCGTCATCCGGGATGTCACAGCTGATAACAACTACAGGCAAGGTATCAGCGTGATCACCGCCAGGAACCTGCTGATTGAAAACTGCGTTTTCAATAACACCGGTGGTACCGCCCCCTCGGCCGGCATCGATTTGGAGCCCAACCGCAGTGACGAGGCCTTGGAAAACATCATCGTCCGAAACTGTGTGTTTGAAAACAACGATGTCCTGGGGATACACGTCTATTTGAATTACTTGACCGGTCCCGTCGGAGTATCTGTCCTTTGGGAGAACAACATCGTGCGGGGCGGGGATTACGGCCTTCATGTGCGACGGATCCACCCGAACGGTCCGCATGGGCAGATTGTATTCCGCGGCTGCATCGTGGAGAATACGCGGCTGAACGGTATTCGTGTGCGCAGTGTGGATGCCGACAGCGTCGATGTGATCTTTGAAGACTGTCTTCTGGCCAACGTGGCCACTGAGCTCACGCAAAGCGAGGTCGGTCGTCCCGTTTACTCGCCGATCTCGGTGCTCTCTGAGATCTCCGATCCCGCGGATGAGCAGATGGCCTCTCGGGTCGGCGGTATCACCTTTAAGAATGTGGTAGTGGTCGACAACCGAGAAAGACCTGCGGTGGCCGGTATCCCTGAAAACAAGGATGCCCTGAAGGCTTTCGCCGATATCAACGGGGAGATCTACGTCCACAATCCGTTCGGAGCCTGGGCCGAATGGGACGGTCCGACGGAGGTCATAGATCTGAGGCTGCAGGCCGTCGCTGAGCCGACCGCTTTTCGTGCGGAGTTGCTTGAGCGATTTGAAAAAGGCCAAGCGGCGGCCCGTGATGCCGCCTACAGTTGGCCCGCCGCTCGCTTTGATATCCCCACCAGAGGCGGCGTGCAAGGCGTGGTGGATGCAGGCATCCGTTTGGCCAATGTGGACCCGGGCTCGGTAAAACGCGTGGAGATTCTCCTGGACAATGACCTGATCTACAGCGGCTCAAGTGTGCCTGAGGCGGGTCAGGTGATGGTCGACACCCGGACCTTGGCGGATGGCAGGCACACCTTGACGGCCATGGTGGTCTTGGATGTTGAGTACGTTGACAGTATCAATGAAAGAATCAGCTTCACGACGCGCAATTTCTGGGATCTGCGGGACGAGCTGAACGCACCCAAAGAGACCGGGGGCTGGTTCGGGGTCATCGAGCTGGCAAGGACGTTTGAGGAGTCCGCCGGTTGGGAGTATTCCACCGATCGGGAAGATGAGTTTTTCGGCGATGAGAGCCGCAAGGTCAGACAAGGCAACACCACCGAGTATCTGGTCTGGGAGACCCCGCTTTTGGGCGAGTTCGCTCTGACGTTGTATGCGAAGGAAAACGCTATCGGGGATATCGTCGAGTTGGCGGTCTCATCCGACGGACGTGATTGGCAGTCCGTGACCTACACCGTCACGGAGGCGGGACCATCGGCCCAAGGATGGTATCAGTTGGTCTTGGCCGGCCATGCCGCCGACTACGACGATGTCGACTTCTTCAGACTGACTCTCCACGCCTCTGATGCTCCCGTTGAGGTGCAAATCGGAGAGGCTCGATTTTCCGGAATGCGCCGGCCAGACTGAACCGCCTTGCTTTGAGTCGGGCTATGCGTTATCCTGGTGGCAGAGCAGTGAAGTGAATATGGCAGAAGACTGGGTGCCTGAATCCTGACGCTTGGCTACGGCCGGCGAAGGGAATGTGCGACCCGGAGCTTTTGCCCTGACCCGAGGGTACGTCCTGGCGGGAAGGGGACAGGTGGCTGATCGTTTTTTGCCGGCTGTGCTACTATCGGCGCGACGTATCCTGTTGCGCCGTTTTTTTATTCCCAAATCCGGGAACCTGCATCCGGTCAGGCCCGGCTGAACAGAACATGCGGAGGCGGTATACATGAGTGGCAACAGTGAGACGACCAAGCAAAGGCGCTTGGGGGTCATCGGCATCGTGATCGAGGACAGAGAACACAGTGCAGTACAGGTGAACCAGGTGCTTTCGGATCACGCCGAGATCATAGTCGGACGCATGGGGATTCCCTATCGAGCGGAGGGACTTGGCGTCATCAGCCTGATCGTGGATGGCACTACGGATGCCGTGGGGGCCTTGAGCGGGCGACTGGGTAGCATCCGCGGGGTTCATGTCAGGAGTGCTTTGACCACAGTGAGGGTGCACCATGAAGACTGACGTATCTGCCGTGTCTTTTACGACGGCCTTGGAAGAGGTGACATCAGGCTCGGCGAGCTCAGAACATATTCGGCGTCTGTTGTCTGCCGGCGGCGACGAAGTCCGGGCCTTGTTCCAAGCCGCTGACCTCAGACGGAGGACTGCCGTGGGAGATGACGTTCACCTGCGAGCCATAGTCGAGTTTTCCAGCCATTGTGCCCGCAACTGCAGTTATTGCGGTCTGCGGGCGGGCAACAGGCAGTTGATGCGCTATCGTATGACTCCTGAAGAGATCCTGGCCACTGCTCAAGGGGCGGAGCAGGTGGGTTACCGTACCGTGGTGCTGCAGTCGGGCGAAGACATGGGCTTTTCCATAGCCACTCTGTGTGATGTGGTGTGCGAGATACGACGGCGTACGAACCTGGCAGTGACTGTTTCGGTGGGGGAGCGTCCCTTCCGCGAGTACGCTCTCTTGCGACAAGCCGGTGCCCAGCGCTACCTGCTCAAGCATGAGACGGCGGATCCGCGGCTCTATGCCCGTCTGCACATCGGACACCGGTTGGCTGACCGGATCGCGGCACTGCAGTCTCTTCGTGATCTGGGATTTCAGATCGGATCCGGTTTCATGGTCGGTCTGCCGGGTCAGAGTGTGGATGTGCTGGTGGCCGACCTACAGCTTCTGCAGCGGCTGGATGTGGATATGGCCGGGATCGGGCCTTTTATCGCTCATCCTGACACACCTCTTGGTAGGGCTCAATCGGGTGATGCCCGGATGACCCTGAAATGCGTCGCCGTAGCCAGATTGCTGCTTCCCAACGCCCATGTGCCGGCGACGACGGCCCTGGGCACCATCGCCGGCGACGGCTGGGCGGCGGCTTTACAGGTCGGGGCCAATGTGGTGATGCCCAATCTGACTCCCGAAGCGTACCGCTCTTCATATGCCATCTATCCCGGCAAAGGACGTGACCGGGAAGAACCGCGGGAGCAACGAGCGCAGGTCGAGCGCATGGTGACCGCATTGGGGCGGACCGTGGCTCAAGATGCCGGTCATTCTCTGAGATGGATTCAAAAGTCAAAGGAAGTGTTATGTGATGCCTACGGATCGTCGGGAATGGGAGTCCGCTGATTTTATCGATGAGGCGCAGATCCGGGACGAGCTGTCACGGGCCAGGCAAGCGGATTCCGCCGAAGTGGCTCGGATTCTTCAAAAAGCGGAACAAGCGGAGGGTCTGACTCCCTATGAGGCCGCCGTCCTCTTACAGACCGCAGACAAGGAACAGATCGAGATGATCTACGCGGTGGCCCGTCAAGTTAAGGAACGCATCTATGGTCGCCGCATCGTGATCTTTGCTCCTTTGTACATCAGCAACCACTGCGTGAACGGATGTCGCTACTGCGGCTACAGCTGTCGCCAGGCGTTGGCCCGGCGGCGTCTCACCCGGGACGAGTTGATCGAAGAGGTTCGTCTGTTGGAGGCCATGGGCCACAAGCGCCTTGCATTGGAGGCCGGAGAAGATCCGGTCAACTGCCCCATTGACTATGTCCTGGAGTGCATAGAGACCATTTATGCGACCTCGGGCGGACCTGAGGGCAACAGACACCTCAGTGACAGTATTCGGCGGATCAACGTCAACGTCGCCGCTACCACGATCGAGGAGTATCGGCGGCTCAAGGAGGCCGGCATAGGCACCTATATTCTGTTTCAAGAAACCTACCATCGAGAAAGCTACGACCATTGGCATCCCGTGGGACCCAAATCCGATTACGACTGGCACACCACGGCCATGGATCGGGCCATGCGGGCCGGAATAGACGATGTCGGTGTCGGTGTGCTCTTGGGACTCTACGACTACCGCTTTGACGTCTTGGGTGTCTTGCATCATGCCGCACATCTCGAAGAGCGCTTCGGAGTGGGTCCGCACACCGTATCGGTGCCCCGGTTGCGTCCGGCGGCTGGTCTTGATATGGGACAATTCCGCCATCTTCTGTCGGATGATGATTTCCGTCGCGTGGTGGCGGTCATCCGTCTGGCCCTTCCGTATACCGGTATCATTCTGTCCACCCGGGAGCGGCCGGGTTTTCGCGATGATGTGATCGGGCTCGGGGTCTCTCAGATCAGTGCCGGATCCTCCACAGGGGTGGGGGGCTACCGACGGGAGCTCGAGCATTCACAAGAGGATAGGCCCCTTGAGATCCCTCAGTTCGCGGTGGATGACCATCGCCGTCCGCACGAGATCATCCGCATGCTGTGCGCCGCGGGCTATGTGCCCAGCTATTGCACGGCGTGTTATCGCCAGGGGCGTACGGGCGATCGTTTTATGCAACTGGCCAAGACGGGACAGATCCAAAACGTCTGCCAACCCAATGCCCTTTTGACTCTGAAAGAGTATGCCTTGGACTATGCCGACCCGGAGACCAAGCAGGAGATAGAACGGGCCATCGACCGGGAGATGGCGACCATCCCGAATGAAAAGGTACGGGCGGAGGTCAGAGGCCGTCTGACAAGCTTGGAGCAGGGAGAGCGGGATCTGTTCTTTTAGAGCGCGGTTAAGAGGAGGTCTTGGCACAGATGCAGCAGACGCCACGAAGTCAACGGCTGCAAATAGCACTGGTGGGCCGCCGCAACGCCGGCAAATCGAGTCTGCTCAACGCCCTGACAGGACAAGACGTGGCCCTGGTCTCAGAGATCGCCGGGACCACGACCGATCCGGTGTACAAGGCTGCCGAATTTCCCCCGTTGGGGCCGGTGGTCTGGGTGGATACAGCCGGCCTGGACGATGAGGGGGATCTGGGTGAGCGGCGGATGGAACGCACACGGGAAGTGATTCGGCGTTCGGACATAGTGATTCTGGTTGTCGATACCTCCCGGGGCGGACCGGACAAAGACCCTTGGCTTCGCAAGCTGCTTGATGAGTTGCAGGCCGATGAGATGCCCTGTCTGGTGGCGGAGACCAAAGCGGATCTGTTGGATGAAGCGGCCGGCGAAAAGAACCCGCTCGGCGGAGTGAGGCGGATCAGAGTCAGCGCTGCCACCGGGGCCGGATTGGAGGCCTTGAAAGAGGCGATCGTCAGGGCCGCGCCTTCCTCAGCCCATCCTGAAGCAATCGTCGGCGATCTTGTAGCTGCCGAAGATACGGTGATCCTCGTCGTCCATCTGGACGGCCAGGCTCCGAAGGGGCGTTTGATTCTGCCCCAGGTACAGGTCTTGCGCGATCTTCTCGATCATCAAGCGCAGGTACTTGTGGTCCAA
>JBMNSS010000160.1:0-5963 GCA_050945315.1 Limnochordia bacterium | reverse complement strand
GGCCAGCTTCGTCATCGACTATCTCCTTTTGAGAGCGACGGCGGAGCTGACTCATATCTCGGTCAGTCCGAAACGCCTTTGTGCCGGTGCAGCCATCGGAACCTTGTATCATCTGATATACCTTTGCTCACTGCTGCGGATCATCCCGGCCTACGGATGGTTACATCTGCTCCCGGTGGCTATGGTGGTCTCATTTGGAATGCTTCTGGCGAGCTTTGCCCCCGTGTCGCGGCGCCGCTTCTGGTCTGTGGTAGGTCACTTTTACGGGATTGCCTTCTTGGCAGGCGGTACGGGACTGGCTGTCGCATACACTTTTGGCCAGCCGAACAACATCCGACCCGTCCTGGGGATGGCTGCCGGGGCCGTCTGTATTCTGTTAGTCACGGAGCTTGGATGGAGTGTGCTTCAGCGCCGGGCTTGGCGTCAGAGCCTGAGAGTGCCGATGGAGATCGCTTTCGACGAGACCAAGGTGAGGCTGACAGCCCTCTTGGATACCGGTAACCAACTGAAATGTCCCTTGACGGGTGTGCCGGTTATTGTCATGGAACACCGGATGCTTGCCGAGATCTTGCCGCCCAACCTGCTCGTCGCCGTAGAACGCCTGGGACAAGGCGATCTGAGTGACCTATCAACGCAGTTCGCTTCCGCGCCCTGGTCATCACGGTTTCGTATCATTCCTTATTCGTCCATCGGGGCCAGCAACGGACTCATGGTGGGACTGCGTCCCACGGCGGTACATCTGACCTTGTCAGGAGAGACCTACACTGCCCCTCCATGCGTCATAGCCCTGTCGCCTCAGGCTCTGGACCCCGAGGGGGGTTACCATGCCCTGATCGGCTTGGATCTGGTAGAGGCATACACTGTCGATCAGGAGTCTGCTTCGCTCAACAATGTCACGCCCGGGCGCTCTGATCTGAGATCCCCCGTCACTCGTTAGGCAAGTGAGAGACACAAAAGGAGGAGTCTCCCATGCTGTCCACCGTATCCAGACTGCGTCTCGCGACTCGTCTCAACGCTCTGCGACTGCTGCAACAACTGAGACTCATGCCCGCCGAGCTGTTTTATGTCGGATCCAGCGATGTCTTGCCCCCTCCGCTGTCCAGCGATGAAGAGAGTTACTTACTCGAACGGTTGGGTGACGGTGACGCTGCGGTCAAGACCGTCCTGATCGAACGCAATCTGCGATTGGTGGTCTACATCGCGCGCAAGTTCGAGAACACAGGCGTGTTCATAGAAGACCTGGTTTCCATTGGTGCCATCGGCCTGATCAAGGCGGTCAACACCTTCGATCCTTCCAAGAAGATCAAGCTGGCCACCTACGCGTCGCGTTGCATCGAAAACGAGATCCTCATGTACTTGCGACGCAACAACAAGACGAAGGCGGAGATCTCCTTTGATGAGCCGCTGAACACGGATTGGGACGGCAACGAACTGCTTTTGTCCGACGTGTTGGGTCAAGAAAGCGACGTCATTCGCTACATTGAAGAAGAGGTGGACCGCGCCTTGCTGGCAGGTGCCCTGGGTCGGCTTTCCGGTCGCGAAAAGCGCATCATGGAATTGCGCTTCGGTCTGATGGACGGACAAGAAAAGACCCAAAAAGAGGTTGCGGACGCCATGGGAATATCCCAGTCGTACATCTCGAGGCTGGAAAAGCGGATCCTCAAGAAGCTACGCCGGGAGATAAAACGAATGGAATGAGGGGGGCCCGTCCGATGAGGGTGAGGGGTCCCCTCATTGGCTCAAATTCGACGGCGGAGAAAAGCGGGAATCTCCAAGTCATCCGTGACCAGAGGCTGGATCTCCAGCTCTCGGTCATCGAATGCGGTTCGCTCATGCTGCTCGGCATCAAAACCGGTGGCTATGACGGTGACGCGCACCTCATCTTGCAGCGCCTCATCAATGACGGCACCGAAGATGATGTTGGCGTCCGGATCGGCCGCCTCGGCGATAACCTCCGCCGCTTCGTTGACCTCAAACAAGCCTAAGTTAGAGCTTCCTGTTATGTTAAGTAATATGCCCTTAGCACCCTCGATAGAGGCCTCCAACAGCGGGCTGGAAATGGCCTCACGAGCCGCTTTGACCGCCCGATCATCCGCCGACGCCCGACCAATTCCCATCAACGCTGAGCCCGCGTTGGTCATGATGGTCCGCACGTCTGCGAAATCCAGGTTGATGAGCCCCGGCACGGTTATCAGGTCTGAGATTCCCTGTACGCCTTGGCGTAACACATCGTCAGCGATGCGGAACGCCTCCAAGATGGAGGTGCGCTTGTCAACCACCTGTAGGAGACGGTCATTGGGAATGACAATCAGAGTGTCCACATGACCGCGCAGGGCCTCAATGCCTTTTTCGGCTTGATCGCGACGTCTTTTGCCTTCAAATGAGAAGGGTTTGGTCACCACGCCGACTGTAAGAGCCGAAGACGATCTGGCGATCTCGCATACAACGGGAGCACCTCCGGTGCCTGTGCCGCCGCCCATTCCGGCCGTGACAAAAACCATATCAGCTCCGTTGATGAGTTGGCCTATTTCATCACGACTTTCTTCAGCCGCCTTCTTTCCGATCTCAGGATCCGATCCCGCGCCCAGACCTTTGGTCAGTTTTTCGCCCAGTCGGACCTTGTGACTGGCATTGGACGAAAGCAACGCTTGAGAGTCCGTGTTCATGGCAATGAACTGCACGCCCTGCAGTCCGGCCTCGATCATGCGATTTACAGCGTTACTGCCAGCCCCGCCGACTCCAAGGACTTTAATGTCGGCAAATTGGGAACCATCTGCGTCAAACTCGAACATGTGGGTCATTCCTCCTAACAACTGGGTGCACAGCTGCTGTACATTTCCATGACAGGGCGTTAAATCCCTTGACAAAAACTCCTGTGAGAACTCAACGAATCACGGGCTTGTCCGGATGACGGACATCCACCACGCTGAGCTGAGCACCCCTGGTTGATGCCTGCTGAAGCAGCGAAGCGGCAATCTGTATCTTCTCATCCATGTCCCGCCAAGCGCCCAACTTGATTATAATACCGTCTCGGGTCATTAACTCAATCTCCCCGGCGACGGTAGCGCGGATTTCGACGACACGGAGGGCAAGCATCTCCGGCATGTCAGCAGCAATCCCTGCCGCAGCCCGTACTATCGGATCACGGAGGAAGGCTCCCGGAAAAAGCCCCGAAACAGGCTCCGGCAGCCTGATGACCGCCAGCCCCAGGGGGTTTGTCACCTCACCAAGCACCCTGGCTTCATCATCAAGACTCCACAAAACACCGTCAGCGACGACGGTGGCCACCGGCTGACGCTCGGTTAGCACCACTGCCAATCCACTTGGTAAGCGGCGCCTAACCAGAGCGTCCTTTACCACAGGCTCAGCCATCAAGCGTGCCGTGAGATCTCTCAAATCGATATCGAACAAGTTCTGACCGTGCCGCAGCCCCCCCACGGCCATGATCTCAGTCTCTGAGAAGTGCTGACTCCCGCTGACCTCGATATCCTCCAGGCGGAAGAATGGGGACTGTAAAAAAAGATAGAGCGCGAGTGTCAAGGCGAAAAGACCAAGAGCCACTGAAAAACCGCGTTCTGCGCAGGATCTTCGCACTACACTCCCCACCCTAGGGCACCCACCCGCCAACCGCTGCGTCCGAGTCTGCTATCCGCGATGTGTCTTTGGTGTTACTTGATTCGTTGTCGTCAATCAATTCCCTCTTCGCTAGACCAGGGCCTCGGCAGAGACTACGCTCTTTCGAGTGATGGCTGCCCCCACTCCCCTCAGCTTGGCCTCGAGATCTTCATAGCCTCTGTCCACATGGTGCACTCGTTCCAGTTCAGTGATGCCTTCGGCGGCCAATCCGGCCAATACCAGCGCCGCTCCGGCCCGCAGGTCCGTAGCACTGACCCGGGTCCCCGTCAGCCGACACGGGCCCCGCACCACGGCCAATCGCCCGTCCACCGTGATCTCCGCCCCCATCGGCATCAGTTCTTCCACATGTTGAAAACGACTTGAGTACACATTCTCGACGATAATGCTGCTCCCATGAGCCAGACAGAGCATAGCCATGAATTGGGGCTGCATGTCAGTGGGAAAACCCGGATGCGGTCCGGTGCGAATATCCAGCGCCCTGAGTACCCGCGGGCCGCGCACCCAAAGATGCTCATCCCGGAAATCGATCTCCACCCCGGCCTGGCGCAGTTTGGCCATGACCATATCGAGATGGTCGGGAATAACCGGTGACAGAATCAGCTCGCCGCGGGTCATGGCTGCGGCGACCATATAGGTACCCACCTCGATACGATCGGGGATGACGGTGTGATCTGCTCCACCCAAGTGCTCGACCCCGTGTATGCGAATGGTATCCGTGCCGGCCCCGCGAACATGAGCGCCCATACGGTTCAGGAAGTTTTGGACCTCAACAACCTCAGGTTCCCGGGCCGCGTTGCGAATCACAGTGGTCCCTTTGGCCAAGGTGGCCGCCATCATGATGTTCTCCGTGGCTCCTACACTCGGGATATCCAGATAGATGTCTTTTCCGGTCAATTGAGTACAACTACCGGAAAGATAACCAAATTCATCACGTACATCGGCGCCCATTTTGCGCAGACTATTGACATGCAAATCCACCGGTCGCGTCCCAATCGCACACCCGCCCGGATGAGCTATGCGTACTCGCCCGAAACGTGCCAGCAAAGGTCCCATGATCTGTATGGATGCCCGCATCTCACGAGCGTTATCTTCAGGGGCTTCCCATGCTAGGTTCTCCCCGGCTCGAATGCGGATGACATCCCCGTCATGGATCACTTGCGCTCCCAGACCTTGCAAGACATTGACCATGTTTTCGACGTCTTTGATGCGCGGCGCGTTGCGTATAACACACTCCTCGGGAGTCAACAGGCTCGCCGCCATGAGCTTGAGCACGGCGTTTTTGGCCCCGCTGATGCGAACTGAGCCCGACAGAGGCTTGCCGCCTTCGATAACCAAAACGTCCATCGAGTACACCTCTTTTTGTGGCCTCAGTGTCCCTCCAAGCCGATGATCTCCAGCTCCAGCTGAAGATGGACCCCGGCATCATCGAGGACCCGTTGCCGAACTGTCTCGATGAGTCGGATAACATCCACCGCCTTGGCATTTCCCACGTTAACGATGAAGTTGGCGTGCACCGTAGACACCATAGCGTCGTTCATTCTGAACCCTTTGAGACCACAGGATTCGATGAGGCGCGCTGCGTAATCACCGGGCGGATTCTTGAAGACACTGCCCGCACAAGGCTGTCCGAGCGGCTGGGTGCGACGTCTTCGCTCACCGATGGCCTGCATCCTCTCAAGAATGGCCTCCGTCGTATCCGTGGTCATACGAAATGTAGCCGCCGTGACCGTAAACTCATGCGCGGTGCGGATCACGCTCGTTCGATAACCCAACTCCAATTGTGATCCGGGCACGTTGATAAGTTCTCCGCTCTGATCGGCGACCTGAACCTCCTCCAATACGCAACTGATATCTGAACCGTGGGCACCGGCATTCATAGTCACCGCCCCGCCGACACTGCCCGGAATGCCTTCAGAGAATTCCAGACCGGACAGACCAAGACCCGCAGCCCATCTGGCCACCCGGGCTATGGGAGCACCCGCACCGGCGATCAAGAGCTCACCTTCGCGACGCATGCCGCCCAAACCCCTGCCGATTTTGATCACGCAACCGCGGATGCCCTCATCGCTGACGAGCAGATTAGTTCCGGCACCGATGATCGTCACCGGCATCTCCCGCTCGTGGGCTTCGCGCAACACGGTACAAAGGTCCTCCGCATTGACCGGAGAGACAAAAACATCGGCCGGGCCGCCGATACGAAAGCTGCTGTGGCGTCGCATGGGCTCATCAAAGCGAACCTCGCCCTGAACATGTCGAAACAGATCCAATGACATTCCCCTTCACAACGATTTGGCTGCGGCATCGGTACGATAATACTATGCCCCGTC
>JBMNSS010000159.1:0-6030 GCA_050945315.1 Limnochordia bacterium | reverse complement strand
CCAACATGGCTGCCAGCGCAATCCGCAAGGAGATTGAAGAATCAATTCGATCCAAAGGTACGATTCCCTTGCCGATTGTCTTGATAACCCTGCCTCCTAGAAGCACGGAGCCCAAGAAGGCGAAAACTGATACCAGCACCACCGCTTCACGGATGGTACGCACCCGAGCTCCGACCGCTGTGCCCATACAGTTGGCAGCATCATTGGCTCCCATGGCCCAACCAACATAAACGCCGGACAGCGCGAGCAATATACCAAGTAACCCCATACGGTTGACCTCCAATTCTCATTGGGCAATGCAGTGTAACCTGTCTAGGTCCGAGGCAACCAATTAGCGAACGGCAAGTACATACCCTGTTAACACGCTGTTACACTTCATCTGATCGCACCTTGTTCGCGCCTGAGACCCTAAAGGCCTACGTTGAGACGAACCCCCTCCCCAGTGTATAATAAGCTGACTAAACGTTATTCGTTGGAGGTGTGTTGGTGGGAAAGTCCATCACTTTGCCCACTCTGGGAGTTGTCACCGGGGCTGATCTGGAGCGTGCCCAGGCTGAGCAACGTGCGAAGGGGAAGAAGGGCGTTTTTATCCGCACGTTAGGCTGCCAGATGAATGAACACGACAGCGAGATGATCTTAGGAATGCTAGGCAAGGCTGGCTATGAGCCGGTCGACAATCTCCTGGCAGCTCAGCTCATCATTTTTAACACGTGTGCGGTACGCGAAAACCCTGAACGCAAGTTGTATGGGCAGATGAACATGCTTCGCAGCCTGAAAGAACTGAACCCGGGAGTGATCCTGGGTATTTGTGGATGCATGATGCAACAACCCTCCGAACTGCAGCGCATCCAAGAGGCCTACGAACACGTTGATCTGGTTTTTGGCACGCACAACCTCCATCGTCTACCGGAGTTGCTGCACAGGGTTGAGGCCGGGGAGCGAGCCATTGAGGTCTGGGATGAACCCGGACCGATCATCGAAGGGCTCCCTGTACGGCGAGCGTCAACCCTCAAGACTTATATCACCATTATGTACGGATGTAATCAGTTCTGTACCTATTGTATCGTTCCCTATGTCAGAGGAAAAGAACGTTCCCGTCTTCCGAGCTCTATCCTTGCCGAAGCACAAGAGGCCATCGCCCAAGGCAGCAGAGAGATCACCTTGCTGGGCCAAAACGTCAATGCCTATGGCTGTGACTTGGAAGAGAAGACCAGCTTTGCCAAACTCTTGCGTCAGATGGATGCCCTGCCAAATGTAGGACGGATCCGCTTTACCTCGCCACACCCCAAGTACATGGGAGACGATGTCATATCCGCCCTCGCGGATTGCGACAGTGTATGCGAGCACGTTCATCTGCCGGTTCAGGCCGGTTCGGATCGCACGTTGCGCCGTATGGGCCGCCGATACACCAGAGCTGAATATGTCAGATTGGTGGAGAAGCTGAGGTCCGCCGTTCCCGGTCTGGCGCTCAGCACTGATTTGATCGTTGGATTCCCGGGAGAAACCGAGGAGGACTTCAGGGAGACACTCTCTTTAGTGGAAGAGGTCGGCTTTGACAGTTCTTTCATGTTCATCTACTCACCCAGAACGGGCACCCCTTCGACGCGGCTGTCCGGAGAGATTCCCGATGTCATCAAGAGAGAACGCATCAACCGTCTTATCGAGCGGCAAAACGGGATAAGCTTGGCGAGAAACCGCGAACTGATCGGGCAGGAGATGGAAGTGCTTGTTGACGGCGTCGGCAAGGAGCCGAGAACATTGGCCGGGCGCACGCGTACCAACAAGTTGGTCATTTTCGCCGGTGAACCGTCGGAATTGGGTACACTACGTCTTGTACGCATTGACGCTGCCAATACCTTTGGTTTGGAGGGTACAGGTGTCTGACCACCCCCTTAATCCCGCGGCGAGCCTCTATGAAGAGACTCCGCGAGACATCTGGCAATGCGAGCTGTGCTCGAGTGATGGACGGTCATTCGGACATGCCGTCGCCCAGATTGTAGAGCGACGGCTATGGACTGTGCGTTATCTCGTGGTCTACGACTCGGCGCGAGCCTTGAGAGTCCTTATCCCCGCGAGCCTCGTCATGGGCGTAGAACCGGGCCGAATCCTCTGCAATATTACGGCCGATGAAGCCGGTAGGCTGCCGGAGTACAAAGGTTATCTGTCGCGAGTGGAAGAGGTCTCCCTCCACCACCTTCTCAAACGCGTTCCCTATTGGGAAGAGGAATCGCATTTCCTGTCCCCGATCTCAAAGGCCCCTTGCAGTAGCAACCCGCCTTTCGACCTCCTCGAGCCCTCTGAAACCGAGCGGGCAGGGGATGACGATTAATCATCGAAAAGCCCTTAGGTGGGAGGTCTCCGCCTGTGGGCAAACAAACACCCATGCTGATGCAGTACAATCGGATCAAACGGCAGTATCCGGACTGCCTTGTCTTCTTTCGTCTTGGGGATTTCTACGAGCTGTTCGGCACGGACGCGGAGATCGCCGCGCAAGCGCTGGACATCACGCTCACATCCCGTGAAGCGGGGAAGGGGAAGCGTATCCCCATGTGTGGCGTGCCCCACCACGCGGCCGATTCCTATCTGGCAACCCTAGTGCAGAAGGGTCACAAAGTGGCCATCTGTGAACAGCTTGAGGATCCCCGTACGGCCAAGGGAATTGTCAAACGCGATGTCGTCCGTATAGTAACCCCGGGAACGGCTCTTGATGACACACTGCAACCCGGGCAAAACCGTTACCTGGCTGCGGTGACGGAGAACCGAGGCGTGTGGGGGATTGCTGTCTGTGATTTCTCGACAGGCGAGTTTCTTTGTACGGAAATCAAAGGTGAAAATGCGTCCGACACCGTTCTTTCAGAGTTGCACCGAGTCAGTCCCAGTGAGCTTCTGATGACAGGCCTTCCCTCACCGGCGAGCGACAGGGTTAAAGCGCTGGGCTTTTACGCCCCCGAAGTCCACTCTGAGCTCTTCAACTACGATCCGGCCAGACAAGCATTGCTCGACCATTTCAGAGTGCTGTCGCTCGAAGGCTTCGGATGTGAGAATCTGCGGGAAGCCACCAAAGCTGCAGGGGCAATCATCTCATATCTGCGCGAAACCCAAAAAACAGAGCTGTCGCATATCAGCCGTTTGGTTCCCTACAACACAGCGTCTCACATGATGCTCGACCATACTACGCGACGCAATCTCGAACTGACTCGTACGTTGCGCGACGGCGAACGCCACGCTACATTGCTGTGGGTGCTGGACCAGACCCGTACTCCCATGGGGGCCCGTCTGTTAAAGACATGGCTGGAGCAACCCTTGCTAAACGGCGACGCCATAAATAACCGCCTCGATGCCGTAGAGAGTCTCACAGAGGCTGATTTGGCTCGTAGTGAACTACGTGAGCTCCTCAAGAGAGTGTACGATCTTCCTCGTCTGGCCGGTCGGGTGGCTCTGCGTACCGCCAACGGACGTGATCTGAACGCTCTGGCCCGTTCATTGCAACAGCTGCCGGCCATCCTGCCTCTTGTCGAGGAGGTGGCCCGGGTCCCGTCACTGCGTTCGTTACTCAAACGCCTCGACCCATGCAGTGATATCGCGCAGATGATCGAAGAGGCACTTGTCGAAAACCCGCCGATCTCCATCCAGGAGGGCGGGCTGATTCGCCCTGGTTATGACGCCGAAGTGGACCGGTTGCGCGAAGCCCAGCACGACGGAAAGGCATGGATCACAGGCCTGGAGCAACAGGAACGGGAAAAAACGGGTATCAAATCACTAAAGGTGGGCTTCAACAGAGTCTTTGGCTATTACATTGAGGTAACCCGCGCCAATCTCAACCTCGTACCGGAGCATTATCAACGGAGACAGACCTTGGCCGGTTCTGAGCGTTTTGTCACTCCCGAGCTGAAAGAAAAAGAAGCCCTAATTCTCGGTGCTGAAGAACGAGTAATGGAGCTTGAGTACCGGCTCTTTTGTGAACTGCGGGATCGCATCGCTGAAGAGGTCGAACGCATTCAGGCTGTAGCCCATGCACTGGCCGAACTGGACATCTATTGCTCTTTAGCCCAAGTGGCCCGTGACCGCCACTACGTAAGGCCACGCATCAACACAGCGGGACGCCTTAACATCAAAGCCGGTCGTCATCCTGTAGTTGAGGCCGTACTTGAGGACCAGTCATTTGTACCCAATGACATCCACATGGAGGCGGCCAAGCGGCAAATCATGATTCTGACGGGACCCAACATGGCGGGCAAGAGCACCTATCTTCGCCAAACGGCCCTGTTGGTCTTGCTCGCCCATGTAGGGTCTTTTGTGCCGGCGGAATCAGCTGACATTACGTTGGTAGACCGCATATTCACTCGGGTAGGGGCATCGGATGATCTGGCTACCGGACAGAGCACATTCATGGTAGAGATGAATGAGGTGGCCCATATACTGAATTGCGCCACGGACAAGAGCTTGGTCATACTCGACGAAGTAGGCAGGGGGACCAGCACTTTTGACGGGTTGTCGATTGCCTGGGCGGTGACAGAGTATTTGCACAACTCACCTGACTGTCGTCCCCTGACCCTTTTTGCCACACACTACCATGAGCTGACTGAGCTGGCCAAGCTGCTCACACGCGTTCAAAACTACTGTGTGGCCGTGACCGAGAGAGAAGGCGAAGTGGTCTTTCTGCGGCGCATCGTACCCGGCAGCGCAGATCGCAGCTACGGCATTGAAGTTGCGCGTCTGGCCGGCCTTCCGCAAGCTGTCATCGACTCTGCTCAACACATCCTGAGTGAGCTTGAGTCTAATGAGCATGTGCGCCTGAGTCAACGCCTGGTATCGGGTCCTCTGTTAGATGAGGTGCCACCTCCGTCAGGCTCCTCTCAATCCAAGAGCCAGGTCGTGCGGGAATCAGCGCCGATGCAGATCCCCTTGTTTGTGCCGGACACCCCGCCATCTCGGCTCGTGCGTGAACTGGCGGAGATCGATGCCGAAAACATGACGCCACTGGCAGCGCTCACACTCGTTTTCACCTTGCGCGAACGCGCTCGCGAAGAGCTCGAAGGAGGACAGGCCTGATGCGCGCCATCCAAGTGCTTCCCACAGATGTAGCCAACAAGATCGCTGCCGGCGAGGTCGTGGAACGCCCCGCATCCGTCGTTAAGGAGCTTGTCGAAAACGCCATTGACGCGGGCGCCCGCCAGATTGAAATCGAGATACGCGATGGGGGCAAGGAGTCTATCCGAGTCACGGACAACGGCAGTGGTATCAGACGGCAGGAGCTGAAGACTGCTTTCCTTCGACACGCCACCAGCAAAATCGCTTCTGCTGAGGACCTGATCCGTGTTCTGTCACTTGGATTTCGGGGAGAAGCCTTGCCGTCTATTGCTTCATGTTCCCAGGTGGAGATCATCTCGCGCACTGCCGATGCAGACGAGGCCACGCGTCTTACGATCGCCGGGGGACGTGTAGAAGAAGAAGGCCCTTGGGCAGGCCCGCCGGGAACCACCGTGATTGTAAGACGCCTTTTCTATAACACACCTGCCCGTCTGAAGTTCATGAGGCAGGCTGCCACGGAGAAACGTCACTGCGCCGAGTATGTCACTCATATGGCCCTGGCACATCCGAGTATTGCCTTTCATCTGATAGGAGACAATACCAGTATGCTGCGTACACCGGGCGGCAGTGATCTCCTTGCCACCATCGGTGCCATATACGGCAGTTCTCTGGCCCGCAAGATGGTCCCCGTTGAATGGGAGAGTGCCGTCGTTACCATCGGCGGATATGTCTCGCCTCCGGAGGAGAATAAATCAAACCGCACCTATGAATCTGTCTTTGTCAATGGCCGATGGGTGCAAGACCGTCTCATCTGTGCCGCCATGGAAAAGGGCTATGAGAACATGCTGCCCGCGCGACGTTTTCCGGTGGCCGTACTGCATTTGGAGGTAGATCCTACTCTCGTCGATGTCAATGTGCATCCGGCCAAGACACAAGTGCGCTTTCGTAACGACAGCGAGATGTTCAGAGAAGTGATGTTGGCCGTACGAGCGGCTCTTC
>JBMNSS010000158.1:0-6084 GCA_050945315.1 Limnochordia bacterium | reverse complement strand
GTACTGCATTTGGAGGTAGATCCTACTCTCGTCGATGTCAATGTGCATCCGGCCAAGACACAAGTGCGCTTTCGTAACGACAGCGAGATGTTCAGAGAAGTGATGTTGGCCGTACGAGCGGCTCTTCAGGGCTCCAATCTGATGCCTCGCCTGTCACCGGCGAAAAAACCGGCATCTTCCCAGAGACATCGGACGTGGGCCTCATCGGCCAATACTCTGGAAGCTGATCTCGTCAAGGAGCCAGAGCCGAACAACAAGGAAGAGGAAGTACATAGCACGCCGCCGCTGTTGGCCAACCTTAAACCGACCACGGATGCCGGTGCCGATAAGCAAGAGCTCTTAAACCACATGCGCGCTCCCCTTGCCGCAGAAGAGACTCCGCCTGAGGCGGAGGCGGTCAGACGATTCCTCTCCCAAGCATCACCAATGGGACAGGTTCTGAACACATTCATCGCCGTGGCCACTCCCTATGGCTTGTGGCTGATCGATCAGCATGTGGCACATGAACGCATCCTGTACGAGAGCGTTCTCGCCCGTCCTACGAGCTCTGCGGCTCAGATGCTATTGTCACCTCTGACACTGACCTTCACACCCTCGGAAGCGGCGATGATAGACAGCAGGCGTCAAGATCTGTCGGATATGGGCTTTGCCCTGGAATCATTTGGCGGATCAACATACGTCCTGCGCTCAACTCCACTCGAGGTAAGCGATAAGCCTGACGAAGTCGGCTTGTCCGAATTGCTCGTTGAAATCGTCTCCATGTGGAACGAAGGCGGTGACGGACGTCGTGAACGAGCGGCGGCCATGATAGCCTGCAAGGCGGCCCTCAAAGCGGGCCGACACCTTGAATTGGTCGCCCAACGGGCTTTATTGAGTCAATTGGCCAGGACCGCCAATCCATTTGCCTGCCCCCACGGTCGTCCGATCATGATCGCTATAGATCGAAAGGAACTGGAAAGGAGATTCGGCCGCGCTTGAGGCGATGATATTATGGATGTAGCAGTGACCACCTCACGGCGTTCTACGCCTGTTGATATCCGACGTGCTACCCGCTATGCGCGCGCTTTGCATGTACCTTACATACCTCGGGCCGGGCATTCATTGGCCCAGGTCATAGAACTCGCCGCGCAAAGCCTGCAACGTCCGGTGACCGGTACTCTTGTCGTGACGGAAGAGAGACTCTCCGTATGGACACCGGGAGTCGGTGTTCTGTACTACCACCCGGGCATGGCGCATCATCGAGTGGCGGCCCTTCGGCGTGGCGGCAGCGACCACATGGTGGAAGCCATGCAGCTGCGTCCGGGTGATCACGTACTAGACTGCACAGCCGGTCTGGCCTCCGATGCGGTGGTGTGCGCCCATGTTGTCGGTCCCACAGGTCGAGTGCTCGCGCTGGAATCCGTAGGAGTGTTGGCTCTTCTGCTCAAGGAAGGGTTGTCTCATTATTCCGGCGACAGTAAAGCGCTCAATGCTGCCATGCGCCGAGTCCGGGTTCGCCATATCGATCACAGAGAGTTTCTTGCTTCCTGTCAGCCCGCCAGCTTCGATATTGTCTACTTCGACCCGATGTTCTCCGAACCGGTGGCTGCCAGTCACGGTATAGCGCCCTTGCGCCCGCTCGCCAACTACGCCCCTCTGACGGACGAGACCCTCAGCATGGCCTCTACCGTAGCGCGGAGGTGTGTGGTGGTTAAAGACCGAAGAGATGGCCCGTTGCATAGCGATCGGGAATGGGATGATATCCGCGGAGGTCGTCGCAGCAGAGTCGTTTATCTGCTGCAAAATGCACGCAAGGGGGTTTCCCAGTGAACGAGATCACATCACAACCGCCTCTGTTGGTTCTTGTCGGCCCTACGGCCGTAGGGAAGACGGCTGTCGCCATTGAGTTGGCGTTACGTCTGCAAGGCGAGGTGGTGAGTGCGGACTCTATGCAGGTCTACCGCGGACTCGACATCGCTACAGCCAAGCCAACGCCGGTGGAGATGAAAGGAGTGCCGCATCATCTTCTGGACGTTGTCGATCCGAACGAGGAATTCAACGTCGCTCGCTATCGCGATCTGGCCCGTGAAGCCATTGCCCGGATACACGAGCGCGGTAATCTGCCGGTTCTAAGCGGTGGAACGGGTCTTTACATAAAAGCAGTCCTCGGCGAGTTCCTTTTTCCTGATACCAGCAGATCACCTCAGCTGCGCAGAGAACTCACGGATTTTGCCCGGACAGAGGGTGCGGAGGCACTCCACGCCCGCCTGGCGGAAGTAGATCCGGAGAGTGCGGCTCGCCTACATGTCAATGATATCCGCCGCGTCATCCGAGCCCTGGAGATTTTCACTCAGACCGGCATCCCCATGTCGAAGCATCTGGCTCAGGCGACTGTAGAGGAGGTAGAACCTCGTTACCGAACGGTACAAGTCGGTTTGACGCGTCCTCGTCAGCAGTTGTATGACCGCATCAACCACCGGGTAAGAGTGATGGTTGAACAAGGGCTGTTGCAGGAGACCGAGGATCTTTTGGCTTCCGGAGTCCTCAAAGAAGGCTCCGTGGCTGCTCAAGCGCTCGGGTACAAAGAAATGCGTCGTTTTCTGGAGGGTGAATGCTCACTTGAGGAGGCCGTCGCCCGTCTGCAGCAAGCGACACGCCGCTACGCCAAGCGTCAATACACTTGGTTTCGACATCAAGCCAAGATACAATGGTTTGATCTGAGCCAGTGGCCTGATCCGACGACGGCGGCACAGGCCATCACTTCACACGTTCGTCACCAACTGGAATGGTACAAAGAGGGTCCACCCTGTCTTTGACCACAATTCAACATGGTTCATCCCCTTCGGGCATATATATGCGAAGTGAAGTGCCGTAAAGGGGGGGTGAGCCTCCTCGTGTCCCTACCACAGACCCCAGAGGAAATACTCCTTCTTTTTGAGCAAGGCCAGCTGACACCCGCCGAAGCCTTCTCCATGTTTCGGCGCCTTGACTCTATGCCGGTCCACCCGACGGTGTCACGGCGTTCGTCCGAGACACGACCTCGACCATCGGCCGAGGACGCCAAGGACAAACACACGCGAATCGCCCAAGTACTCGAAGAACTTGACTCGTTGATCGGGCTGGACGAGATCAAGAAACTGGTGCGTGAAGTCCGAGCCTTCGTGGAGATCCAGCTGAGACGAAAGGCCGAGATGCTGGCCGCCGAGCCCGTTGTCCTGCATATGATCTTCAAGGGCAATCCAGGGACGGGTAAGACGACCGTGGCCCGTATCTTTGGCCGCATTTTCCGGGAGCTGGAGGTCTTGTCTAAGGGCCATCTTATCGAAGCGGAGCGGGCCGATCTGGTCGGTGAATACATCGGCCATACGGCTCAAAAAACCAGAGAACTCGTGAAAAGGGCTCTCGGTGGCATTCTTTTCATCGACGAAGCTTACTCTTTGGCCCGCGGCGGGGAGAAGGATTTCGGCAAGGAAGCGATCGACAGTCTTGTGAAGGCCATGGAGGATCACAAAAACGAGTGGATACTCATCCTCGCCGGTTATCGAGATGAGATGGATTATTTTCTTCAATGCAACCCCGGTTTACGATCTCGTTTTCCAATACAGGTTGACTTCCCGGATTACGACCTCAATGAGCTTCAGCGAATTGCAGAACTGATGGTAAAAGAGCGTCAGTACCGACTCTCCCCGGGAGCCAGAAGCAGACTCAAGGACATATTGCAGAGGGCACTGGACAGCGAAGATCCGCACTTCGGAAACGCTCGCTTGGTTCGAAACATCGTTGAACGAGCCATCCGCAAGCAAGCCGTGCGTCTGATCGACTGTAAGACAATCACTCGCGCAGACCTAATGCTGATCCATGAGACAGACATCGAGGAGGTACCCTTCGATTGGTGAGCAGGTGCTTAGTCATCGGCAAGACAAATGTGGGGAAGAGCCTCTTCGTTCTTCATTTTGCCCGCTATCTGGGTATGTCTCACGTAAAGGTGACCAGCCTGGATCCAATGGGAAACCGCCAAGTACAAGCCTATGCCGTAGAGACCGCTGTTCGTGATCTTTCAGGCACGGTTCCGCACCAGACGCGCCGTCTGCAGTCAGTCACGCTGGAGTTGCCGGCGGGAAAGGGCTCTAAGAGCTTTGAACTGATCGATACCAGCGGGCTCATGGACGGCATTCACGCCGATATTGAAGTGCGCCGGGCAATGGCGCAAACGCTGGCACACGTCCGCGAGGCACGCGCCATATTACACATGGTGGACGCGTCCAAAGCAGCCGAACGAGGCGCCGTCGGCGCCATCGGAGAAGTGGACTACCAGGTGGCACAGTTTGCCCAGATGCGCGGGGGTTACTGTATTTTGGCCAACAAGATGGATCTGCCGGCTGCAACCACAGGTTTGGAGGTCATCCGCAAGGAGTTTACAGGCCATCTCATCATCCCGATTTCGGCTCTGTATGGTCACGGTTTTAAGGAAGTGAGACGCTTTGTGTGGAGCTGGGTGTAGATTCCTCTCGTTGCTTGGGGGAGTGGGGCAAGATGCCGGAATTTCCTCCTACGGCAGCCTTTTGGCCGCCTTTGCCGGTTTGTGGACGGTCGGCCTTGCCATACGACTCATGGATGACTATCTGGATGCTCCCATTGACCTATTGCAGGGAGTACCCACTCCGGCTCATCGCTTTGGAAGCGCCTCATTGCCCTATGCGCTCGCTGGTTTGAGTATAGGCAGCCTTCTGTCGTCAAAGCTGACGGCTGCTGTTTTCCTAAGTGCCTATGCGATCGGGATGGCGGGCGAACTCACTCGAGTACTTCCTTCTCGCCTGCGAGGATACGAAGAGAGCCTGCTCGCCATCGTCATCGGTGCCCTAGGCGCGGGCCCCTTGATCATGACGTGGGCCCTGATGACGATGTTCACTATACAGGCTCTGGACGATCTTATTGATCTGCGAATCGACTCTTACACGGGCGGCCGAAACTGGTGCCATCGCTACGGGGTCGGTGAAGTGGCACTGAGCGGTTTGCTTAGCGTGGCAGTCAGTGGAGCCTTAAGCCCGCTTCTCACTGGATTGACACTACTGGTCGCAGCCTCCATCGACCTCATCTTCCATCGACGACCGGGGACGGTGATCCTAAAATGATTCCCTTTTTGGTCCCGGGTACCCTGATTCTATTGATCGGCCTGCTCGTAGGGTATTCCGTGGGAAGACGGCACGGACTACACACCGGTTTTAAGCAAGGGCTCCTTTTCGCCCCGCTGGAGCTGCGGCGTTACAACTGTGAAAAGGGATACTGTGTCCTATGCACTTCGTCTTCACCACTGACATCCGCCGCTACACAAGACGGCGTATCAGACGCTCTCGCTCACCCGGGAGAAAATCAATGATGGGGATCTCGAGCATCGTGTAGCACCCGGGTTCCTGTCGTGAGGCTGCCCTCAGGGAAGCCGTCATGACCTGCGCCGTCAACGCCGGATTGTTGATGCGAATATCGAATTTGAGCAGCTGATTATCCGTCTCCGATGAGACACCTTTGCGCTCCAGGAGCACTCCGTGTCCCATATCGATCAGGCTCTGAACACTTTCCACTTGCGTCACCCTGGTTTCGTCATTGACGAAATACGGATCGGACTTGATGGCTTTTTCGATGACACTGAAGTCAGCTCCCGGCTCCAGCTCCACATAGACCGCTCTCTTGTGTACGCCCATCCCGGCCGGGATCGTAATGGACAGCGCGTCCTTGACTCCGGCGATAGCTTTTACCGCCACCGTATGTCCCAGTGACATGCCCGGCCCGTAGTTTGTGTACGTAATCCCCCGCGGTGCCATCAGCTCGAACAGGGCCCGCACGAGGGAGTTCGTCCCGGGATCCCATCCACACGAGATCACCGCCACCGATCCTGCCTGCTGCGCCACTCGATGCAAATGCTGACGCATATCCGCCAACTCACCGTGGATGTCGTAGCCATCTACGGTGTGAATCCCCATCCCCAGAATCCGCTCAGCCCACTCAGGGATCAAGCGAGTGGGCAGGCACAATAGCGCCGCCTCCGTGTCCTGCAGCTCACGAATATCGGACACCACGTTCACGCCGACCAGTTCAGACGGCTGCATC
>JBMNSS010000157.1:0-6108 GCA_050945315.1 Limnochordia bacterium | reverse complement strand
CTATCTTGACGGCGATGGGGAAGCAAAAAGACAGATGCTCCCTGCCATCCGGACGGCAGCATTGCCCGATGTCTCTGCGTTCTCCGATGGCCCCTTGGCCTTGGAAATCGAGTGGTTCTTCACCGTCGGAGAACTGGTGAATCTCATAGCCTATGTGCAGGATCTGCCGCTGATGAGCATCAATCCCGGTATTGCTTCTGTCGAAGATTGGCAGCGCATAGCCTTCAAAGGCGGATCAGAGCCGGGGGTGATCAACCTAACGACATGGTTGGCGAGCGAATCCGGC
Organism: Limnochordia bacterium; assembly: GCA_050945315.1. Classification (GTDB taxonomy): domain Bacteria; phylum Bacillota; class Limnochordia; order DTU080; family DTU080; genus DTU080. Next base: position 5,822 of record JBMNSS010000157.1, on the reverse strand, counting down.
AAGGCTTATGCCGTCAGCGCCACATGGAACGACACCAAGCCGCTGGATGAAACGCGCTTTATGACCCTCTACGCCGGCCTGATCCGGGCCCTGAAACAGATGGATGAGCAGCAATAGCTGAAGGCATGCCAATGGCGACAGGTATGGATACGTTACCGTGGACGTATCCATACTCTTGTGCTCAGTGCCTTGCCAGACACAGTACTATGTCTTATAATAGTCGCAGCGTGGTGATGAACTATGGCCGGTGTAATATCGAACGATCTCATCCGAGGTCACACGGATACGATCATCCTGAATGTGCTACGACAAGGGGACAACTACGGTTACGGGATCTATAAGCGGATCCTTGAACTAAGCGACAACCAATACGAGCTAAAAGAAGCTACCCTATACGCTGCATTTCGCAGGCTTGAGCAGGATGGCTTCATCGTGGGCTACTGGGGCGATGAGACTCAGGGTGGCAGACGCAAGTACTACCGCATCACCCAACAGGGTCGCCAGAAGTACAAAAGAGACTGCCGCGACTGGGAGTTCGCCAGGGCCATCCTCGACAGGCTCGTCAGAGGGGGCAATGAAAATGACGGATAGCCGTCAGCTGGATCAGCGCATCCGGAGATTCATAGATGATACATTCCGTGACGTTGAGCCGAGTCAACAGCTCTTTGACTTGAAGGAAGAGCTGGCCGGCAACCTGCGCGAGAAGACGCTTGATCTGTGTCGGCGCGGTCTCGATGAGGAACAAGCTTTCCGGGAGGCCATCGTGTCGATGGGCAGCCTCAGCACACTGGTGGAAGAGATGCACCGTTTGTCGCGACGTGAAGTCCATCCGGGCTGTTCCACTATAGAGGCTCGTGTTTCAAACAGCGGCCTTGTCTTGGGTGTCTTGTTGGTGCTCTTTGGCCTTTTCACGCTCACCATGACTTACTACATGAAGATGGAACCGACTGCCGTAGTGGGCAACGGCATCTTTGTTGTCATCGGAGGAACGGTGATCACATATTGCGTGTTGGCACGTGAGACGCGCACCAAACACAGCATGAACAGGCCGCGGGCCAGCATGCACGCCGTCGCCGTCGGATTGCTCCTTTTTAGCCTCTTTTCCGCATTGACCTCTCGCTATGCCACCGGCGAGATGTTTATAGCCGTCGCCGCCATGATGGTCTTCTTCTTGGCCGGAACAGGCCTGCTGCTGTATTTGCTGCTCACCAATCCCGATCGTACAAAGCAACGCCGGTGATCTCCAAGGAGCCACTCCCCCAACCCGGAAACGATCGGGGGAGTGGCTCCTCTCAACTGCTCAATACAAGTCAACCCTACGTATTGCGCACACTACTTCTTGCCCGGTTCCCAAGCCTCCAACGGCGGTTCTTCCTCCGGAAGACCGACGACATCCCAGAAACGAGTCCCCGCATAGGGCCCACGGTGCAGATTAGGTATGGAAACGGGTGTGCCGCCCAAACGCGCTGATTCGGCGGCCATGATTCCCGGTACGGTGTAGTCCGCCATGCGATAGACATCAATCGGAGACGGCTTGCCCTCAAGCACCGCGTTAACAAAGGACCGGATCATCAAAAGATCTGAGCCGCCGTGGCCGGTGCTCGCATCCTGCCCGGGCGCCGTGATGGACAAGGGCGCTTTGGACCAACCCGAAAAATCACTGAATGCAGGGCCGTGCACACGTGTGAATCCTTCATACAAGAACAACTCCGCCGAGCCCTCGGTGCCCATCAGTCGGAAACGATGATCCGATGGTACGGCGGTGCCTAGAGTGACCAGGATTCGAATCAGGCTGCCCTTGGCTGTCTCAAAGAGAGCCACGTGCCCGTCGCTGCGCAGAGGGGTCTCCGGATTCCACCAAGGGGCGCCCAGGCACGTGACAGAAACGCAGCGATCATCCATCATTTCGAGCAAGGGGCCTAAGTCATGAGTGAGGTATTGGATCGGTGGTTGGTCGGCTCGCCAAATCGGTGCCACATCCTTGCGGCCGAGAGCCTGACTCGGCGTCAGCCTGGTGCCGTCGATGGCATCCAAGGTGTTCGGCAAGTAGTGATCGTATTCGGCCTCAGCCATTGACACCGCTCCGAGGCGCCCTTCGATGACCCACTTGCGCCAGTAACGCATGAAGTCCCAGAAACAAGCGTTCTCGGCAAACATATAGAATCCGCGGTTGTGTTCAACTGCGGCCCGCAGCTGTACCACTTCCTCCACCGTGTACGCCCCGGGTACTTCGGAGAGCACCGCACATCCGGCCTCCAAGGCCTGGATGGAATGCTTAGCCTGCAACTTACCGTTCGTCGAGACAACCACCGCATCCGGCTTAAGCTCCAGCAGTTCCTCATACTCCGAGACAATCTGGGTAGAGCGATCAGCCAGCATCGGTGCCACTCTCTCCTGGAGCATGGGCAAACGGTCACATACACCTATCACTTCAACGTTGTCAAGAAGCAGCAGGTTGCGCAGATGCGCCAGTCCCCGACGCAAGCCCAGTACTCCGACCTTCAACTTGTCCACAGCGTTTTACCTCCCGTCTTCATGAAGACCGTCAATGTCTGAGATTTCGCCGTCGGACAGCAGGCCCCTCGTTCCGCTTGTAACTATTTTAAAAACTTCTTCCGCCACAGGTGGTCAGGCCGCTCCAATCCCCTTGTCGAAGAGTGGATAGCAAGCCGTTCTTTACGCGCGTTTGGCCGGATCCGTCATCGTGCCACAGAACGGCTTTAGAGAGACTCAGACCTTCCTTGGTGTTGAATCCGAGGACAGTGACCAAAGCGCTCCCGTCAAAGGGACAGACAGAAGTGTTTTAAGTATAGGTAGTACCAAAGGACACTGTAGAATCGGGGCTTTGCCCTGACTGATTGGTTTACCTGACGATCCTCATTCATCGGCTTCGTCAACGTCGCCCTTCAGCAGGCTCCGGGCGTCACCCGGCCTTACGCCCTTGACCGAGATCTCGGCCCATCACTTGTCGAGATCGCCGAAAGGACCCTTGGCATCGCGCAGGTAGTGCTTTTGATCATGGGTATGACCAAAAGCCCCCTGCTTCCCGGACTGAGCACCGCCTCTGCAGTCAGCGCATTCCAGGATCACCGAACCTCACTCATAGCGCACCGTAGTTCGGCCTGGGGCTCTGTGTTGCAACGGGCGGACAAAATCCTTGAGGATCGCGTATCCGCCCGTGTAACCTTGTTCCCGGATTTTTCTCAACAGTACGACGCAATTGCCTACTTCCTCCGCAACGCGTTGCATGATATACTCCGCGTAGGGATCCAACTTCGGCGTCCGCTTGGCACGCGGCTTGCGTTTCAGAGCTCCGTCGGGATCCCGCTCCACCCTCCAGCATTGTTCTTAACCGCCTCCGACTCTTAAGGCGAATCGGAGAATTCCTCGCTGGGGGGTGGGTCTTTTCGTCCAGGGTCAGTCTATCACCGCCGATGACACTAAGCGCCCAAGTGCCCATCAAGAATATGGGTAGGACAGCCTCGGGTGGGCTTTCACACTTGTGCCGCCGGCTCAATGAAAGTGGTATACCACCGATCACATATCTCTGACACCACACAGGCAGGGAACCTTAGCCCCATGACTCTTGACTCACTGGGCATCGGTGACGAGAATTGAGGATCGCAGCCAAGTGTGGCATAGTCTATGCGTTATCGTCATAGAGGAGGGTATGCCATCTATGTATTCAGTTCGCCTAAGATAAGCCGTCAACAAAAAGCCGGTGGACAATCCGCGATCGTGGGTTTTTCGTCACGCTTATCTTGCGAACTGAAGCATGGGTCTGGATAATTGCGGCATGTGCAGCCGATTAGGGCTGCGTTCCCTATGTCTTTCTGGTAGCGGTGTGCGGACCTAAGACCGCCTTGCGGATCTTGATCCGCCTTTTTTGTTGCCTGGACAACCGCAAAAACGGAGACCGAAGGGAGAACGGCATGCCACAAGCAATCGATAATTGGAAATACAAGTTTTTTACAATACTTGCCGGGCAGGCAGTCTCACTGATAACGAGTGCGATTCTGCAAATGACATTTGTCTTTTATCTTACCGAAAAGACGGGGTCGGCGATGGTGCTATCGCTGGCTTCCCTGATTGGCTTTCTGCCTTACGGGCTTTTTGGACCTGCCATTGGAGTACTGGTTGACCGTTACGACCGAAAATCGGTCATGATTGGTGCTGACTTGGCTATCGCAGTAGCGGGGGCAGTCTTAGCGATTGCCGCACTGTATATGGACATATCAGTCTGGATGGTACTGACTGTCTTGTTTGTCCGTAGTGTCGGTACGGCTTTTCACTCACCCGCTCTCAGTGCGGTTACCCCACTCCTTGTGCCGCAAGCAGAGCTGACCAAGTGTGCCGGTTACACTCAGTCTCTGCAATCGATCAGCTACATTGTCAGTCCGGCCGTTGCGGCGCTTTTGTACTCAACTTGGGAACTAAACGCGATCATTGCCATCGATGTGCTGGGTGCGGTGGTTGCATGTATCGCCGTGTCACTTGTTGACATCCCCAAGCTCACCAGGACAGAACAAGGAAAGTCAGGGCAGGACCTGCTTGGGGACATGAAACAAGGGTTCTATGTCTTGACGAACAACAAGGGGTTGCGTGCCTTGTTGCTTGTAGGAACACTGTATATGCTGGTTTATATGCCAATCAACGCGCTCTATCCGCTGATGACCATGGAATACTTCGCCGGAACACCGATGCATGTGTCTCTTACGGAAATCGCCTATGCTCTTGGCATGTTTGGTGGCGGTTTGCTGTTGGGCATGCTTGGAGGGTTTAAGCGAATCCGGTTGATAGCGCTATCGATCCTGTTGATGGGGATCAGTCTGGTCGTTTCGGGATCTCTGCCTCCGAATGGATTCCTTTACTTTGTAATATGTTGTTCGGCCATGGGACTGTCAGTGCCTTTTTACAGCGGTGTTCAGACAGCCCTCTTCCAGGAGAGGATCAGCCCTGAGTACTTAGGGCGCGTGTTCTCCCTGACAGGGAGCGTCATGTCTTTGGCCATGCCCATCGGCCTCGTTGTCTCAGGAGCATTCGCTGATGTTATTGGGGTGAACCGTTGGTTCTTCCTTTCAGGAGTCTTGATCGTTGGTATTGCGATACTATGTCACACGCTTCCGGCACTTCGGCAACTGGAATAAGAACTGAGCCGGCCCCCCCACAACACGAGTGGATGAGTCCGGGGCTGCGATGGCACAAGAAGTGACGGATGTCGTCGCAGTGAGGGTGTGGGTTTGTGCATCAGTAAGCCACAAACCCCGCACCCGGCGTAGATCAAATGATGCGTCATCCGCTCACTCATGCCCCCCTACCGCCCGACATCGGTGACGGTCGCCGGACAGAGCGACATTTCATCTGTGAACGCTTGGGTCGTCAGCATCCCTGAGTCTGCAGCGGCGAATGCACCATCAACGAGATCCAGGCGAGGAGTCGTTCTTCGGATCGTCTTTAGTGGCACCTCGACTTCTTCGGCAGCTGACGCCCTCAACCCCAATCCGGCGCGTCAGGCGTGCCACTCGTTTTCCGGGACCGCGCACACCCATGGCCCCGAGCTCAGGAGGCCCCGTGGGCCTGTCGTCCGGCTTCGTGAATAGCCAGGATCTTCTCCAAGAGCGCTTCATCCCGCAACGCATGGGCAGAAGGTGGTCTCGTACGCCACGCGTGGTAGCCGCTGGTGGAGACTTGGAGAACGCGACACATGGTCTTTACGCTGGAATCGTCGCTGCGAAAAATGGCCGAGGTGCGAAACGCCAAGGTGCCGACCGAGAATAGGGCTTTCACGCTTGTTCCACTTCAGTGTAAGATCAACCCAAGGC
>JBMNSS010000156.1:0-6266 GCA_050945315.1 Limnochordia bacterium | reverse complement strand
GCCGGTTTCATCGGTCAGCGTCACCGCTAGTTCATGAGGACCGTCCATGAAGGCATCAGTGTCAATCCGCAAGTCCGCGAGCTCAAGAGCATCGGAAGCGGTAAAGACGATCCGGTCGTCGACGCTCACCGTGATCTGCCGGATAGGCCAATCATCGCCCGGAGCGTAGCGCACCAAGCTGAGATCAGGCAGCAGCTCTCCGGTGACCGCCGCTCCCTCGATGGGGCTTAGGATGTCGACATGTCCCAGTTGTCTGTCGAGCAGCTTCCCTTGCCACTCATCGTCGCCCAAAGACTCATCCGGCAGTATGGCCACTTCATCGAGCCAATAGGTGTCTCCCTCTTGGGAAGCTGACACCGACTCCATACCCAGACCCTTCAAGACCCGAATATCCCGGAAATCGCTCCGTACATGCCGGACATCCATAAGCAGCACATGCCACTCACCGTCATCGATCAACTCATAGGGAGGCATCTGCCCCGTGCGGGCGCTGCGCGCTCCGGCCGTGACGGCCAGCCATTTCTTGCGGCCTCGGCCCTCGGAGTCGGCAAACCCGTGAACATATAGGCCAACGGGTGTACCCGGGGACAGGCGATACCGCAAAAACACCCACGGATACCGATCGATGTCCCACTCGACGGGAGCTACCCTGAGAGGCAGGGTGCCGCCGCCGGGATTGGCGATTCGCAGTACCCCGTTTCCGCTGGCACCATCGATCTGTTGATTCCAGGCCACCGGTTCGGGCCTGTAGCACTTCCAGTACCACCACCAGTCTTCATCGTCCTTATCAAAGGTGGAATGAAGCAACGGCTCGTTGACTGAGCGCTCTTGCTCCACGACGACGTAGCCCGTGCCACGAAAGACCTCCCCTGACTTCGTCGTCACCTTGACCCTGACTGGATAGTCGTAAGATTCGTCATAGGCATGCTTCACTTCAGGGCCGAAGGCGATCGTGCCGTCACCCAGATGCCATTTGATCTCCACCGGATCGTCGATTCCGTGCAGCACCGCCGAGAAGGAGACTTCCTCACCGGGACGTACGAGAAAAGGCATTGCAGCCACTTGCACGGAGGGTCGTCCGCCGGCACCGTGCTCGTAAACACCGATATCCGGAGCCGGCCCGGACCAGCACAGGCTAACGGGATCCCCGTCTTTCCAGCTCACGGTGCGATCCAGAGTGATCTCATCGGTCTCATAGTCCACCTTGACGATTCGCGCCACCTGATCCGAGGAGCCGACGGCCACCAGGTCTCCCTGTTCACCCTCGATATCGAAGCCGTCGTAAAAATACATGGCATCTTCGACCCGGATCGTACGGCCCTCTCCCGCACCGACCGTCCGCGTCAAGAAGCCTCCGCCGTCGATGAGCGGACTGCCGGCTTCCAGAGCGTGGTTGTAGGTTTCCTCGTCGACAAACCGCGGAGAGAGAACTCTGTTGTCCGCGAAATGAACCGCCTGATTGGACGGCACCAGCTGTCGCCAGGTGTCGCTTTCCAGGGTATCGATATCCAGACGATGCCCGCCGAAGGCGATGGTATCGGTAAAAGCCGAATCACCGGCTGACACAACATTGTTCATGAAACGAACCCGAGGGATCCGCTCGCCGTGCGATCCGGATTCGGGTACACCCATCGATTGAAACTGAACCTGCCTCAGACCGCCGTGGACGTCATTGCGGGAGAAGATGTTATTGACAAAGACTACATCGCGCATCTGGGCCTCGGCGTCGCTGACGGCGATACCGTATTCGTAGTTGTCGTCAAAGACGTTGTTGTACAAGCGGATGTGGCTCAACCACTGCTCACGAAAGGTGTACAGATGCAAGGCTCCGCCCCAATTGCGAAAAACCCGGTTGAAGCGGAATATGCCGTGCTCCACCGCAAACTTGGCGTTAGTGCTGGCCGAGCGTCCTCCGTCGAAAGCGTTGGCGACGATATTGTGCTCAAAGAGTATGCTATCGGTGCCGAAAAACTCGAAATTGCGACCCCAGGCGGCATGGAAGACGTTGCCGCGGATGACCACGTTGCGCGTCGATCTTTCAGGGTAAAACTGAAAAGGACTATGTCCGGTACGGGAGATGGAGTTGCCCTCAAAGAGAATATATGCCGAGTCTCCGACGCGGGCCATATTGCCGCCCTCGTAGCGTTGGATGATGCTGTCACGCACCTGAATATGCTCACTGTGAGTGATCAGAAACGGCATCCCGCCCCTGGCATCCTCCATCCGCACATCGTCGATGCGAATATGCTTGGCCTGGTCAACCAAAAGCCATCGCCCCTGAGGCGACTGGGGTTTGATGTGAAAGCCTTCTATATGAATGTGCTCCACCCTGGATATATCCAGGGCGTAAGCCGCGCCCGCTTCGCCGATCAGGCGGGCGGTCCGCCGCTCCAGCGCTTTAAAGACGATGGGAGCCTCTGCCGTGCCGCTGCGCACGGGTCTGAGCACTCCGGCGTACTCACCGGGCAAAAAGATGATCGTGTCGCCGGGAATCGCCCGACGGGCGGCATACTCCGGAGTGGCCCACGGAGAGTCGAGACTACCGCTGTTTTTGTCATCCCCGCGTGGTGAGACATAAAAAGTCCCCGGATTCCGCTTGGTGTCTTCCTCCATGACCTGCTCCTCAGCTTTGAACTTCTCATGGAATGTGATTTCATCGAAATAGGCGTAGGTACTGGGAACGTTAGGCGGCATATAAAGCAACACCCGGGCATAGACCGATCCTTCCGGAGCCTCTCCGACGATGCTGAGCAGTGTCCATTCATCATTGTCCCTCATCTCTCCGACATAGGGCTTGATGCGCTTGTTTGCACCGTCGTAATACTCGATGTAAATCTGAGTCCGGGCTCCGAACAACTTGACCATCCCCGCCGCTTCATACGTGCACCCGGGCGTGACGGGGATCTTCTCGCTTTGAATGCCCCAACCTGAGGTTCGATCAGCCGGCGTATAAAGACCCACCTTCCAGGATCCGGCGTAAGCATCTTCATCGAGCAGCTTCACCCAATCCCTGTTGGCCCCTCTCGCCGACCAGCCGACCGGAAGGCCTCCCTGTTCACCCGACTCAAAGCCGGGATTGGTGATGAGATTGGTCTCATCGGCGAACACCGCCACTCCAAGACTCATGAGAACGATCAGAATCCAAAAAGCAGCCGCGGATATGACACACGTTCGTCTCCTGAAGCTCACGGGTGCTTACCTCCTTGGGACGGCGACAGCCAGTATTAGTGCCGATTGATATTCACTACGAACCAGAAATCTGATTTTACACGGAATCTTGATGTCGCCTGCCATGACCCTAAAGCGATGCCCGTACCTCTTCGATACGAGCCAACTCCTCAGCACTCAATGGCGGAGTGTCCGCTGCGGCGGCGTTTTCCAGCATGTGCTCCAAGCTCTTCGAACCCACGATCACCGTGGAGACACCCCGAAGTTCCAACAGATAGCGCAGAAGGCTTTGCGCCAGGCTGCGTTCCGGGGTTTGCAGGAAGGCAAAAGCCTGAGCCACCGCGGCTGACCTGCTCTTGCTTTGATCAGCCTGCCAACTGCGGCGATCATTGTCGGGAAAACCGGTCGAAGCATCGACACTCCCGGCGAAAAAACCCGAGCCCATGGCTCCCCGGGCAACAACACCCACACCCGATTCACCGGCGAGCGTCAGATTCTCCGCCACGGCCGAAGGACTCAGAATATTGACGTGGACCTGAAGCACATCCATAATTCCCGTCTCTATACAGAAGGGTATTTGTGTCCAGGAGATCGAAGCGCCGACGGCGCGGGCTTTGCCCGATCGCTTAATCTCTTCCAAGGCTTCAAGGCACTCTCCCTGAGCCAATACGGCGTCATTCGGCGAGTGCAGAAGATAGACATCGACATAGTCGGTAGCCAGTCTTTTCAGACTGTCCTCGATCTCACGGAGCAGTCTCTCCCGGGAGAAATCCCGCCAGTTGATACCGTCTTGATCAAAACCCTCGCCGCCTTTGGTCTCGACAATCCACTTCTGCCGCTGACCTTTCAGCGCCTGTCCGACAACCTCTTCACTGTGACCGGCTCCGTAAACGGCAGCCGTATCGATGAAATTGACACCGACATCACCTAAGGCGTGGATCATGCGCACGGAGGCGGCATCATCCACATCACCCCAGCCGTGAGCTATCCAACCCAGCTTTTCGAAGTAACCGCGCACGGGTCCGCCGATCTGCCAGGCCCCCAGCCCGATCTCCGACACCCGCATCCCCGTCGTGCCCAACGCTCTGTATTTCACGTGTCGCCGCCCCCCGTTTTTCGGCTGACGCCCTGATTCTTGTTGTAAGCGAGACCATGAAAAAAGACACACCGAAAGCAGAGGCTGTGGGCATCAGTCAAAATCCACAGCCATACATTCCGCATGCAAGAGTGCGCCGCTTGGTCATTGGCTCAAGTCAACCGGAATCCGGTCGATCCGGCCTGCTCAACAGGAGTGCACCGGCGATGATCACTCCTAAGACGATGGCCAAAGTGCCGTCAGGGTAGATAAACCATCCCCACAAAAGATCCAGGGCGTTCAAAACGAGTAGGACGAATCCCGCCAAAGCCAGCATCACTGCCGCAACCCGGTTCTGCCATTCTTTGCTCAACACAGACACCTCAATCGAATCCGGACATGAGAGATTACTACGATTCGCAACATCCGACCTCCTGCCAAGACAGAGCCTTTAGGCTTCCCGCTCGGCCAGAAGCTCCTTTACATAGGGCGGCAAGCAAAAAGACGCTTCATGGATCTCCGAGGAGTAATACCTCGTAGCGAAGGCTTCTCCGACTCTTCTGAAGGTCATCCTCTCTTGAGGTTTTTTGCTGCCCATGGTGAAGCTCCAGGGTGCCAGCGAATATATCGGAACCGTCGCCATGTAAAGACGGATCTGCGGGAAACAGGAATCTATCGCCCGGTAGACATCCTGTACCAGCTCCGGGGTGAAAAACGGTGACTCGCTTTGTACCGCCAAAACCCCGTCATCGCGCAGGGCCCGGGCCGCATCCGCATAGAAGTCCACCGTAAAAAGGCCTTCCGACGGACCCAAAGGATCGGTGGAATCGACCAGAATCACGTCATAGGCCGCCGTCTGCTCTTTCATGAACCGTATGCCGTCGGCCACATGAACGGTGACCCGGGGATCATCGAGACTGCGGGCCAACTGAGGCAGGAACTCCCGGCAGACCTCAATCACCTGGCCGTCGATCTCCACCAAGTGCGCTTCTTCGACTTCCGAATGCTTGATAACCTCGCCCATCGTTCCGCCGTCACCGCCCCCGATCACAAGTACACGTTTGGGGTTAGGGTGGGTAAACAGCGGGACATGTGCCAGCATCTCATGATAGACAAACTCATCCCGCAGCGACAGCTGGGCTATGCCGTCCAGAACCAGCATACGCCCAAACTCCACGGTATCAATGACCGCAATCTCTTGATACTCGGAGCATCCCTGGTACAAGACCTTCGTTATTCTATGTCCTACGTGCAGGTGATCACTCTCTTTTTCGTGAAACCATACCTCCAGCACTCCCACCTCCCGGATCGTCCTTCTTTATATAAGGGGGTACCACGCCCCAAGGCGGATGTCCTCCCTCGACCGGCGAGTAGCCGTCCCGGACAGGAGTAATCCATGAGACAGGGGGAAGCACACGCATGCTGATCTATTCCGTCATCATCTACGCCACCATGCTGGCTTTCGGCTTGGTCGAGAACATCAAAGGGGTCTCATTTCCCCTGATCAAGGCCGAGTTCGGTGTCGCCTATACGCAACAAGGCGGCTTGGCCTCCTTCACGTGGTACGGCTACGTCATCTCCTGTCTCATAGCCAGTCTTTTTATGCATCGCTTCGGCACCAAAAAATCCGTCTTGATGGGCTATGCCCTCATTTTCGCCGGCGCCGTGGCCACCCTGGCCGCTCCCAACTTCTGGGCGGCTTCGGTTTCATTGCTGATCGTCAACATGGGCTTCGGCTTCTTCGAAGTAGGGGCCAACGCCATGGCGACCCTGGTGTTCACCGTTAAAGCCGCACTCATGATGAATCTCATGCACTTTTTCTACGGTCTGGGAGCCATACTGGGCCCTCAGGCCGCCGGAGTGTTGACCAACAACCTGGATTTCAGCTGGCGCGATGTCTATATCACCGCTCTGGTGCCTTTGGCCATCCTTTTCCTGTTGATCTGGCGCACCCCTTTCGATGAAGACCCCGCATCCGACGGTCAGGATCCCGCGGCCCGTCTCTCCCCCAAAGACGCCCTAA
>JBMNSS010000155.1:0-6559 GCA_050945315.1 Limnochordia bacterium | reverse complement strand
AGAGATCGCTCCGCACAACAACGCGACTACACTGAGAAAAATGAAGCGACACGTCTTGATGGAAACCAAGGATATCACACCTTTCCTTATTTTGACTCTTGCGAGTGACGCCTTGGTTCGCACCCAATGGCCCAATTCCTTCTAAAAAGGCAATTAAAGGTTATTGTAAGAATGATTTTTGTCAGGCATGGATTGGATGGGGGAAGTAGAGGGATCGGTGATGGGCTCCGGGGTTCAGCAGACGGCCGTCGGATATGGTGCTGAGTGGAGATGACCCGCGGTCTTTGCCGCGGGTCATGTTCTGACTACCAGGAGAAGCCTACACCTATCTTCCATGTATTGGTGATGGGTGTGTAGCGAAAATCGGTGGTCTCAACATCGCCGTCGGGATAGACAGCTTGGGCATACACTGGGATGGTGACCACAGGACCTACATCGATCGTGGCTCCCCAGCGCGTTTTTACTTTGACTCCTAGCTCAGAGATCAAGCCGATGGCACTCTGACTTCCGACATCCTGACCGTCATCGAGTGAAATGTGTTGGCCAAAAAGATATCCGCCGGCGTAGGCCCTATGGTTCTCATTGCCCGGGGCCGCTACGTACCAACGCTTGCCGATCCCGCCACCGAGGAGGGTCAGTTCTCCGGAGTCCGCGGTTTGTCGCCCGGCTGCCAGCTTAATACCCACTGATGTCAGATCACGCACCCATTCATGGTCTACGGAAAGGACATTCTCCCGCAGCGCAATGGTATCAATGGTAGTGACTCTTTCAGCTGCGGCAGGGGCAACTGCAAAAAGAACGAATGCTACGAGTACTGTTGCGACGTAACGCATGTTCAAGGCCTCCCATGAAAATGTGTACCGCACTGAATCCTTACGCCTTACAAGGGTCGGGATCCTCGCCACAATTGATGGTGCTGCAGGGGAGGCCTGCCAGCATCAGTCTTCGGCCACACCTGGTCCGAAGGGAGCCAGGCGTAACCCGCCGTAATGAGAGTTCAACAAGGCATGGTCCTTTGAGTCGCCAACTCGGCGCCAGACGGAGGCGAACATGTGTCGTAACCGCTCTTCATGGGCCGGGTCTGAGGCGAGGTTGTGCATCTCAAACGGGTCTTGGCTCAGATTGTAGAGCTCATCGTAGTCAAAGCCGTTGAAGACCAGTTTCCAGTCGCCTTCCCAATAGATGCGCTGTGTCAGACGGTACCGCCCACCGAAGTATTCGGCGTAGCCGCTTCCGTAAGATGCTGCAAGTGAAGCGTCTTTCAGGAGCGGGGCAAACGAACGGGAGTCGGGATCGAGATCCGGCAGGGGTTCGGCGCCTACGAGATCGAGGATGGTGGGACATAGATCGAGAAGCCCTACGCGCGCATCGACGGTGCCGTGCGCCGTAATACCTGGCCCTGCCATCACCATCGGTATGTTGTACACTTCTTCGAAGCCGGAGATGTTCTTGCAGTAGAGGCCGTGAGCGCCGAGCAGTTCACCATGATCACCGGTGAAGATGACGATCGTGTTGTCGAGTGCACCGGCTTGATCTACCAAGTCGATCAGGCGGCCGAATAGCTTGTCGATCTCCGTGATACTGGCATAGTAGCAGGCTGCCGCCTCGCGATGCTGTCGGGCGGTCATGTGTGCAAAGGGAGTGCCCGCCTTGCGATAGAGCCCGGGACGATCAGACAGATCATCACGCAAATTCGGAGGCAGCTCTAAGGCGTCGACGTCGTAAAGATCGAAAGCCTCCTGCGAGCATACAAACGGATCGTGGGGCTCGGAGATGCTGACAAAACAGCACCAAGGCGTCTTTTTGCCTAATACCTCCTGCAAGAAGTCCGCGGCGAGACTTGTGGACACCCCCATGCCACGATTCTCCGGGGGTTGGTCCGTGACGCCATAGAGCAGATTGCGTTTATAGCCCGGAGGCTGATCTATGTAGTGCGCCAATCGGAACTCTCGTTGTCTTCCGGATGTGCTCCGAAGTGCACTCTGGCGTTGGCGATAGAGCGAGTCGGCGGGGACAGCGTTAACTTGCCAGCCGAAGTCCTCGAGTTTTTCCGTTCTCTCTACATGCCATTTGCCAAAATAGCCTGTACGATAGCCCAGTTGCTCCAGACGTTGTGCCCAGTGTAATCGGTCTGTACGCAAACAGCACTGATCTTCATCCACCACGTGTATCACTTCAAGCACGCCGTGGTTATGGGGCAACAAGCCCGTCATGAGGCTGGCTCGGGAAGGGGAGCAGACCGCATTGGGCGTATAGGCCTGTGACAGTCGGATGCCTCGGGATGCCAAGGCATCAAGGTTTGGGGTGAGGCAGGGATGATCCTGTTCAAGAACCCGACCCTGCATCTGGTCAACCATAAAAAAGAGAATATTGGGTCTGTTGCTCATTCTTCACCTCCGCTGGGGCTACTACTTCTGTGTAAGTTGGGGACGTTCAATGGGATTCCTGCTGCGGTCGGTTCAACGGCCTTTTCTTTTTCCATGCAGGTGTAAAGAGCATTGGGGAGAACACCACACCAAGCTATCGCTCTGACTATTGCCGGAACAAGACTCTTGCCAACCGCCCCAAGAGGGTTAGACTAATGAAGACGGGCAGAAGGAGTGGCGTGACGGCGTCGTACGACATGTACGTGCGTTTGGTGCCAGGTGCCCGGCCATGTCGATCGTACAGCGGCGTAGCGGTGTGAAAAGGATGTGATCTTTAGTGTGGTACGCTATCGGCAAGACTGCGGGAAGGCTGTATCTCGGGCTGAGTTCGAAGTTCGTGGTGGTTGACGCACAGCACGTGCCGTCGGCCGGTCCGGCCATTTTGGCCTCCAATCATAAGAGTAACCTAGATCCGTTCTGCGTCGCGGCAGCCGTCGATCGCCAGGTTCACTTCATGGCGAAAGATGAGTTGTTTCGCGCTCCCGTTGTGGGCTGGTACATGCGCAGAACGGGGTCTATCCCTGTGCGCAGAGGAGGCTCGGACAGACGGGCGGTGGCCGCGGCCTCGGAATTGCTGAGGCAGGGTCGTGTGATCGGCATCTTTGTAGAGGGCACCAGGCGAAGAGATATTGAGGGTCTGGGTGCTCTCAGGGCAGGCGCGGCGATGCTGAGTCACCGTGCGCAGGCACCCATTATTCCGGTGGCGATCAAACGGGAAGGACGGCACATTCATGTCCGTTTTGCCCCCCCGATAGTGGCGGCCAGTGTGGTCGGATGCAGCGAGGAAGTCTCACGCAAGGCCATCTACTCCCGAATCAATGAGGCCATCGCGGATGCACTCACTCTCATGTTAGGCGGTTCATACGCGACGTAACGACGGCATCTGATTTGTCGGACAGGCCGCAGACGGCGCGAGACCTTTCGTTGACGGGTCTTCGTCCTCGGTCTATTCTCCGCGTTGTCGATTGAGAAGCTTCTCATAATTCGGTATTTGGGAGGCAATCGAATGCTACGTGTCAGAGACTCTTGTTTCGGTTGGCTTGCTTTACTCGCCGGATGCCTTATATTGATGAGCACACCGCATGTCTTTGCGGGGCACTTAGGTGAGGGTTGGCTTCCTGTCAGGCTGGCCGATGACCTCGATCGGGCGGCGCCGGGTCGTCTCACTCTCAGAGATCACCATGAGATCTTGTTGTACGTAGGCAAACCCGGCCCTGTCCGCGTTTTTGCCAGGGCGGTTCAGATCGGGCGCTATGTCGATGAGGTGTCAGTCAGTGTCGATGATCCTCAGGTGAGCGGACCCGGCAGACTCATACTAAAGCCTGCTGAGCGGGGAACGCTGGAGTTTGAAGCCCCTCGAAGCGGACTGTATCGCCTGGTCGTTGAGACCGGTCTCAATGCCGTGGAAGTGGTACCCGAGACCGACGGCTGGGTGATACCAGCCCGGCAAAACCAGGAGGTACATAGCATTTTTGCCGCAGGTCCTTTGTACTTCTTTGTGCCTCAGGGTCTCCGCTCTTTTGAGGTCTGGGGAAAGGGCGGAGGGCCTAACGAAAACCTTCTCTTGCGGATCAGAAGGCCGGACGGATCGATTCACGGCGAACTGCTGTCGTGGGGATCGTCACCCGAAGTGTTGAGTGTGGAGGTCCCCAAAGACGCTGACGGTGCCGTCTGGACTGTGGAGCTGTTGAGAGCCCCGGAGGGGGTGATCGAGGACGCTTACCTTTGGTTTTCTCCGGAGATACCGGGGGTATCGACGCAAGCGGGGAGTCTGATCGTGCCTTTCTTACAGGGCATGGAGCGTCCTCCTGTGATTCGCTCCGACCGGGAGTTGGCTCTAAGCTTTGACTGGAATGCGGATCCCCCGGCGAGGGCCGCCGAACTTCAGTTCGTTCTGATGGATGGCTTCGGTGAGCCGGTAGTCCGGGAGCAATGGGCCATATCCAAACCCCTCAGCCCCGTAACGTGGATCCTGCCGAGCACCCTGCCTAACGGTTCATACGCTCTCAGCGCTCAACTGCGAGATTCCGGCGGACAGACGATCATGGCTCTGAACAGTCAGCTGTGTCTGACCTCCGGTATGCTCTGCTTCGGTGATTACAGACCCTTGGTCAAGGGGCGTTTACAGTCCACCGAAAAAGGTCTGCCGACACTGATGATTCGGCCGGAAGTCGACCCCGCCGTGCTGGCTGATGTCCGATTGGTCGTTGAGATATCCGTCTCTGACATCTCTGCCGAGCCCGGAGGGTCCGACAGACGGATACTGTGGCGGCAGGCGTATGAGGATCTCACCTGGGACGGCATCGCAGTGGACTTAGGTGATCAGGCTCCGGAAACGCACGGCATCTTCTGTTGGCAAATCGAGACTCACACTTCCCGGGGACAGGTTCTTGATGTGCAGCGCCTTCATTTGGTGCAAAGGTACGGTGTGCGCTTCACGGAGGCCTTGGAAAGCGTTCCGGCCAGACCCTGGCCTGAACAGAACGGATCTGCCTGGCAAGTCTTCACCCCCGGAGTCGTAGAGGCCATCCGCTATGGCTATCGCCCGGATGAAGACGATCTCAAACGAGAGCCGGCCGTTTTTGCCACTCCCGGAGAAAGCGCGCCTTTCACCATGGGTGTAATCGCTTTATCCGACGTAGAGGCGCTCGAAGTGAGTGTATCTGATCTGACAGGTCCTGACCAAAACGTCATTCCCGCTCAAGTCGTCGATGTCTATCGAGCGCATTATATGGCGCAACGCACCAACTGGAACAGCACTGACTTCTGGATTGTTCCGGAGGTCTTGGTACCTTTGCGTGATCCGGACATGCCTCAGAGCAGAATTCGCATGATTCGGGGTGTGCATGCGGGGGTTCCGGTTCCTTCGGCGACCCTCGCTTTAGCCGCTTTCCAGCAAGCGCAGATCTGGTTTACGGTCAACGTACCGGCAAACACTCCGCCAGGTGTCTACGAAGGGGAAGTAGTCTTCAGGGAATCAGGGGGACAGACCGTAAGGCGCTCGCTCAGGTTGCAGGTCCTGCCTTTTTCGTTGATTCAACCGACCGATCGTCATTGGGGACTCTATAGCGACAGCAGTCGATGGGACCTGTTCACCGAAGAGGCTCTCAGAGCCGAGCTTGAGGATTTCCGCAGACATGGCATCACAGGGCTGGTCATGTATCCCTTGACGCACAGCACCATACAGATAGGGGACAACGGGCCGGTCATCCGTTCCGACAAGTTCGCCGCCTACATGAGGATGGTCCGTGAGGTCGGACTGGAAGGGCCAATAGTAATGGACTTCCAGGGCTTGCGGAACCGAGTCAGCCAACTGACCGGTCAGTATATAGGTAGCCCTGAATTCGCCGAGTTCTATGCCGCAGTGATCCGGCACTTCGTCGAACGCGGACGCGATGAGGGTTGGGGAGAGATGGTCTACCACGCGGTCGATGAGCCCTCAAATGCTGATAAAGCACGTGACGCCCGAGCCCTACTGGGTATCATCAAGGATATGGGTCTGCCCACCTTTACCACGGCCAATAATGTCGAGATGGTCAATGAACTGCTCGATGACGTGCTCGATGTGCGCACGTGGTACATCAGCTTTGCGGCCTCGCCCACTGCTTCACAGACCCGTCGGGCAGAAGCTGAAGCGGTGCAAGGGCGGTTTTGGTGCTACGGCAGCGGCTCCTACACGGGGCAGGAAGGCCGCATGCTGGCCAACCGTTACATCGCTGGTCTCTTCTTGGCCAAGAGCGGGGCTGAGGGTATGTGGAGCTGGACCTTTCAGCGTCCCAAGGATCAACCCTACGACGACTTCGATGGCACCAGCCACAAAGAGCAGAAGGATGCCATGATCACCTATCCGAGTTTCTTCATGCCCACCCGGTCGTATCCCACGCTGCAATGGGAAGGTATTCGCGAAGGGGTGGATGACTACCGATACATCCATACGTTGAAAGCATTGGCGAGCGAAGCCGGTCGTACGGACATTCTTGATCAACTCCGGCAATTGCTCGAAGAGGTTCCGTGGAGCGTCAGGTCCTTTTCAGCTGAGGAGGCCGAGGAGGTTCGGATGCGCATCGTCGACTGGCTGCTGGAACTCGGGCGGTAGACTGACGGGAGGAGTCGGCAGCGAGCTCAGTGAGTCT
>JBMNSS010000154.1:0-6587 GCA_050945315.1 Limnochordia bacterium | reverse complement strand
GGCCATCCTCTTCGACCTCCTGTTGGTTTTGTCTTCACAACTCAACCATTACCAGGAGGGGGATGGCCTTTCCTACTGCTTCGCCACCCTGCTTCTCGAATTTACACCATCATACTGGACGCTACTTTAACGGGGACCATGGAATGGGAGGATATCGGGATGTCTCGAGTTGAGCGACGCAACATGTGGCCACAGCGTGTTGCGGAGAACTGCACCAGTGGTCAGAGTGTGGCCGCCCGGTGCCGGGAGAACGATCTGCCGGACCACCAAATGCGGTACTGGCTTCGACGGCTTCGAGACGGTGAGGACGATCAGCAGGGTGCACATAGTTGGATTGAGGTTGGTTGGAGCGATACGACGGATTCGGCCGTTGCCGCCCGGGCAAGCTCCGTTTTGATTCACATCGGCAAAGCGGCCATTGAAGTGGGCCCCGGCTTCGACGCCGCCGTTCTTCCGGATGTTGTAGGGTGCTGTCAACGTCATGCCAATAGGGGGCGCCGACGTGGATCGGGTCTATCCGGCCTGCGGCAGCACCGATCCGCACGCCGCCCGTGTCCGACAGGTGTGGGATGGGTACCGTGGGAATCTTTCGTGGCCGAAAATGGGGATTCTCAACTGGCCATTGACACTCGACCCATTCGCTTCGGCATTCTTCGTCTTCCGCAACCGTTTACCGTCACCAGCGGATAGTCATCCCAGAACCGTTACATTACATGGAAGGTTATCGCTATGACACGGATCGAGCGACACAGCACACGTGGGAGAAGCGTATCTCGGAGTACCGGGCCGGTGCTGGTCAGGGTGTTTCCGCAATGTTGACAGAAAGCGGTGCCGCAACGTCAGATGCGGTACCGACTCTGTCGACTCAGCTCCGTGCCGGGCAAAAGACAAAGCCGAACCCGCCTGCCTAGGGCGAACTCAGCCATGGTCATCTCTATGCGATAGCGGAGATCACTGATTGTTACGCAAGCTTCTGCAGGCCGCGGGTAACGTCTCCGACCACGGCAGGAAGGCATCAAGCGCGGCGGGATCGCCCGGATCAACGTTCGGAATCTGCCCAAGCAGATGGGAGATGTACTCATACGGTTTCAAGCCGTTCTTTTTTGGCGGTCTCCACAAAGGTTGCAGATGACAGCGCTCGTTCGTGCACCACGTGGCTTGTTTGAGAACAGGGTCCACCTTACTCTGCCCGCGGGGTGAGAGATCCTAAACACCCTTCCTCCATACCCTATCTCATTTAGTTCCATCCTCCAAGTCTGTTAGGGGGTCTAAGAGGCAGTAGCGGTGACTATGTCAGTACTAGTCAGGTCAAGTTCGGTTTTGGTGTAGACCTGCACCTGATCATTGAGTCTCCAACTTAGGTTGCCAAGTCTCCGGGACAGTGAGTCGTTGTTCCCTTCTGACCGTTTAGTCCTCCCGGTTAGGTTTCCATTGAAAAAGAGGCCGCCCCGAATGTCCGTGCCTCATCCTTCCACAAAGAAAGGCCCCACCCGGCGCGATTTCACGCGCAAGGCAAGGGCTGTCTGATACGTCCCGGCCGAGATGCAGCTACCTCAAAACAGCACTCCGCTGCGACGGGCTTGCACGTTGGCCACCAAGCCCACGGCTGTCAGATTGACTATCATGGCACTGCCTCCGTAGCTGACGAACGGCAGCGGAATACCGGTCACCGGCATGACACCGAGAGCCATGCCCACGTTTTCGAAGACGTGAAAGGTCCACATGGCCAGCAAACCGGTGGTAAGAAGCATCCCGTAACGATCGTAGCTTGTGGGCAGTTTCTTGACGGTATCCAGGAAGATCAAAAGGAACAGGCCCAGAAGAATGATGCAGCCGACGAAACCGTTCTCTTCCGCAAAAACCGAGAAAATGAAATCCGTATGGTGGGCCGGCAAGAAGCGCAACTGAGCCTGTGTCCCTTTCAGATAGCCCTTGCCGAAGAAACGGCCCGCGCCAATGGCGATCGAAGACTGGATAACATTGTACCCGGCTCCGAGGCGGTCGGCCCACGGATTCAGAAAGATCAACAGCCTCAACTTCTGGTACGGACGGAGAACGAAACTATACACAAGAGGAAGTATCGGCAACACAATCGCGGCCATAGTGCCAAAGACTCTTCCGGGTACGCCCGCGATAAACAACATGGCCATAAAGATAAAGGCGAAAACCAAAGCCGTTCCCAGGTCAGGCTGGAGGATCACCAAACCGAAAGGGACGGCGGTGGAGATCAATATCGGCAAGAAGTCGCGAATACGCTCGAAACCGGCCTGATGGCTTTCCAGTTGATCCGCCAGAACGAATATGAAAGCCAACTTGGCAAATTCGGAGGGCTGCAACTGAAAGGCACCGAACCTGAACCAGCTTTGAGATCCACCCACCCGCTGACCTATGAGGAGCACAAGCAACAGACTACCGACGGCGGCCCAGTAGAAGTGCCGTGTGTAATGCCTATAGATATGATAGTCAGTCCGAAAGACGATGATGGCTCCTACCGTGCCGCCCACGATGGCAATCAGTTGCCGTTTGACATGGTAAAACGGATCGGACGTGGCGTGGCGACTGGCCGAGTACAGGGTGAAAAGCCCGATACATAGGATGGCTAATACACCGCCGACCAAGATCCAGTTTATCCGCTTCACGAGCCTCTTTTCGACTATGGCCACCGTCAAGTCTCCCCCCAAACCGACCGATCATAGGTGTCTATCTCATCGCGGCGATCCATTCCGCCTCCTCCCCGATAACCGAAGCAGTGTCTTCGAACCTCAAGTGAGGATGGTTTTTTTCTGCCCAGCGCAGGGCCCACTCGCTTGTGAAAAGCACTGCGAGACGCCCGAAACGATCGAGTACACTGACGCTGTCCCGACTCTCCAACAGCCTAGGATCAGCATCGCCCTTGACCCATCGAGCCACCTGGTAAGGAGCGGGTACCAGTTGGGCATCTACCCCGTATTCATGTTTCAGGCGATAGTGCATTACGTCAAACTGAAGCGCGCCCACGGCGCCGACGATGGTATCGGTGGCTCCCCACCCTATCGGACGAAACAGTTGAACCGCGCCCTCTTCTGAAAGCTGGGCCAGTCCTTTCACCAACTGCTTTCGCTTCATGGCATCTTTCAGCCTCACCATCACAAACCTCTCGGGCGAGAAATGCGGGATGCCGACAAAGTGCATGGGGCTTCTCTCGGTGAGAGCATCTCCAATCTGGAAGACACCCGGATCAAACAACCCGATGATATCACCCGGATAGGCCTGCTCTATCAGTGAGCGCTCCTGAGCCAGGAACTGCTGAGGTTGTGACAGACGCATCTGCCTTTCGGAACGGACGTGGAAAGCATTCATGCCCCGCTGAAACTGTCCGGAGACAACGCGAATAAAGGCAATGCGATCGCGATGCGCCGGGTTGAGATTGGCCTGAATCTTGAACACGAAGGCGCTGAACTCACTGTCAGTTGGCTCCACCCAAGTCCCACCTTCAATTCTACGACCCAGCGGAGCAGGCGCCATACCCAAGTAATGGTCAAAGAAGGACTGCACACCGAAGTTGTTCAGCGCGCTGCCGAAAAAGACAGGAGTCAAATCGCCTTGATTCACCCGATCAAGATCAAGCGGGTCTCCCGCGACATCAAGCAGGCTGATCTCCTCAACAAGCGTATCGTGGGCTTCTTTACCAAGCACCTCACGCAGCGCTTCGTCTTCCGGTTCGAGCGCCATCATGGGTACCCGTTTTTCACCGTGCCCGATCTGTTGGTACAGCTCACAACGTCGATGCACCCGGTCATAGACGCCCTTGAAATCTGATCCCATGCCTATGGGCCAGTTGATCGGAGTGGAGCGAATGCCCAAGACCTCTTCAATCTCGGCCAGCAAGTCCAAAGGCGGCTGACCATAGCGATCCAACTTGTTAATAAACGTAAAAATGGGTAGGCCACGCCGACTACATACCTCAAAGAGCTTACGCGTCTGCTCTTCTACCCCGTTAGCCGCATCGATAAGCATGACGACACTGTCAACCGCCACGAGCGTACGGTAGGTGTCCTCGCTGAAGTCTTGGTGTCCGGGGGTGTCCAAGAGATTGATGGCATAGCCGGCGTAATCAAACTGCAGAACACTCGAGGTGACCGAAATGCCTCGCTGTTTTTCCAGTTCCATCCAGTCGGCTGTAGCATGACGCTGAGCCTTACGGGATTTCACTGCCCCGGCCAAATGGATTGCCCCACCGTAAAGCAACAGTTTTTCGGTCAGGGTTGTCTTCCCGGCGTCGGGGTGAGAGATTATAGCAAACGTTCGCCGGCGAGCAATCTCGGCCGGCAGTTCATGATCAACCAAATGCGCATCCACCCTTCTGCAAAACCACGCGTTGTAGTCAGTCTATCACTAACCGATTCATACAGGAAGTGCCGAAGCTCCTCGCTTCAGGCCGCCGAAAAGCAGCCGGCCCGGGGCATTTTGTCACGATGATCAGAGGACTAATCAAAAAAGGCGGCGTAGCCTGTGACCACACCGCCTCTTGACTTCTTAGGGCCCGAACCCCTGACACCCCAAGCCCCTCGAAACTCACTTCTTAGCCGAGTTCTTCTTCTCAAACATCCATTCCTTGACAACATCCTTGCCGCCCAATCCGAAGGCGATGGCCGTACCCAACCCCAGGGAGCCCAGCAGTATGGAGAAAGCCGTCACGACTATCGTTTCGGCGATGCCGAGCTGCTCCAAGGACATGGTAGCGGCAAGCACCAAAATGGCGTACTTGGCGACAGAGGCCATCCACACCGGATAGCTGGTGTTCTCCAGGATACCGGCCAGACTGCGAGCCGCGAACTGACCGACGCCGTAACCGGCTACCAGGATAATCACCGCCACCACCGCGTTGGGAATGTAGGCGAGAATGCTACCGAAGATCACACTCAGCTGCTCCAGACGGACGATGTTGAAGACCTCGACGAGGATCAAGAGTACGGTAATGCCGCTTACCACTCTACCCACGATCTGAGGAATGTCCGCGCCGGCCTCCTCGTCACGCAACAGACCCCAGCTGACGAGAAAGCGCGTTAGATTCATCCGCTCCAGAAGCATAACCACCAGTTGTCCAACCCAGCGGGCAAGGGCAATGCCGACGGCCAACAGTAAGATCGCCACTGCGATACTGGGTATCATGTTGAGCACAGTGGTCAGCATGCCGATCGCCGGTTCGGAAATCGCCTGCAGTCCCAGTGACTGCAAAGCTGAGATGGCAACGGGAATCAGTACCAAGACAAAGATGATAGTACCCAACGAACGGGAAAGAGGGGTAGTGGCGAAAACCTCACCAAGACCAACCTTCTCGGGCAACTTATCCACACCGGTGCTGGCCAAAAAGCTCGTGGCGATACCCCGGATGATCTTGGCGACGACATAGCCCACCAGTACCGTCACAACGGCGGCCACCAATCCCGGCAGGAAGCTCAGTGCCTGCGTGGTTACCCTCTCAAAAGGCTCCTTCAGGCCCTCAAGCTGCAAGGCTCCCAACAGAGCCGGCAAGAAGACGATAAGAACGAGGTAGTAGACGAGATTACCCGCGCTGTTAACCCATTCCGCCTTCTGTTCCGGATCCAGAGCCCCAGTCTTGTCCAGGAAATTGCCCACACTTTCAATTCGCAGAAGTCTCACGGCCAGACTTCTCAAAATGGTGGCTATGATCCAAGCCCCCAACAGAATAAGTACTGCCTTGACCAGATTAGGTACCGCCAGCGCCAGCTGATTGGTTATCGCGACGAACGGCTCCCGAACGGCGGTAACACCAAGAGTCTCAAAGACCTGTACCAGGACGAGCAGCATCAACAGGTAGTATGTTATACGCACTACCACGCGGTCTATCTGCTCTTTCTCACCCGACCCGACCAAGCCACGACCTTGAACGCCACCCGTCAAGCGGTGGACCAGACGACCGACTACAGAGGCGATGCCCCGAGCAAGAATCCAACCAACAAATAGTATGATAAGCGCCAGCACGATGGAGGGAAGCCTAGCCATTAGGGTATCCCACAGGGTCAACACAAGATCACCAATCTCGTTCATAGATCCATTCCCCTTTCACATATCCGTCTTCGTCTCATCGTCCCGCAACGAAAGACCGATGGCAGGGCAGGGATTAGTAGGGCTCATCCTGCCGTCAGAAACGCCTACTCACTTGCCCACACGTTTTCCAGGGTATTTCCCACCTCCCCTCTGCATTGACCATACGACCATTGACCCCCGAACTCCTGTTAAAAATTTCTATACTACGCGCAGGATAAAAACGCAATTGGTCAAATAGCTGGAGTGCGGGCTTGTGCCGGGCGCTGAGCACTGGACTGGGTCGACCGTCCGCGATCCACAAGAGTCGAATATATGCCACACGGATCGACAACCGGACCAATCCAAGTGCGTCAAGCACTGTGCTCAGAGTTGAGGACCTGACTTGATCGACCATCTCAGGTCTCACCGGTCTGCGAGCTCAGGTCTCACCGGTCTGCGAGGGTCAATCATGTGCGGCGACAGACGCAAGCTCGACCAGCCAATTCGTCTGACGACGAGCTGCGTTACGGGCGAAGACACAGGCCCCCGGAGTGTTT
>JBMNSS010000153.1:0-6602 GCA_050945315.1 Limnochordia bacterium | reverse complement strand
CTGCCCCCTTCGGCTTCCTTCAGACCCCGCCGTTACCGGCGACGCCCTTGCCTACGGGTTGTTTTCCCACTGGCAGGTAACGAAGGTTTCTTTCAACCTTCCGGCTCGACAAGCATGCCGGGCACACGCAAGAGGGGTCGGTTGGTGCCGGCCCCTCTCGTTTTGTACCGCCCCGATAGCTCACCTTACATTTTGCCCGCCGTTTGTTCACGCAGGAGAAAAATTAGTATTTACATCACGCCGCGTTCGCGCTATAATAATGGCAACACGAGTTTCTGACCATGCTCGTGAGGGAAGCAGAGGAGCCGCGTCACATAGTCCGACGCGGCTCCTCTGTTTGTGGGGATATCTTCAGTTAGCTTTTGATCAGCGCATGCCTTTGAACTCCGCTTCTCCCACATGGATCTCTTCGTAGGTTTCCGACTCCAGGAGAGTCAAACGGAACAGCTCCGCGCCTGCTTCGCCTGAGGCGTCTCCCTTCAGAACCAACTTGTGCCAACCCTCTGCGGACTCCCCGGCATCTTCGACGGTGTAGGGCAACCTCGTCCAGCTGATCCCGTCAGAGGAGACGGACAGATCAATGCCTCCGGTGACATCGCTTCGTTGTGCATATACGGTGACGGTAAAATCCTGAAGCAGAGGCGTCTCCCAGATCAAATACTCTTCCGTATTGCCCGTGCGCACTTTGCGTTCACCGTCGCCCCAGAAGGCTTCCTCCCGTCCGGTGGAATACTCCCAGCCGGTAGACTCCTCGTAGGTCAAGGAATGATCAAAAACACCAAACCATCCGCTTTCCGTAGGCGGCCTGAAGGGATCCCACAGGGTCCAGAAATTGTGGGTCCTGAATCTCACCGTTTTCGCCAGAGGTCCCATTTCTTCCACCGACAGACGCACGGTGAGCTCATGCGTGTCATCCTTAAGTTGTCGCGTATCGATTAACAGTTCGCCCGCGGCGGGCACTGCATCACCCGAGAATACAACCTCGTCATTCAGCGCCACTTCCACATCACGGATGGCCGCCCCGTCCGCCAGGGGAAGCACCACCCGCGCGTCCAACGTACCGCTGACCGTGGGAAGACGGAAACCGGAAGTCGCCAAGTCGGCGAAGTCGAGGACTTGCTCATAGACCTCGGCCGACACGGCTTTCTTGCTGTAATAGGCGGCCATATCGACTTGGACTGCGGTCTCAGACGCATCGTGGACAGTGACGATGACCTGAGCCTGACTCACCCTCTCTCCGGAGACGACGGCCGGTATATCCGCCAGTAGAGTGATCGCCGACCACCCTCCCGCGTCGGAGGACAGGCGCGCCGTGCGACTGGACATGGTGGCCAGATCCGCTCCTCGGCTGTCCTGCAGGTTCAAAGTGAGGTGAATGGTGCCTCTCTTGGTCTCGGCGAACGTGTAATAGCGGGCCACCAGAGCCGTCAGCCCCGGTTGCACGGCAAAGGTCTGCCTAAATCCGTCCGTTTTCACAACTTCGGCCAGCGGACTGTGCCGCTCACCGACCACCTGCTCAAACAACTCCGCCAAAGCGTGTAACCGATACGAGCCATCCTCTTCGGCCATGGTCCGAATCCGTTCGGTCACAGGGCCTCCGTTGGGTTCGCTTTTCTGCAGATAGCGTACCAGCTGATCGAACTCCTCCCTCGGCCAAGTCGGGGGTCTATCCGATGGTTGTGTCAATGCCCGGGCCACGCCGGACAGCAGAGCCAGCGCCTCGCCTTCATCCTCCGGAACCGAGATGTCACAATCGGTGAAAGGTGTGTCCTGTCCCAAGAGACGAGCGCACTCTTCCAGACACTCCGCCACTGCCCGCCGGTATGCGCCGTAGGCATCCGGATCTTCGGCTATCCAGAAGCGCTGTTCTTCGAAACCCGGATTGTCCAGTGTCACCGGCCGGGCGTCTTCCGTAACACTGATGTTGTCAAAGAAAGCCTTTTGCAGGGGATCCTGTGAGTCGTTGGCGGCAATCCCCACCAAGCTGATACGCAAAGTGCTCGCAGTGGGCGGCATCTGCGGTATGGAAATCGTGCACTGGACAAACCGCCGACTGGAGCCCGAGACGGTTCCCGACTCCGACGTCTGCAGCAGATCCCCGTCATCATCGAGCACTTCGGCCCGCAGGCTGGCGCTGCCGCTTAAGTCATCGGTCTTGATCCATCCCTCTATCTCATAGCTCTTGCCGGCTGAGACCGACACATCCTGATACATCGAGATCTCCGTCAGCTGCGGCAGTATTCTCAACGCCTGTCTACCCTCGGAGACGGCCGACGGATGCGTGGTGAGCGAGCACTTGCTCTGATCGCCGACCACGCGCCAACCGCGTTCGCTGAAATCGGGACGGATCCTGATCAGCGGATCGGGCACCTGCAACAATGCTCGGACCCGTTCGTCGAGCCGCTCCCATCCCTCCGGGCGTTTTCTTCGCAGAAGCGCTCCCGCCATATTCAGCTGCGCCAGGTATTCATAGTCTTCGATGCCGTCGCGCATCCGCTTCACCCGCACCGAAGGCAGCATGCTGCCCTGCCCGTCCGGATAAAACAGGTTGCCGCCACCGTTACCCTGCACCCAAGCTCCGGTGTTGACGTTATGATAGCCGGTTCGCCATTCATTTTCGGGTCGGTTTCTGTCTTTAATGTCACGGTTGGCGGGCCATTCCCGCTGCACCGCCCAGTAGAGCTGACCGCTGACTCCGGCTTTCCAGGCGGCCAGGAAGAAACCGCGCTGCACCAAGGAGGGAAAATCAATGCGGAAATCCGGTTGATTTCCCAGCCCGTCGGATCCGACTGAATACCACCAAGTCTCCCGATCACGGGCCATCTCCGGAGTGAAGAATTGAACCGGTACCACGAAGATATCCACAAAATCGATCAGACGTTCATCGGGTTGACTGGTGTTGATGCGCAGAATATCGGGGTAACGGGCGCGGAAAGCTTCGTAATCGGCACGCATGGCCGGAATCCGCTCGGGACCGGACATGAGAATCTCGTCATAGCCGAAGGCGTAAGCATCGGAGATGACGCCTGCTTCCCGCAGCAAGGTTTCGCGGCTCTCCAACAGACTGTCTTTGAGAGGCAACAAGAAGACGTTCATTCCCTTTTCTATGCATTCTTTCAGACGCGTCGGTTGATACAACTCGCCGCCTGTGCTTCCCCACATAGGCACAGGGCCGAGTCGATGCGCGAGCATGACATCTTGAGCCGCCTCAAGCTGATCCTGGCTCAGTGAGTATCCGTAGTAGTCTTGCATCCAGTTGGGTTGAAAAGCGAAGGCCAATTTGAGCGAGGGCCGCTTTGGCAAGCAGAAATCCCATACTCGCAGGCTCACCGAAACGCTTGCACTCTCTCCTCCGGCCCTGACCGTAACCCGCCCCTCATATAGACCGGGAGCCGTATCCTCCGGCACATGCACATCCACCCAGTACGGAGTGTACTCATCCGGAGCGACGCTCTCCCAACCGGTCGGACGAAGCAGGTCAAAATAACGCCCCGGGACGGCTCCCGTCGTTCTTCCCGGTGTGTCAACCAGTACGCTGCCTGCGGCGTAGATCCCAACCTGTCCGGGAAGACCGTCGGCGACGATGCTCAGATCACTAAGCGGTGTGTTCGATCGGTTGATCACGGCGATTTGGAAGCTTTCGGTTTCACCGCGGGCAGCCTCGATCCGGATCGACGGCTTGCCGTCCGCAGGCTTCTCGGCCGCCCGAAAGCTGCGCAGACTGTCAAAGGCGGCGACGCTGAAACCGGAAGCGGCCCAGGCGGTGGATGCCAGACTTAGCGAAAAAAGGCTGATGATCACTCCTACCAGGGTCGGTAAGGAGAGGCGAAACATAGACTGCACCTCCGATTGTACTCAACTGTATCGTCAGCACCTGAACGGAAAGCGGTGTAACAAGGATCCCTTCCCCTCTATCCCTCACACTCATTGGGCTGCTACATCGATTTCATCTTTTCCTGCGTGAAGTGGCCAGCACCTCATCAAGACGGGCTTGGATCACCCGGGAGACCGCTTCCAGTGCCGCCCTGGGGCTTTGTTCCAGTCGGATGACATTGCCCCGCGCTCTGGACAGTTCAGTGGAATAAGTAACGCTGACAGGCATCGTAGGCAGATAGGGACGCGAATTCGGCCCGGCCAACACACTCGCTATGGGCATGTAGGCAGGATACTTCTGTACAAAGGCTCTTGCCGCTGCGATACGCGCCGGGAAACGCAGTTCGGGATCCACCTGCTGGCGCTCGAGAACATAGTCCAGACCGGTCCGATAGTAGATATAATCAAAAGCTTCTTTCGGATGCTTTGCTCCGGTAGGGATGACCAGAGTCAGCGCATTGCCCGTGGTGGCATTGGGCTTGCCGTGAGCCGGATACGGCAGAGGGATCATGTCCCACTCAAAGCCCGGAGCGTGTATGGCAAAACGCGCAATGGCCCAAGGCCCGATGAGCTGCATGGCCAACTGATCGTTGTACAAGGGACCCCCCATATGGTAGGTCGAGCTGGTCTGGGACGCCAGAGCATTGATGCGGGCATAATCGTAGCGCTCTGAATAGGAGGCCATCCAGGCGAACATGCTGATGACGTTCTCCGAATCGGCGGTCACCAAGTTGTCTTCCGGATCCCACAGTTGACCGTCCCAGGGTGCCAACCAACTCCAGGCATCACCTAACCACGGGACAAAGCCCATGCGCCTGATACTCCCGTCAGCATCGATGAGCGTCAGCTTCGCCGCGGCTTCATCGAGCTCTTCAGCGGTCCGCGGGGCGATGATTCCCGTGGCGTCCAACAGGGCCTTGTTCGTATAGAGCATATTGGCGTCAACGTCATAGGTCATGGCCCATATACTTCCGTCATAGTGCCACGACTCCCAGACCAAAGGAAAGAAGTCCTGTTGACGGATGTCTGTCCTTTGTATGAATTGTTCAAGAGGCTGGATGAGACCGCCTTCAGCAAACTCAGCCAGTGAGAAGGTGGCTATGAGTGATGCTATGTCGGGGGCCGCACCCCCGGCGATGGCAACCGAGAGCTTATTGTAGTAATCGGTTGTGACACTGACATACTCGATCTCTATGCCCGGATTCATGTCCTCGTACTTTTTGGCCATCCGCATATCCTGCTCCAGAGAGATCCCCGTGAGCTTGTGCCATAACTGGAGTCTGATCGTCTCCTTGGCACCACATACGGATGAGGCGAAGACGAGCATCGCCACAAGACAGGCCAGACGCTTGATTGTGACACTTGACACATTCATTTCCCTCCTCCTTACTTTTTGGTATATATCAATCCTTCCATCCGCAATGCTCCGCTCCTTCACATTCCTGTCTCGATCTCGTCCGCAGCGCGACTGCGTCAGGGCGATCCGCGGTCTCTTGTCTCATCCGGCCACTTTCTTCTGAAGTATAGAATCATAGTGCTTTCAAAGGAAAAGCGGATGAATTAGCTGAATAAATTCGGTGATGCCCTCTCCGCAGACTGAGACATCGCCTTCACCCGCGCCCCGGCCCTTGCTCGCCTGACGGGGATCCGTCCACCGTGTTCTTCTCGGGCCGACTGCGCGGCCGGCAAAGCGGTGAAGAGACGACACGGCTCCGTGCCGGGACCCGGTTCGCAGTCTGCTTTTTCGGAAACGTGAGTACCCGAAAACCCGCGGGAGACTCGTTGTCGGTCAGGAGCTTGTCGACTGATTTTCGCATGGAGGGAGATATGATGCTCACAAGCGTACGACGGATCCGACATGCGTTCGTGGCGGCGTGCTTACTGATTCTGCTCTTGGGCGGTCTGTCATCGGATGCCTTGGGCGCTCCGGTAGTCGTTCAAATGGCGCTCCTTCTTCGCGCTACGGGAAGACAGTGGCAAGAAGCTGTGGTTGAAGCCTTTCACAAAGAACAGGACCGGATCCGCGTTGAGTTGGTCGGCTCGGCCGACGGGCTGCGCTACGGGCAACTGAAGGTGCTGCTCGTGGCCGGGGAAGCACCTCAGATCATCTTCCAAGACCCGAACAATTTACTCAATTGGGCCCGACAAGGCTTTCTCGTCGATCTGGCCCCTTATCTCGAGCGGGAGCCGCGCGACAGTCCCTTCAACGACTTTTTTGATATCACCTGGATCTTTTACACGCTCAATGAAAAGGTGTGGGCCGTACCGATGGATCTGCAGGTCGGTGGGGTCCTATACAACGAGGATGCCTTCCAAGAGGCGGGTCAGGCGGCACCGTGGCCCGGGTGGACATGGGATGATCTGTCACGAGTGGCGCATCGACTGACGAAACGCACCAGTCCTGACTCTCTTCCTGACCGCTGGGGCCTGAGAGAGCCAGAATGGTACTTCTGGTGGCAAGCTATCTGGCACTACGGGGGTTCTTTGGTTGACAACTGGGCCAACCCCACAGCCTTCACGGGCGACACCAAAGAGGTCAAGGATGCCCTGAGGATGTACCGCGACATGGTTCGGGCCGGTGTCATGGCCCCACCCGGAACATCGCCGGACACCACGGTGATCAGTGTGGTCGCCAAAGGCACCAGTGCGATGGCTCTCGGGCATTCACTGTGGATACAGTCTGCGGCTCCCCTGGCCGCAGAGTATCAGACCGACTGGAATGTAGCCTT
>JBMNSS010000152.1:0-6606 GCA_050945315.1 Limnochordia bacterium | reverse complement strand
ACGGAGGCGGCCTGACCATATCGGCAGACCGCCTCCGCATCTTTTGGACCGGATAGACCGCCACGAAGCACCGGCGATCATTTCGGCACCCGAGACATTTGCCTCTCCGAAGGGGGCTGTCCCAAAAGGGCAGCCCTCATTTTTGGGGCAGCGTTTCGCTCTGAAGGTTGCTGGACTTCAGGGTATGAAGACGAGGAATAGGGAAGTTGCCGTCAAACCGCATCAGATGGACCGGTCGATGCTTCTGCCACAGAG
This sequence comes from Limnochordia bacterium, assembly GCA_050945315.1. Classification (GTDB taxonomy): domain Bacteria; phylum Bacillota; class Limnochordia; order DTU080; family DTU080; genus DTU080. The sequence goes on along the minus strand of JBMNSS010000152.1, from coordinate 6,351 downwards.
CCTGAATGGGTTGATTCCGGAGAGACACCTGATCGGAGTGGTCAACGATGATGTGGAAAGCATTGCACGGAGCCACTCCTTAAAAGATACAAGGGCGGCGGCACAGGCAGTTATCATACCAAGATGATGTGATGCTTACTACATGCGTATACTCAGCGCGTTTACTCCTGTCATTGCCAAGGCGCCGCGTGAGAACGTCCGCTTCATGTGGATCAGCGGCACGAACCGTCCGGATTTCCGAACCCATCCATCGGTTCGGTTCAGAGACCGTGGAGGGCCTGATGGAAGGAGTGTTCACTGAGGTTGCTATGCTCTTGGTTGAGTTGGGGCATGTAAAGCTTGAGAACTGCTTGGTTGACGGTACGAACACGGAGAGATGCAAGAAGGACTTGGAGGCCAAGACCGCAGCACTGATGGAGGAGATCGATCGTATCAACAATGCCGAAAATGAGGAGTACGGAGATCGGAGATGGGAGACCCCAAGTCTATGTCCCGAGAGAGTTGTTGGACTGAGTTCCCGTTCCATGGTTGAACCGGAGAGCGTATTCGACCGCCTGAAAGGCTATTGATCTTTCGGGCGATTCCGCCTTCGGAAGATCGAGAAGGTCACCGTTGGATGGGGACTGCTGTGCATAGCACATATCCCTGCAACTCTGGCCACCGTGGCCGGTTGAGCTTGCGACTGTCGCCGCACATGATTGACCCTCGCAGACCAGTGAGGCCTGAGAGGGTCGATCAAGTCAAGTGCTGAACGGCTCTTCATCCGCTGAGCCGTTCCCAACGGACGACCGGGAAGACCGATCAAGTCAAGTGTTCGGCCCTAGCTAAGCCACTCGTCCAGGTGCTCTGCCACGAAATCGTCGTCGTTGAGGTGCGGATACTCTCTGTACACTCTGTCTATCTCCTCCATCTGCCCCGGTGAAAGCTCTTCGTCGGGATTGAGACACCAGCGTCCCTGCAACAAGCCTTGACGACGCAGAACCTCATGGATGCCGGCGATGCACCCGGCAAAATTGTTGGCCGGATCAAAAAATGCAGCGTTGGCATCGGTTACCTCCACCGCCAAGGTCAGAAGCTCCGCAGCGTTTGCTATCTCTCCCTGACTCAGTTGCTTGATGCGCTCGAGCTGCTCGACGGCCTTTTTGGTCCACACCGCCCAGTGTCCCAAAAGACCGCCCACAATGCGTTTGTCGATGCGCCGACCGTCACGCACGATGGAGTAGGTGGTAAGCAGATCCACGATGATGTTATCGTCATTGCCCGTGTATAGGGAGATCTCATCGCAACGATCAGATAGGCAGACAGCCCTCACCACATCCAGCGTTTGATAGCGATTGAAAGGCGCGATCTTGATCGCCTTCAGGCTCGGAAGATCCGCAAAACGGCGCCAGAAGTCAAAACCGATGATCCGCCCCCCCACCGAAGGCTGCAAATAGAAGCCGAACAACGGGAGTATCTTGCCAACCTCCTCGGCCCGCTTCAGCAACTGATCATCTGACCAGTCCGTCAGCCCGCCCATGCTCAGCAACCCTATGTCGTAGCCTAAACTCGCCGCCAGCTCGGCTTCACGCACGGCTTGCTCGGTGGGTCCGCAAATTCCGGCCACCTTGATGAACGGCCTGTCCAACGCCGCCTCATCGACGGTCTCCGCCGCCAAACGCAAGACCGGCTCCAGAAGTCCCACATCCCTGATTTCAAACTGGGTCGTGTGCACGCCCACTGCCACTCCGCCAGCACCGGCCGCCATGTAATACCGCGTCAGCGCGCGTTGCCGACGTTCGTCAAAACGTCTGTCTTCAGTCAACGCCAAGGGATGGGCCGGGATGACCGCCCCTTCCTTCAGCAGCTGCGCCACATCCGGCTTCAGTGTTACGGTCAAAGCTAAAACCTCCCCTCGCGCTCTTGGAAACGAGTCGGCTTACCTAAGGTCTCTCCGCCCCTTTTCACCCACTCTGCCGTCCATTCGATCATCTGGCGCAATGACACCCGGGGATAGCCGAACATCTGGTGGGCACGCGAGGCGTTACTCAGCAGTGCGGTCGTCTGCTCCTCACCCACGAAAACCGGTTCCCGATCCAGCAGTTCGCCGAAACGCTCAGCGAGCCAACGGATGGAGACCATCTCCGGCCCCGTAACATTGAGAACCATGGGCGGAGATGAGGCCCGCCGCAAAGAGCGCAAAGCTATCTCATTGGCATCGCCCTGCCATATAACGTTGGCATGGCCCATGCTCAGATCGATCGGCTGTTGCTCACTGACGGCAGTGGCCACATCAAGCAGCACGCCATAGCGCAAATCGATGGCGTAGTTGAGCCTGAAAATGACCATCGGGGTCCGGTTCAACCGGGAAAAATGCTCAAAGACACGCTCTCGGCCGAGACATGACTGCGCATACTCGCCGACGGGATCAGGCGGATACTCTTCCGATGCCCCGCCCATGGTCAGAGGTGTCAGGGGATACACATTCCCCGTGGAGAAGGCCACAATACGGGAACGGGCGAATTTCTCCGCCGCCCGGCCGGCCAAATAGGTGTTTACGGCCCATGTCCGGTGCTCTTGACCTGTGGCCCCGAACTTAAAGCCGATCATGTAGATGACGTTTTCAACTTCGGGAAGGCTCTGTAGCTGATCTTCATCGGACACGTCCGCGGCAATGGTCTCCGCGCCGAAGGCTTCGAGTTCATCGGCCAGCGCCCTGTTTGAAAAACGCGAGACTCCGATCACGCGTTTTTTTACCCCGGCCTGCCGTATGGCGTTGACGGCCAACTTGGCCAGGCTGGGACCCATCTTGCCGCCTACACCCAGGATGAGTATGTCGCCTTCGATCTCCGCCATATCGCGTACTAAAGCGGGAGACGGCTCTGCGAGCACCCTTTCCAGTTGCTCTACGTTTTGCATAGTCACAGTCACCTCATCTTAAATCTACTGCCTCACTCAGCGCTCGACTTCGGTTGGACGAAGCGCTGAGCTGCTCGCCAACACCATCCTCGACGCACCACCGACGGTGCGACCCCGCCGAATCGCCATCGCGATAGTCACGGCACTGTCGTGCCCGATGGTCGGCGGCAATGTCTTCGTTCAAACACTTGACGTTGTGCGATGAGAGCATATATAGGATCCCCCGAAACAGCGCCAACAGCGCGACCCCGTCGAATCTCTTCTTTCTATAGACCCATCCGCTCGCGACCGGATGATCGACGAAGAGACGTTCATCGAGACACTTGAGGCTCGGGCCGGATGCAGGAGTGTTCTTCGAACACCCCTGCTCATCTTTCCGCATCCGTTAAGGTGCTACCCGCCTCACGGCAGGGGCAGCGGTGCCTCCGAGGGTTCTTTGCCGGTGACACTGCCCGTTGCTTGCCGGTGCCGTGCAATCACCCGCGCTGAGTCCAAAAACCCGACGGGCCTATGTCCTTCGCCCCTCATGCAAGTGCCGGCTGAGCCGGCCACGATCGTTCGGGGGAAGCGATTCGATCAAAGGCTCACGATCACTGCGCGATACTGGCGACATCCACGGCTTGACCGCTGCGAGCTGACTCCAGCAGGGCCAGCACCGTGGCCAGAGTCTTGCGTCCGTCCGTAGCCGCCGTCAGCGGCTCCAAGTCCTCTTTGACGCAACGAACGAAGTGCTCTTGTATAGTCTCTTGTCTGTGGGTCTCTCCCTGAGCACCGTTGTCAGCCTGAGCGAGATTTCCTTCCGGATCCACGCCCACCACGCTGTCCGCATCGACAATCTGCTCTTCGCCATCCCCTATTTTCTTCCGTATCTTACCGTCACGGCCGACGATCATGGCTCCCTTGGTACCCACGATACCGACGGAGCTCTCGGTCAGATACGACGACCAGCTGACATCACAGGTGCCCATCCCGCCGTTTTTGAACAGCATCAAAGCCTGCCCGTGCTCGTCAGCGTGGATAGCAGGCCGGACTCGGAATGTCTTGGCAAAGACGGTCTGTACGTCGCCGCCGATCCAGCGCAACCAGTCGATGTCATGGCTGCCGAAGTCAAGGGTGACACCGAGGCTTTTTTCCTGCCAACCGTACCACCGGTTGCTCATGTCGGCAGGCATGAAACGTCTCGTCCAGCAGGTGACAAGCTCGCCCAGTTCACCGCGGACAAACGTATCACGCATCAGCCTGTACGGATTTCTGAAGCGCAAAACGTATCCAAGCATGAACTTGACATTGGCCTCCTGTGCGGCGGCGATCATCCGATCGGCATCCTCGAGACTCAAACCGATGGGTTTTTCGGCAAAAACGTGCTTTCCGGCTTGAGCGCTCGTGGTGACTACATCAACACGGTTAAACGGTTCGGTGCACACCCAAACCGCATCGACATCATCCAGTAGATCCCGAAAATCCACGCACCATTTGGTTCCGATTTCCTGAGCCAGCTTGCTGGCTTTTTCTTCTATGATGTCACAGACACCCACAATGTTGACCTCGGGCATCTTGCTCAGGACGCGTGCATGGTGATTACCCATGCCACCGCAACCGATCAGGCCGAGCTTCAGCATTCCCTTATTCCTCCCTACTGAAAACCTTCATTTTCCCTCATGTTGGTTCGTGCGCCACAAGGAGGTTTCCTTGTTTGAACATGGAATTGAATTGGCAGAAGTATTCGCCAAAGACCTCCCAACCATTACTCTGAACTAGGAGGACGGACATGAAAGCGCTACGCATTGGACACGTCGACCTGGACACATCGCACCCACAAGGCTGGATTCCTATCGAGCGCGAGCTCGGCCATACAGTGGTTGGGGTATATGATGGTGGAACCGTCTACCCTGAAGGTTACGCGGCTGAGTTTGCCGCCAAACTGGATATCCCCCAGGTATTTACCGATCTGGAAGCTATGGCCGATGCCGTCGATGTAGCTATTATACACTCATGCGATTGGAACCTGCACGTGGAGCGGGCCCGCCCGTTCATCGAAGCGGGCAAGGCCGTACTCGTGGACAAGCCCATGGTCGGTAACGTGCGGGATGCCAACCAACTGATCGAGTGGAAGCGACTGGGTCACCGCATCACCGGTGGATCATCGCTTTATTTTTGCAACGAAGTCGTTGACTTCTTGGCTGAGCCCGCTGAACAACGAGGTACTCCGAACTTCGTTTTTGTGGGTTGCGGCGTGGATGAGTTCAACTACGGCTGCCACGCCTATGCGATGGGCCACGCCCTGATGGGGCCCGGAGCGCAGAGCGTACGCTATATGGGAAGTCACGGGCAACGGCAAGTCGAGGCTGTCTGGAAAGACGGGCGCCGGCTGATACTGACTGTCGGTCAAGCCGCGTCGTATCTGCCTTTCTATGCCACGGTCGTCACCGAACGCTCGGTGCGTCATATCGTGGCTCAAAACCGCGACCTGTACAGAGCGCTGCTGAGCCGGGTCTTGCCTTTCCTGGCCGGCGAAAGCGAAGAGCCGGTCCCCCTGGAGACACTCCTGGAAGCCGAGCTGGTCGCCATAGCCGCCCGATACTCATGGACACACGGCGGCATTTCGGTGGATATCAACAGCATTCCGCTGGATGATCCCGGCTATGACGGCGCTGCCTTTGCAGCGAGCTACCGCCTGAGTAAGATCAAATAGAACGAACCGGGTATCAAGACAAGACTCCTTTTGAGAGCAGGAGGGTTTCGGCCATTCTGCTCTCTTGCCGGTTTTTCTCTCCTCATCGCCCCCTCCTTTCTTACAACGTCTATCCCTTTTTTACCCATTTTTTATAATCCATCAATTCCCACAAGGCCTCCGGTTACATATTTGAGAATAGCTGGATATGGAGGCATCGTTTGGATCGGCCTTGTACGGTAATCCAACACCTTTTGGAATGTCTCCATAGAGTTTTATCCGAAAGGGGCGAGAGCATGATAAAAAAGTGCCGTTACCTGACACTGCTCGTGATCGTGCTTTTAGCGAGTGGTTGTATGAATCTATGGAAGGCTCCTGACGGCATCGCTTCCTTGAGTTTGCAGGGCCTGACCAGCAATCCCAAAGCCCGCAACGTCTTGTGGACCGCCACCCGGGAAGACGGAGATGTAATCAGCGGCAATGAGGAAATCGAGGCGGATGAACTACAAATAAACGTCAACTTAAGAGCCGGCAGTTGGACCGTTGCGGTCAAGCTGCTCAACGAATCGCTGGAGGTTTTGGCGCAGCAAGAAGAGACTGCACACATCACCAGCGGTGAAGAGATCACCATTGACTTCAACTTCGATGGCGAGCCGGACGTGCCGCAGGAACCTGAAGAACCGCAGGAACCTGAAGAACCGCAGGAACCTGAAGAACCGCAGGAACCTGAAGAACCGCAGGAACCTGAAGAACCGCAGGAACCTGAAGAACCGCAGGAACCT
>JBMNSS010000151.1:0-6623 GCA_050945315.1 Limnochordia bacterium | reverse complement strand
CTTTGTTCGCTCATCACTCGTCACTCTCTCCTTGCGTTTTCTATTCGACGAGCGACTGCGACTCTCCGTTAGGCCAGTGTCAACCTTTTCATGGGGTCATTATACTGCTGCCGGGGTCTATCTTCAGGCCCAACTGAGATTTAACCTGAGTGTCTACCGCATACTTAAGGATGATTGTAAAGGGGTACATGCGGCATACAGCCGCCTTACCCTTCTTCAAAAGTATGCGTGCCCTTGCCGGATGTGTTGGATGTAAAGGTTTCTTGTTGGTGTCCAGGACAAACACCTTATTCAAGGCGTACTCACCTATGTGGGCGGTAATGGGTCCCCTCGCCAATGTTATCGGACGGTTTCAAATGTGAGTGACACTGCCCGTTGCCTTGATCCGTGCTGTTTAACCACTCACCGCAGAGTTCGGAACTGGGGGAAGCATCCCGAAGTGCCTATACATTCGTCCGTAACGTAGCCCGATGACGTAAGGTCCTGGCTGAGGCGGGTTGAGCTTACGACTGTCGTCGTACATGATCAATGCTCGCAGACCACGGACGGTCGAGAACATCGATCAAGTCAAGCGCTCAACGCCAGATCAAGATTGGATACATCGGTTTTTCGGTGATCATACCCAACGGGCATGGTGATGTCAACAAACAGGTATCCTGGGCTAGGCCCCGGCAAAGGCCCTTGCCAACTGAGACCCGGCTTCCCGGATCGCTTCTTTGCCTCCATCAAGTTTGTGGGCATGGCCAAAGAAGGCGTGAATCATACCCTCATAGCGCTTTAGTACCACCTCAACGCCTGCCTCGCGGAGCCGGCGGGCGTAGGCTTCACCTTCATCTCGCAGCGGATCACATTCGGCAGTGATCACAAAGGCGGGGGGCAAGCCACTGAGATCGGCAGCGCGTAAAGGCGAGGCGTAAGGGTGCCGACCGTCAGCTTCATCGCCCAGGTAGTGCCTCCAGAACCACATCATGTTCTCTCGGGTCAAGAAGTAGCCCTCCGCGAACTCCTCGTAAGAGGGAGTGTCGAAAGAGTAGTCCGTGATGGGATAGACCAGTAATTGATAGCATATTCCCGGTTTGCCGCGATCTCGGCTCATGAGGGCTGCCACGGCGGCAAGGTTGCCTCCGGAACTGTCCCCACCGACCGCGATGCGATCGCCATCTCCGCCGAACGAAGCGGCGTTCTCGGCCACCCAGCACGTGGTGGCATAGACATCGTCGGCGGCAGCAGGAAACCTATGCTCGGGTGCCAAACGGTAATCTACGGAAACCACGGCACACTCGGCCGCATTCGCCAGTGCGCGACAGACATGGTCGTGGCTGTCGAGATCATTAAGGACCCAGCCTCCGCCGTGGGCGTAGACCAGGACGGGGAGCGGTAGCTGCCTTTTGGGTCGGTAGACCCGAATGTTTAGGGGGCCGCCGAGCCCCGGAATCTGACGATCTTCAACATAGTCAACGGGTTCGCCGACAACCGGCATACGAGGACGCATCCGCGCCTGGGCCGGAGTCTGGGAGGTCAAGGGGGGAGCCCCTAAAGACGCCATTTCTTGCAGCAGACTCTTCACCTGAGGATCTAGTGACATGATTGGCACCTCCAAGTAACCATCGATCGTGTTATTTCGCTACAACTACGTAAACCTCCTGGGATGATCATCTGACTTGATCGACCACTTACGAATATCGCCGTACAACGTCAGGTGTTTGAGTGAACACATCACCGCCGACCATTCGCTGTGCTTCAAGGAGTACGATCGAAGCAACGGGAAAAGATGCAATCTACATTCTTTTACGGGAGGCGACTTATGAACGTCTTGATGCTGCGTCATTCTGCCGGTTACGAGCATAGCTACTTGCCGGATGCCGAGGTGGCCCTGAAACAACTTGGAAAACGACACGGATGGCGAGTCACTACGACATGTCGCGTGGAGTCGGTCACGGCGGAAAGGCTCTCCAAATTGGATGTTCTTGTCTTTGCCACGGCGGGGGATCTGCCGTGGGCACCCGGACAGCAGGAGGCCGTTCTCCGTTTCGTCGCCGAAGGCGGGGGTTTTTTTGGCATCCACAACGCCACTGCCGGCGGCTATGAGTGGCCGGAGTACGGACAGATGCTGGGAGGCTATTTTGCCGGCCATCCTTGGACCCAAGAGGTCAACGTCATTGTGGAAGATACCGATCATCCGGCGACCCGCATGTTGGGCACTGAATTTCGCGTTTACGATGAGATCTACACGTTCCGCGATTGGGATCGTTCTAAGACGCGGGTTTTACTGAGTCTGGACAACAACTCAGTCGATCTATCCAAAGGGACACGGGCTGATCACGACTACGCCATGGCTTGGTGTCATGATTTCGGGCGAGGAAGGGTTATCTACACGGGCCTGGGTCATCCGGATGACCTCTGGCGTGAAGAGTGGTTCCTCGCCCACATCGCCGGATGCCTCAGATGGGCAGGTCGTTTGGAAGACTAATCCAGAAGCAAGAACTCGATTGTGGTCACCACTCGGACGCGCTTGACATCGGGGGTGTATTTGTCCACGTCTTCTATGGAAAAATAGCCCTGCTGTGCCGAACGGATCTTTCCGACCCGACTGCCGGAGTCCTGGGCGAACTGGGTGGCCGCGTCCCGGGCACTGCGCGTTGCTTCGGCTATCATGTCCGGTTTTATCTCGTTGAGCTGAGTGAAGACAAACTGCGGACGGTGCTCGTAGCTGTGTGACAACAAGACACCCTCTTTGATAAGTTCATCAGTCTTGGGCATCACGCCTTTTACTTGATCGACCTGTGACGTACGCAACAGGACGACGGATTCGGCTCTGTAGCGCTCTTGTGGCTTATGCTCGCCGGCATACGTCCACAGATCGCTGATCTGCGGAATGGTGGTCGTGATGTCCTTTTCGTCAAAGCCGTGGCGCACCAAAAAAGCTCGGATCTTGCTCTCGGCTTCATGCATCAGGCTATGCAGACTGTCCAGGCTGCCGGCGCCGACGCTGTAGCTCAATGGCCAAAGGACTAGATCGGCTTTTACGTCGCGTTCGGCAAGTCCTTTCACACTGACGAAGCGATCCGCCTGTTTCCAGGCCACGACCGCCCGCTTCATCTGCATGCCGCCAAAGAGCATGCCTGCTGCGAGCAAGATGCCGAGAACGGCTGCGGCTTTTGTACTCCCCGATTTCACTCTCAACGTCTCTCCTCCGCTCAGTTTTTTAAAGCTTCCCATCTTTCGTTCACCTCGTTCTGTGAGCCTCTTCGTTTAAGAGGAGGGATCCCCCTGCTGTGAGTTGCCGGAAACAGCAGCATGGATATCCATGCCGATCAGGCGAAAGAGATTGACTAAATGTGACAGGTATTGCTGTGGAACGCAGAAGGTATTTGACGGCAAGAGGGATAAATCAATGTCATATACTCGCACATCTACCCGAACGGGAGGCCTCGCTTTTGATGATTCATTTCCTTAGAGAAGCACTGGAAGATAGTCAACTGGTGCAGTCCTTTTCGGGAGTGCGCACTGTCTTTGGTTTGGGGCCTGCCATCTCTCCCGGCCTTCAGGCACTGGCAGGAGCTTACGCCTACTGCTATGCCGTTCAGCTGCCTCACAAGGGAGAGATTACTCTGCTGTTGGGGCGTGATCCGCGTCCCACGGGCAAGTGCGTGGCTCAAGCCCTCAGCCGCGGTTTTGTGGCCGGAGCTCAAAAGGCCGGATATCGGTTGACGTTGATCGATTTGGGTATTATCACTACACCTTTGGCGGAGACTGCGGTCAGGGCTCTGGATGCTGACGGAGGGGTGATTATTACCGCCAGCCACAATCCCATTGCGGATAACGGGTTCAAGTTCTTGACCGGTTGCGGGCCTTCCATCAATGGTTCCGCTCCGCCTGGAGCGCTTCTGTCAGCTTCGGGGATGAGCCGGGTCATCGAGGCGGTGCGAGAGCTGGCTGGCAGCGACGGGCGGGAATGGCAAGAGTATATGGAACAGGCCACCACCGCGGCCATAGACGCCGGTCTGGCCCGGGTTGACAGCGAAAGAGCACGGGCCAAGGCAGAAAGAGCCTATCTGGATATGATGGGCGCGGACTGGGGCTTGGTTCCTCACTGTCTAAAGCCATTGACCTTGGGACCGGTGCTTGTCGATCCCAACGGGGGAGCCAGTTGCGGTATCGGTGCCCGAGTGCTCGAGCATTTCGGGGTCAGGGCCATAGAAGTCAATGCTGAGTTGGGGTATCCCGAGCATGGTATTGATACCGATGGCATCGATCCGGCCAGCGGACGGCATATGTTACTTAGAGTGAGTCGGGCGGCCGCCCGGCACGGTTGCCATTTCGCCGTGGCCTTTGACTACGATGCCGATCGAGGCAATTTGGTGCTGCCCGGCCATGATGAAAGCGCCATCATTGAGCCGCAGCGGGTAGCCGCTTTCAACGTGGCTTTGGTGTTGGCCCGACGTGCCCTTGAGAAAAAAGCGGGCCGCAGCAGAGGGCCGTTGGCCATTGTCGCCTCTGATGCGACATCTCTGGTTACGCATCGGGTGGCCAGGACCTTTGGCGCGGAGATCTTTGTCGTGGAGACGGGCGAGATCAATGTGGTGTCCAAGATGCATGCCCTTCGTGAAGCCGGCTACGATGTACCGGTGGGGGTAGAGGGAGCCAACGGAGGCACGATATTTGAAAGCGCCACGTGTCGTGACGGATTACAGGTGGCTTTATCTGCGGCGCAAGCGGAATCCGTGCCCGCCATTGTTGAGGAATGGTTGGCGGCCCGAAGAAATATCATCGACGAGAGGCTGACCATACCTACCCAGCCCGGTTTGGTCTTGCCTGCTCTGTTGGCCTCAATTCCGACCAATCACAATGTGGCTCACAAGTTGACGGCACCCGCCATGCCTCAAGGAGAGTTTAAGCAGGCTCTCGAGCACTGTTTCGTCGAACTGGTGTGGCCGCGGCTCAAGACTCACTTCGAAAGCTATGAGTTTCAGAACTTCGAAGGCTTAAACATGGTGTCCCGGCGCACCGGCGATGAAAGCGGTGCTTGGCGAGTCTATCTTCGGTCGGCTGAGCGGGAGGCCTTCGTTTTCGTGCGTGGATCGCGCACGGAGGCCGGTGTTTGGCGGATGATCATTGATGCCGAGGATGCTCGGGAATTTGCGGCCTTAGACGCGGCGGCCCGGGCGATGTTTGCGGCGGCAGCTGAAATGGATCCGAAGCGTTTCGAAACGGAGAAGTCGATTAGCTAACGATGAGTATCAATAACCAGGAGGGTCTTGCTGATGACTGAGCAGCGAAAGGCAAAACTGGCGTTTATCGGTTGTGGGTCGTTCGCCACTGCATCCATTTTCCCGAACATCCATCGGATCCCGGAGATTGATCTGGTCGCCGTCTGTGACCTTGATCGGACCAAGGCGGAGCGCAATGCGCGCAACTTCGGAGCGCGCAGTGTGTATACGGACTTGGAAGAGATGCTTGACAAAGAGGAACTCGACGGAGTCTTTGTCATCGGTCCGGCTCCGCAGCAGTACCAGTTGGCCCCCCACGTAATCCGCCGCGGCATACCCGTTTACGTGGAAAAGCCTTCGGCAAACACGGCAGCGGAGGCCAAGGAGCTGGCTGAGCTGGCCGATGCCCACGGGGTTTGGGGTCAAGTGGGCTTTATGAAGCGCTTTGCCGGTGTCTATCTCATGGCGAAAGACATCATCGGTCGGGAAAGCTTTGGTCCTTTGCACATGGTCAAAGCGAAGTTCGCTCAAGGTCCTTATCCTCAGATCTGGGGAATGGATTCACCGCATCGTTCGATGCTCGTCGGTCAGCTGTGTCACGTCTTCGACTTGATCCGGTTTTTCGGGGGCGACGTGAAGACAGTCCAAGCCATGTTTCATGGTGTCACGCCCACACAGTTTGCTTACTTGGTCAACTTGAGGTTTGCATCCGGCGCGGTGGGTCAACTCGATCTCAACGGTCTCGAGTGTCAGCAAGGCTTCCGCGATATCATCGAGATTCTCCAGTTGGTGGGCCTTGGAACTCATGTGATGTGTGAGGATATGCTCCATCTGAAGTGGCAGGATCGCCAGGATTTCACTGATGCAGTCCCATACACGGGTCGCTACATAAATGTCTTCAGACCGACTGCCAGCACTGCCAGCGCCGGTCGCCGAATGCTCGGCTACGAAACGGAAGTCGCCCATTTCGCGCGTCGTTGTCTCGGATTGGTCGAAGACGGCCCCGATCTGTGGGATAGCTACAGAGCTCTGCAGATCGGCGAAGCGATCTATGCAAGTGCGCACGAAAACCGCACGGTGGAGATTGAGTGACTGAAATCCGTGTCACGTGTTGAATGGGGTCCTGGTGAGGATTCCTTCGCACCCACGTGAAACGCTGTAAAGACGGCTCGCACGACGCTTGGGGAACGCTATCACCCGGGTGCGAGCCGTTGTCCCCCAAGACAATGATGTGAACCGCACCCGCACCGTCGGGCAGAACAAGTTCTTCCTGCGCCCAGGATTCTCGATCCCCCATGGAGAATAAATAGACAGAGTTGTGGCTTAAGGCTAAAGATTGGTTTCCTGTTTCTGCCTATGAATGTACAATGGTAAGAAAGAGGAAGAGCATGTCTGAGGCGGTTGGTGAGGTCA
>JBMNSS010000150.1:0-6700 GCA_050945315.1 Limnochordia bacterium | reverse complement strand
CATCCGGAGTGGGGACGCCCCTTGGAGTTTTTCTCGCCGTATCATCTCTTGTTTGAGGGGAATATCATCACGCACTCTTTTTACGGCGGACGTTCCAACTCGGCGGCTGCCAACTACTTGGCCGAGCACGTGATCTTCCGCCACAATCGCGTCTTCCGCAATTGGGGGACCCCGCTCCAGCTGCAGCCCTGGGAGCTGACACTTCCGCTGACCCAGGCGCGCATCTACAATAACGTCTTTGATGCCAACTATGAGGCCGCCATGCGCATCATGACGCGTGACGGTTCTGCTCCGGTTGAAGACAGTATCATCGTCAACAATATCTTCCATCGCAACGATCCGTACGGCGACGGACGACAGCTGACGTTCGAAGGCAATGCCGACAACATGCGTTTCGTCAACAATGTCATCAATGGCGTTGTGGCGGTCTCCAACAGTACCGTCATGGATTTGGAGAGCGTTCAGTCAGACCTGTGGGTACGCTTGCACGGAGAGCAGTTCCAAGGAAACAGGCAGATCGACCCGGGGTTCGTCGATCCTGAAGGGTTCGACCATCGCCTGACAGCCGGCAGTTCGTTGATGGATGCCAGTGTGGCGCTGACTCATACCGTCCGGGGCGGCGAAGGGGAGATCCTGCCTGTAGAAGATGTGTTCTACTTCTACGACGGATTTGGGATGGAAGGTGAACGGGGCGATCTGATCAGCGTCGGTGATCCCCGGCGCGTAGCCCGGATCGTCCGCGTGGACTATGATGAGGGAAATCTTGTTCTGGACAGGCCGCTGACATGGCAGGCGGGAGAACCGGTCAGTCTGGCCTGGGACGGAGCGGCTCCTGACATGGGCGTCTATGAACAGGGCCGAGGCGGACGAGTCTCCGTGGCCGTCGTGGCAGAGCCGTTCTTTGCGACTTCAGGCGAGGAAGTGCGTCTCACGGCTCATGTTTTCGGTGACATAGAACCCGTTGATTTCAGATGGCAGTTGGGTGACGGAAACGTAGCCCATGGTCAGCAGGTCACCCACCGTTATGAATTTGCCCACAGCCACACCAACAGTCCCGGAGGCTTTCCGGTGCGCGTGAGGGTGACGGATGCCGAAGGCTACAGCTATGTCGGAACGGCCTTTGTGGAAGACGGAAGCGCCATGGATCCGCACGTGCCGCTCCTGCACACCACATTCGATGCGGACGATGCGGACTGGTGGTGGTCATGGAAGTCCTATCGGCCGGAGCCTACGGATTGGAGCCGAGAGCTGGATTCGCGGTCCGGTCAGGGATCTCTGCGCATCTCCAACCCCGGGGGCGGCAGGATGCCTCTCAAGACAGCCCCGGCCCGATGGGATGTTGACCGCTATCCGTGGATCTATCTTCGCTACCGGATACTGCCCCAGGCTCCGGTGGGGCTGTATTTGGAGGCCTTCCGCCAAAGCGGCCAGGAACCGCGGGTGTGGATTGCCTCCACATCGGAAAGGCGCCATGCTTACCGCCTAGTTGCCGATGACGAGTGGCACTCATTGCTCATTGACGCCCGCATGATCAGGGAGGCCTATCCGGATCTGCAAGTGGCCCAAGGTTTTGGCATGGAGGCCATTGCCACGTCACGCCAGGGTGATACGTATTGGCTGGATGAAGTAGCGATTCTGTCCCCGGAAGCGATCGGCGATCCCGTGTGGCAGGAGAAGATGGGAGAGGTCCAAACCGGGCATATTGAAGTTGCCTATCCGGGGGTGAACTCTACGGTACGAGGAACGATACCCGTTAGGTTTGAGATACGGGCCTATCGGCGGCCGGATGAAGTGACGCCTGTCTTTGACGTGCAACGGATGCAGATCGCATTGGACGGGGAGGTCGTCTTTACGGCGGATCATCATGTCGAAAGAGTGGAGATCGACACCACCCGCTGGCCCGACGGGCTTCACGAGTTGAGGATCGCGGTCACTGACAAGATCGGTCAGACACTGGATGAGGTCATTCCGTTTACGGTCAGAAACCGCCAAGTCATGACGGACGAGTTGGAGCCACCGAGAGAATTCGTCTTTTGGGGCGAAGTGATGATTGCCGATAACACCAAGACCTTGATCGAGTCGGACGGGTGGGAGTATGCCAAGCCTGATCAGGTTCCGCAGGTCGACGATGAGAGTCGCAAGGTTAAGGTGACTGACACTGAGGAGTATCTGGTATGGCAGGCACCGGCCCTTCGGGATTTCACCGTGACCCTCTATGCCCGGATGGAGGATATCGAAGACGTTGTGCAGCTTTCCGTTCGTGCCGCGGATCAACAGTGGATTGACTTGGACTACGAAGTGCAAAAAGAGACGATCGCGTCCGTGGACTGGAACAGGTATGTCCTCACCGGCAAAGCACCGCAGGATATGCAGACCGACGAGTTTCGACTGCTGGTCAATCAAGACGCGGCCCCGGACACTGTCCAGGTCGGTCTGGTGAGACTGGACATCCAGCGCACTGCTTATTGAGACAGTTCGTGTGAAGAGTCAATTGACCTTCACTGATGAAGCGTGTGGGTAACGATAGGAAGGGGTGGGCCGCAACGTGCCGGATGAACGTTGCGGCTCACCCCTTTGGTTTTTCGGAGCATTCACGAGCCGGGATTAAAGGGAGCCCCATACGCAGGAGCTTCGCGTTGCAGCGCATTGCGCCGCACGTTCCGAGTCGTGGTAATTGATGAGATCGTTGGCGCCGATCACGATCGAGCTTTCTTCTTTCTCCGCCTGCGAAGATCCAGCGAATCGGGGTATCCGGCCCTTCACTACCGGTCAGTCCTTACGCGACAAAAGCGCCATACGGCGACTGGATTCCACGCGGTACAACATGATTGTCAGCACCAAGACCCTGACTGAGTCGGAAGGGTGGGAATATGCCGCAGTTGATCAGGCTCCGCAGGTCTACGATGGGAGTCGCAAGGTGAAGGTGACTGACGCTGGGGAGTATCTGGTATGGCAGGCACCGGCTCTTCGGGGTTTCACCGTGACGCCTTTTGCTCACATGGAAGACATCGAAGATGTTGTGCAACTCTCCGCCCGTGCCGCGGATAAGCCGTGGATTGATCTGACCCACGAGGTGCAAAAGGAGGCGGTCTCTCCGCTGGGGTGGCACAAGTATGTCCTCAGCGGAAAAAGCACCGTAGGATATGCAGACTGATGAGTTCCGGCTGCCGGTCGCAGCCCCGGGCAGCGTCCATATGGCTCCTGTGAAGCTCGATATCCGGCGTAACCCATGACTGCTGCCATGCGCAGCAGATCCTCGTTGTAGCGGACTACGCCGCAAGCTATGGCCACATCTCAAGCCGCGCTATGATATACTCCACCTTTGGGGGCTTTTCGTGGCCATTGATGCCTGGCCACTGACCTTGCGGGGAGGGAGTCGTGATCATATTGATCAGGCGCGTGCCCGAATTGCTGAGCATCGGGTTTCTAGCTACGTTGGTACGGTCCTTGCTGCAGATGTCCATACTCGCCGGGGGAGCAGTCTGTTTTGGAACCCAGCCATCTTGTGGTGCAAGGCGTATTGTCGCTTGCCTTCACCATATATGGCACTCTAGTGTATACGACCCTTGCGGCCCTCTTTTCAGTCTTCCAACGTCGGATGCCGGGAAGCGGCCGGACCAAGGGATGGATCTGGGGCATCTTACTTTCGGTACTTTGGACGGTATACTTGTTTGAACCCTTGGCACATGTTGCACCGTTAGATGTGGTCACCTACCCTCTCGCCGATTTTAGCTCTCGGTTGGCTCGCAGGCCGCTGGATTGGGAGCAACTCATCGTACGAGCGACGTGATCCGAGGTCGGGGGCAGGGCTAACCGTGTTCATAATCTGTTCCGCATTACTGTTAGGGCGAGTCGTACAGTACGAATGGCTTGGTATCTATCCCCGCTATGAGACTTCACCCTTGGTGACGGTTGTATGGGCAGTCGCCACCGGGCTTACGGTCGGTGGCGTTCTTAGATACCTGCAGCTTTCCATGGCCCCCGAAAGATGTCCAGCGTCTTGCGTTGGGTCTTTTCGGCGTGAATCTACTGCAGTTCAACTTCTTCATGCCTCTGGTATTTTCCGCCGACATACCTGACTTGCTGATCCGAACCGGTGTCGATACGCTTTCGGTATTGCTGGGGTGTCTGTGCGTGGCTGTGATATCCGCAGTGGTACAGCGCGACAAGCACTCACCACCGATTTAGACTCGATTCACAGATGAAATTGACACAGAGCATCCTCATAGACTGGAGGCCGTGCCATGGGCGCGCCGACTTATTCACTGCGTATCGGAGAGAACGATTCACACTCCTACTACAACGATGTGGACAACTTTGTCGATGACTTTCTCCGACAAGCCGCTTCTCAACTGCAGTCAACCGTTCTCGATTTTGGCTCCACTCTGCGGGAGCTGGGGCTGGAAGACGAGGCTGAGCCCGACGAACGTATCCTTGAACTCCTCACGCTTGGCGTGATGTGGCGAGTATATGGTGCACGTGCTCAGCGAGCAAAGCCGCGCAGGCTAAAAACCCTCACGGCTTTAGCGTTGCTTCGTTACAGATCCCGGCAATGGAAACGATGGGTCGATCCGGCCCGGGGCGTTCTGCTGACGATATGGCTCAAGGCTTACCGACCGGCAACCGCGACCGATGGGCAAAAGACTCCTTCCGCTCCGGAGCTACGCCGCCTTCTCGACTGGTTGCGTGCCACCGGCGAGTTTTGTGAGGAAGCAGATCGTCTTGATCCCTGGGTCGACTTTCTGGCGCGCTTATCGCCTACGGATTTCGCCCGACACTTTGCGGCGATCTCGAAGGTGACAACGTGGTTCGAAACCAATAGCCGGATAGCACTTGGCCGTTACACCGAAGGCGTCGAGGACTTCCTGCGATATACGCAATCCAACCGTCGTTGGCGTGAGGACCAAGTCCTGACGGGGCGACACCGTATTGAGTACCATCTCAATATGATCGGTGCCGAAATAATGAACCGGGCGTTCGCTCCCGCGTTCCATCGCCGGCGACGCAAAGTCGTGCTGCTGCCTGAATGCATGCGGAAGCTCCGAGACAGCGCGTGCCAGGGCGATCCAACACAACTGGGCATTCAATGTGCCGGATGCACTCCACAGTGTTCGGTTCATCAGCTCTCCTGCCTAGGCAAAGCACGTGGTTTTGAGGTCTATGTAGTTGAACACGCATCAACCGTTCTGTCCGGTGTAGTCGTCGATACAAGCGAGATCAGTGTCGTAGGTGTAGCTTGTCCTCTACAACTTCTGGCCGGGGGATGGAAAACCAAGTCTCTCGGTGTTCCGGCCCAATGTGTTCTTCTGGATTACAGTGGTTGCCGACAACATTGGCACCCGGAGGGGATACAGACTACCATCAGCTTGAAAGAACTGCGCCGCCGCCTGGCGGGGTCTGCAACGGACATCCCCCTCCTACAGCCATGATTCTCTCTCGGCAGACTCCCTGTCGCACGCTCGCCATAGTCTCCCCTGATGGCGGTCTCCGTCGGCCCGCTTTTCCCGCTCATCCCTTCTGGAGGCTGCAGTATTTCACTCATCATGGTGACGTCATTGTTTCCACGGAGATGGTTAACGGTGGCAGCCGGTAGTCGTCAAGAGAGACGACGCGATCGTATTCCACCTGCACGGCTTCCGTTTCGTGTACCTGGAGCCGGATCCCGTGAAGAGCCTCCGCAGTTGCCGCTCGGCGCCCCCAACGCACTTGAGGCCCGTAGGGGTTGATGAGGTGCAGATCGCCTTGAATGGCCGCAAAAGCGTCGGCGGTATAAGGCTTTGTAACTCCCACATAAAGACTGGGACGTTCACGTGCGTCGGCCACCACGACGTTGCGGAAATTGACCCTGGCGATGTGCGATAGGCCTTCAAGGAAGATCGGCACCGATGTGTGTGGATGATCCCCACCGTCCGGAGCGTCGTTGGCTACATTGTGCAAAATGCAGTCCTCGAAGGATAGCTCGAGTGTGTCTTGATCGATGATGTGCTCCACCCGGATGGCATTTCTTGCCACATCCTCGATGACGGCGTTGCGTAGGGTTATCGCTCCCTTAGGGTGATCATCGGGCCGGGCCTTGACGGAAAACCCTGAGCCACTGCCGCGAATCAGGATGTTTTCCATATCAATCGATACTACGGACTCGCGAGTCAACGGTTTGAGGTTGATCGTGACCCCGTAATACTCGTTTCCGTCAAGAACGCAGTTGCGAACGACGATGCCCTCAAGCTTTTCGTCGGCTTGGTTAGGTTCGAAATCGATGCCCGCCATCGGCAGTGTGCCCGATGTATTCTTGAACACGCTGTTTTCCATCAGCAGGTTCTTGACAGAGATAACGCTGATGCCCTGCCGGTAGTTGTTGTCGCATACGACATCTTTGATAACCACGTCTTCGCATAGGCCGCGGTCGCCGCGGCCTATGTAGATGCCGTCGCCGCCGGTATCCCGAATGGTCAGGCCTGAGACTTGCACGTTTTTGCATCCGCGCACATTGACCCCCATTCGATGCTGGCTCTTCGGGTAGTACGGCTGGGTGTAGTCTTCCTTGTGCATTCGAATGGTGGCTCCGTTACCTTTGAGCGTGACGTTTTCTATATCCCGCGCTGTGAAGACCGAGTCGTGTTTCCCGAAGTAGTCGCCCTTTTTGGCGGTGACTACAACACCTTCTTCGAAGACCAGCTCGAGGTTACTGCGTAGGAAGATG
>JBMNSS010000149.1:0-6733 GCA_050945315.1 Limnochordia bacterium | reverse complement strand
CTTCCCTGGTCCCAAACCCTGCCAGAAGAGTGCAGAACACCAACCAGAGGCTAAGCCAAAACCGCATTCAGTTACCACTATAACAAACCGAGCCGCCGAATCTATGTGTGCTCGGTTTGACGTTTACTCTTATACAGCTCCGACCGCCTCGGTTGCGGTAGGCCGTCCAGCCGGGCCCACAGGTCTGGAAAACCGCTATTGACCACGTAGGGCCCCTCAAAACCATACTGACGCATCTCTTCAATCACAGTGCGCACCTCGGACAGGTCAGGAACGAAACGGAACACCCCGTCCACGCGGCGCACCTGATACTTAATATTCGGCCGTACTATGGCATGCCGCAGCCCGTGGTTGCGCATGTCGAGAAAATCCCGATGCCTTTGTTCAGGGGTGCGTGCCCTATAGTTCCTGTAGTAGATGCTGAGGCGCTTCTCACTATCGCGAAGTGTGAAAGGCAACACCTCCACGCGTATGGGCAGCGAGATTGCATCATGACCCGGTGCACTGACGCTGACATATCCCTCGTACCGTCCGGGCGCTGTCTCTTCCGGAACCCTTAAAGTCAGCCAAATCTGTTTCATCTGACCTTTACCCAAGTCGAAGGGGCGGTAAACCTCCAGATAGAACGGATCCGGCACCAAATTCTCCGGCGTCGGAGAGGCGGAGTAGCGCCAACGACGGGCCATCCACCGAACACAACGCACTTCGATGTTTTCGCTCATGATCTCATGATCTGATGAGCGCAAATCCGACACATGCACCTGTACATCACTCAGATCCTGCCGAGCGTAGACTACAAAACTCAGCGGCTCATACTCTCCGGGGGTAACAAAGGTGGACAGTTGAGTGGCTGCCGATTGCGGCAGATGATCGGAGCTTAGATTCTCCATATAGTCGATGGCGACCAGAGTATACGGCTGCTCGGGAAGGACGAAATTGTAAGACTCAAGATGTCGATTCTCCCCAGCCACTATGGGCAGGGAGACAAGAAAGACCATTAACAACCCGGCAACAACAGCGCACTGCCAAGAATCAAACATCACGACACTCCCTATTGAAAGGCTCTGATGCCTTCCGGGTGATTCCGAACTGTGTCAGGAAGCGGTACACAACCGGTCTTTCTTCACCGGGTATCCAGCTCCCGCGCAACAACATCAAGCCTGATCGGACCAGACGCCAAGCTGCAAGGGCGACACCGAGCACATTTAACCGAGAGATTGTCCGCCATCGGCATTCTCTACGTGTCTATGAGGCCCGTGCCAAGCGCCAGAGTTCTTACATGGGACTACAGAGTAGATGATCACAGGCGGTCCGATCCGATACGCCCGCCTGTGATCATCTTCAGGGCTATAGCTTGTCTGAGCCACTGTGATTTCAGAGCGCCTTGATGCCCGAAACGCCGAGAAGAAGGATATCTGCGTCGACTTCCTTGCTTCCCGAACAGGCAATACTCGCGATCTCGCGCTCCGGATAGGGATTGACCCACTCAAAACCAAGGGCCGTGACGTCCCCTCCGTCCTCAGACTTAGCCTGCAACAGAGGATCGCCCCAGTAGGTCGCAATGTATCCCTGGTGCCGATAGTACTGCTGAGGCAGCGGAGCGCCATATCTTCTGGTGTAGACGCAAATGTTCCCTGCATATTCAACAGGTATGCTCACCTGCGTTCCGTCAGCGTAGCGCACGACGTACCGGCCGACTTCGACCAGCGGCTGCCAGGCAAGACGTGGAGCATTACCCGCGGTTGCGTGTAAGAAGACGAGCTTTTGAAAACGCCGGGACACGGGAATCTCTATTGGTGCCGAGGATAACCTCTGCGCACCGGTAAAATCAAAGGCGCAATGGCCAAGGGTTTGTGACGATCTCTCCACAGCCTCTGACACCGCGACAGGCAGCCTTGGGCTCGGAGCAGCAGGCAGAGCAATCGCCTCGGAGCTCACGGGATAGTCGATCGGTTTAGCCAGACCCCGCAACTCATCCCGCAGACGGGGGATCCGTTTGGCGATCCATGCCGTGTACACTTCGCGAGCCCGTGAATCGTAGCTCTCCGACCAGAGCATCTCGGCTGAGTACATCACATCGAATATTTTCCCTTTTTTGGCCAATGTGTACTCGTCGAACCGACACCAGGTGGAAACCTCGCCCCCGATCATGCCCTCTTTGGCAATGCGCTGTTCGAAGCGCGGATAGTGGCTGGAATACATGTTCCCCATGACAACCTTGTACCCATAGGGAAGAATGTGATCCTCCATATCGAGGTCAAAATGGAAATACCAGATGAAATCCAACATGACGATATCGCGCGGCAGCCGCTCAATAGCCGTGTAGGTCTTATACCGACGCTCCGTAGGCTGAAGCATGTCGCTCCAGATCATCATCTTCAGGCCCTTTTTCGCCAGGTACTCGTGCATACGCGTCACATGAAGAGCGTACAAATCTGCGTGGTCTTTATCGCGACAACGAGGGCAAAGACCTATTTGGTAGATTTCATCATGTCCCATGTGCACGTAACGCTCAGGGCGGACAACCTCCACGATCTCGTCGATAATGTCGTAGATGAGCTCGTAGCTTTTTTCATGCAGGGGACAGTATGAGTGGTCATAGTATGTGCTGGGTGGTTGATCGGCGCTACGTGTGTCGAGCTTCTCGTCGCCCTCGCGTTCTGCTACTTCCGCAATGTCAGGGTGAGCATAGGTAATGTACTGCACATGTCCGAAAGACTGAACCTCGGGAATCACCTCGAAACCGAATGCCTTGATGTAGTCTACGAATTCCCGCACTTCGTCTTTTTCAAGGAGGCCCCCGCCCGCTACCATCTCGCCGTGAGGAAACGCCGGTTGCTTACCCGCCCTTCCTGCGTCATTGCCGCGCACCCACGCCTCGCTGATTTCAGGATGGCTGTCAAAGCGCATGCCTCCGGCAAACTCGATGAACACAGTGTTATAGCCCAGCGGAAGCAGTACATAGCGGATAAACCGCCGCGCGAAGGCTAATTCCTCACGAGGAGGAAGCCCGAAGTGGAAACCGCGCACGGGCATCCGCGGTGCGTCGTTGATCTCGCAGTAAGGCAACGCATCGTCACTAATCAGTTGGAGAAGAGTCTCCACGGCATATAGGAGACTCAGTCTCCGTGATGCCAACAGCTCAACGCCGTCTGAGTGCACGCGCACCTTGTAGCCCTCGGAACCGATGCCGTCATCTATCCCGATGGAGATCGATCCCTTTGAAGGGGCGGAGACAACGGGTAACTCTATTCCCACACGCTCCGTGAACCGCTCCCGTAAATGCGAGGCGACAAATTCCGCATCCGACGATGACTCGAGCGCCACGATGGATTTCAGCGCAGACAGAGGATACTGCCCGTCACCATACTGAGCATCAGCGGGCGTCGGATAGATCCCGGCCTCATCAGAATCCGCACCGATGAGCGCCAGTTGGCTTATCACGACATCTTTGAGATCGGCCTGAAAGCGTACAATGAATTCCCGGGCCCGAACGCCGATAGGAACCGTGAACTCCCCGCTCAACAATCCGCCGGTCTGTGCATCAAAGCGACCCACGCAGGCAGGCCATTCGTCGCCAACGGAGTAGACCTCCACAGACTTCACTGCGGAACGTTCAGCAAGCTTGACGCAGACAGCCCCGAGAAAGACATCCTTGTCGAAGCTGAAGCGAACATCGACACCGGTGTCCATCACCGAGTTCCATTTCCAGCCCACCGAAGACCCTCTGCAGAGACTGCCATCTCCGAAGGCTATCTCGCCCGTGTCGCCACCATTTGAACCGGACACCAGATCCGGTGGAAACGGAATCTGTGTTCCTCGTCGAAAAAACTGATAGCTTCCCGTCAGATGCGCATGCTTTGCGTTCAATTGACCGATATACATATCCCTGTGTCGGTCGATTTGGCGTCGGCCAAACCAACCTCTCCTCCCTCATCGTGTAGTGATAGTGTTCGTCAACCCAGGCCTCGCCGAGGATGTCGAGAAGGTCGATCACGTCAAGCGTTCAGCGATCCCCCCTTCCCGACCGCTTCAACAGGAATGTCCAACCCGTTCAACCGATACCAACGGTGCGGGCACAACCTCTCAAAGCTGCAAAACCGCGCGAGATTCGTTGACCTTCGGATGCCCATACTCTTCGGCTGTTTGGTGTCCGTTTCCTTGGTTGCAGCAAACGCAAAGAGGGGAATCAAGGTCGAAACACGGTGTCTGGCGGCATGGCGCAATGTGCTCGAATGTAGTATCCGTAGCGCCCTCGCAACTTCTCCGGTTTGATCGCCCAGCGTCCCGACTTCTTTTCGACCCATCGCGGCCGACTGCAAGCTACCGATTGTCACTATAGCCTCAAGACAGGAGAGCGATTATCGGGCAGAGGTCGTGGTATCGGAGTACCGCCGGTGTCCCGGTCCACGCTTTGCGCTTTGCATCCGAAGGCATCCGCTGCATACCGTATATGAACCCGAATCAGTGTCGTGAAGCCTCGCGTGTCAAGGTTATCGACCAGGCCACGACACTGATCGTTGGTGAGCTTTTCAAGAACAATAAGGTGACGACACGGCTACTGCCCCGCCTCCGCCCATGCCTGGTCCAGATACTCTTGATACCGACGGTTGATGCGGTCGATGGCTTCATGCAGATCAATACGGCCCCACAGCCCCCGGAGGAAGAGCTCCCTTTCGGCTTGGATGATTCCGGCCAGCCCGTAAGGGGCACCGGCGTTAACGTGGTTCAGCACTCGGTACCAGTCCTTCATATACGGTACCGCTTTGGTAAGATCTGCCACTACGTCATGCCTGCTCGGAAGGCTCTGAGTATAAAGATGGTAGGCTACCGTGTTTTCGGGTTCAAAGAGCCATTTGATCAGTTCCCACGCTGCCGCAGGGTCGCGATTGGAATGATGCACAATGCCTATGAGTTTGAAATACGCCGGGGCCTTTGGCTCCGAATCGACAGACCGCCTGGGGGCGAAGGCCCCTATCTCAATAGCCGCTCCGCGTCGTCTGGCCTCGTAGCTCATGGAGGGACTCCAAAAGGACATGGCCGTAACGCCGTCAAGTATACGCATCGGGAAGCCGCCCGGAGGAGTGGTGACCCCACCGGCTTGCGCTATCGGATATGCCGCTTGATACAGGCGGCTCATGAACTCGAAGGCCTCTAAGGCCCGTTCCGTGGCTAACTGAGCCACACGATGATCAGGCGAAATCCCGACCTCATCGTTGAGCTGAAGGAAGGTGGCCACGATCTCCGGGTGCCACCACTGTGTGTCAAAACCCTGCCTGATCAGACGGCCGCCCAT
The DNA here is from genome assembly GCA_050945315.1 of Limnochordia bacterium. Taxonomy (GTDB): domain Bacteria; phylum Bacillota; class Limnochordia; order DTU080; family DTU080; genus DTU080. The sequence goes on along the minus strand of JBMNSS010000149.1, from coordinate 1,437 downwards.
CCGTAGACTCAGTTTCTCAACGGCCTTTTCCAGCTCCCCCCATCCCTGAGGCGGGGATTCGGGATCCAACCCGGCGGCTGTGAAGGCGCCTTTGCTGTAACCTACACCAAACGGGGAGATCTCGATCGGCAGTGTGTAGGGGTTAAGGGACGCGTTCCCTCCTGTCGGTAGGAAGGCCGGGAAGAAGGACTGGCGTCCGTCCCAGCGATTCAAATAAGGAGTCAATTCGACCAAGAGGTTGGCACGCAAAAGATTCAGCATGTTCAGGTTCCACGTTACCAGGACATCAGGGCCCTCGCCAACCATTATCCGGGCCAGATCATCTTGGTTCATCTGAACGCTTTTGTGTATCACGCGCACTCCGGTCTGTCTCTCAAACTCTGGCAGCAACTCTCTGCCTAAGGCGGTGGTCACTTCGTTGCTGTGTCCCGTGGTCCAGAACTCCACTTGCGTCGGGAAGACAGGCGCAGAGCATCCGAGCAACATCATGGTACAGACGAGTATGGCAAACGCGGTGCGCCGGAAAGCATCACGAATCCCTCCTGGCGTAATTGTCTACGAGCGCATACGACGACATCGGCAGGTGGCTCTTGTCGGTGAGGGAACTCACCGCGAAGGAAACAGGGACATGCCCTTCGGCTGTTGACAACCAGACACAGGGTTAGATTGAAAGGATGACTTAGAAAACAACGATCATGATAGGCATGGGTTCAAGGTTTTCAGCATCAGATCTCGTCACGTCGTTCAAACCTGATGGGTCACAGCGGTTTCCTCAAAACGGGATCCGATATTCCGATCTGCCTGGCTTACCCTCACCCGCCTTCCTTGAGACATTTCTTGTGTCCGCAAGCAGCATCTGTCAACGATCCACAGATGGAGCTAGTGGGCTTTCTCGCTCACACCGTCTGCAATCGATGGCCGCCTCAATGGAATCGCCTGGTCCGTGCCGCCTTACGGGACAGGGCCGTCAGACGGCGATAGTCCGGCTCAAGCAAGGGATCGATACGTATGCCATCGCTGTCAACTTCCGATTCTTGTATCTCTTGCAGGCGTCTTTTCATAGTCGTAAGCAGATAGCGACTCGGCAAAACCCCGCTGAGCACGTAGCGGTTGCGTTTGGGATCGGCGGAAATGTCCAGTACACCGAGCCACCGCTGCGTCTCGTCGTCGGACAAAAGCACCTCATAGGCTACGGACTCCATGTATTGCTGTCGACCCATGGTTCCCAGCCAGCCCAGCACTCCGGTATGGCAAAAAGCCCATAGAGCATAGACCGGGATTGCAAAGATGATCATGAAAAGATGATCATGAAAAGATGATCATGAAAAGATGATCATGAAAAGATGATCATGAACGGCCAAGCAATGATGTCATAGAAGAAGGCTGAATCGACCGCTCCCAAGACGGCCCAGATCACAAGACTGAAGAGCACCGGCA
>JBMNSS010000148.1:0-6863 GCA_050945315.1 Limnochordia bacterium | reverse complement strand
TAGCCATGTTCACCCGGGGCAACCACGTCTGGGGTGAGGTCAAGGCGGATGACCCTGACTTTCCTTTGGGAGTCGGACTGGCTCCTAAACATCCGAATTCACAGTGGACGGGCGCGACCCGAGGCGGATGGTATTACGCCGTTCCGTCGTCGACCCCCCATCCGGAAGAAGCTCTGGAGCTCTTGCATTGGCTCACCATCCCGAAGGAATCGGCGGGGTATTTTGTGCTCAGACAAGGCCGTCCCAGCCCGATCACGGCCTACAACAGAGACCGGCTGTACTATCAGGTCAATCCGTACTTCGGGGTGATCGTGGAGGCAGTGATGACCAACTACCCGATAACCAATATCTTGGGATATGATGAAGCTGCCGCCTTGTTCAATTCTGAGTGGACGCGACTGCTCCGTGATCATTCTTTGAACCCCAAGGCGGTACTTGACGATGCGGCCAGAAGGGTCGCTACAATACTGCGTGAGGCCAAAGAGACCTCAAGACGCTAGCCCATCCCGCAAGATGGGAAAGAAACAGGAGGAACAATAACCCATGACCGTAAATGAGCCGGGCCGCCGCGTGCCGGTGGCAGGAGAGTATGATGTCATCGTGTGCGGAGGGGGACCTGCGGGTGTCAGCGCGGGCCTCTCCGCGGCGCGAAACGGTGCCAAGACTCTGATCATAGAAAGCGAAGGCTGTCTGGGTGGGACCTGGACCGCTGGCCAGTTGTGCGTTATACTCGACGCCGTCGGAAAAGGTGGCATCATGGAGGAGATCACTGCACGCCTCCAAGCCCATGACGGTCATCTTCCAAGGTCGGGACGAGGCAAGTACACATACGATGTTGAGGCTATGAAATACATCCTGGATGGGCTGTGCGCCGAAGTCGGTGTCGACGTGCGGTTGTATACCCGTGTGGTCGCTGCGGTGGTTCATGAACGTGAGATTACAGCAGTGATCACCGAGAGTTACGGTGGACGGGAAGCCTTCATCGGAAAAGTATTCATTGATGCCACGGGGAATGGCCAGTTTGCCGCTCAGGCGGGCTGTGATTATTCCGTCGGGCATCCTCAGACCAGTCAGACCCAACCGGCGACTGTGATCGGCATCATCAGTGGCGCTCCTTCTGACGAACCCGGGACGATGAGTACCCAGGACAAGTTGGCTTTTCTGGAATTACTGGAGTCAGTCGGATTTGTGCCCACCTATCGTAAACCGTCTCTCTGGCGTCTTCCGCACCCTGATTTGTGCTGTATATCAGTGCACCATGCCTACGGGATTCCGTGTGATGATACCGCGGCGCTCAGCCGCGCCACGTTCGAAGGGCGCAAGCAGCTTAACGAAGCGGTTCGGGCTCTACGGAAGCTGCCTGAATGGAAACAGGCGCGCCTGGTAAGCACTTCAGCACATATCGGCATCAGGGAGGGGAGGAGAATCGCGGGAAGATATCAACTGACGGTGAATGACATTCGCAGCGGTGCCCGTTTCGATGACGGCATCTGCCTGGTCAGATTTGGTGTGGACGTCCACGCTTTGACCAGGGAAGAAGATGAAGAAGTGACATCATACTCCGAGGGCATCACCGTCAAGCCGTACAATGTACCATTGCGATCCCTCATAGCCCGGGATGTCGACAATCTGGGTCTGGCCGGTCGTTGTGTGAGCGGCGATTTCTACGCCCACGCTTCGTACCGGGTGACCACCAACGCGGTCGCCATGGGCGAGGCGATCGGCCTGGCCTCGGCCAGGGCGGCATCCTCCTCAGTGTCGTTGCCGGAGGTTGACGGAATCCAGATTCGGCAGGCCATGGCGGCCGCAGGCTATGAGATCTGAGATTCCCGAAAACCCTCTTGCTCCAGTTGCGGTAGGCAAAGCTCGTAGAAATTGCAGCGCTGACAGGTGAACTTGCCCGGGCGCATGGGGAAGGCGTCAATGGGTTGAGGGCGATTCTCTACGGCATCAACCAGCAGACTGCGCATGGCAGTCATGCTCCGGGCGATGTCACGCTCGGTTGCCCGCAGATCGTCTTCCGAAACAGTCAGCTCTTGCGATTCGTGGCGGTAGAGATATTCGAGACGACATATCAGTTGATGGGGCAGGACCGAGTGGCGGTTCCTGGCGTACAGCGCGTAGACCTTCAACTGGTCGGTGTCAGCCGGATCTTCGTCTCCGGTCTTCCAGTCGACCAGGACCCACTGGCCATCAATACGACGGTACAGCAGATCCGGCACGGCATAGGTTTTCGTGTCCAGGAGGTAGAAATGGTCGAGGCTGTCAACCGTGATGACCTCTGTCCCTGCCTGGCCAACCTCTTTCAGACTCTTTGAGTCCAGTAGTGCGGGAACACAGATCTGCAGTTTCTTCTTGATGGTATCAATCAGAGTCTGGGAGGGGCCGTAGGCGTAGTAGACTTCATGAAGCATGGGGTGACGTTTCGGTGCCTTCTCCCACTGTCGCCGGGTGTGATGAGCACTGTGATAGACTTCGTTGAGTCTCCCGCGAATGGTATCGGTCACTTCCCGGACAGTCGGTATAACCCCGGTTGAATGGGTGCGGCGCACCACATCTACCGCGGTTTGATGCAGAGCTTCACCGAAGGCAGAGTGCAGGTTGGTCAGGTTCTTGAGGCGATAGGCCCGCCGGGCCGTTGGCGGAGCGTCATAATCCCATCCGTTGTGAGCAGCGTAGTAATGGTAGTAGTAGCGTCGCGGGCATGCCGTCAGCATGCGTCGTCTGGATTCGGACCACGACCATTCCGGGAACTCTCTGCGCACGTAACTCAAGACCGGCCACCCTTTCTAGGTTGCGATTCGTTCTCTAATCCTTTCGCCTATCGGGATGCGTAACTCCTGCCCGGGGTGCGATAAAGGTGCGCAGTGACAAAGAGGGAGAAACAAATGGTGCCGTGCCCATTGGGGGTACGGCACCGCATGAAGTATGCCCGGCATGTCCGTTGAGCGGGGTGTCTCTTAAGCCTTGACAGCCGCTGATGCCCGTCTGTCGCGCAGGTAGGCCTCCACCTGCTGAACGTCTTTGTCGCCGCGGCCTGAGACGTTGACGATAAGAAGCGCTCCCTTGCCCAGCTCAGGGGCCAATTGGCGAGCATAGGCGATGGCATGAGAGCTCTCCAACGCCGGGATAATGCCTTCGGTGCGGGACAACAAGACCAGCGCATCGACGGCTTGCTCATCGGTGATGGCCACGTATTCGGCCCGACCGCTGTCCTTAAGGAAGCTGTGTTCCGGACCGACACCCGGGTAATCCAAGCCCGCAGATATTGAGTACGGAGCCTTGGCCTGTCCCTGGTCGTCTTGGAGCAGATAGCTCAGCGCTCCGTGCAGGATTCCCGGCGACCCCTTGGTCAGTGTGGCCGCATTCTTGTCCGTGTCCACACCCAGGCCCGCCGCCTCAGCTCCGATGAGACGTACGGGATCGTCGATGAATGCGTGGAAGATGCCGATGGCGTTGCTGCCACCGCCTATACAAGCCACGACGGCATCGGGCAGACGGTTTTCTTGAGCCAGGATCTGCTCACGGGCCTCTCTACCTATAACGGACTGGAATTCACGGACCATAGTGGGATAGGGGTGCGGACCCACCGCTGAGCCGATGAGATAGAAGGTGTCCGATACGTTTTCCACCCAGTCCTCAATCGCGGCGTCGACGGCTTCCGTGAGAGTAGCCGTACCGGCGGACACCGATCGCACCTCGGCTCCCAGCAGACGCATCCTGAAAACGTTTAGAGCCTGGCGTCTGATGTCCTCCGCGCCCATATAGATGACACACTGCAAGCCAAAAAGGGCACATACGGTAGCCGTGGCCACGCCGTGCTGTCCGGCACCGGTCTCGGCGATGACGCGCTGTTTGCCCATTCGTTTGGCCAGGAGCACCTGGCCGATCGTGTTGTTGATCTTGTGCGCGCCGGTGTGGTTTAGATCTTCTCTCTTGAGATATATGGTAGCCCCGCCCAACTCAGCCGTCAGCCGATCAGCGCGATAAAGCGGCGACGGGCGCCCGGTGTAATGGCGCAGGTAGTAGGCCAATTCCTCCTGGAAGGCGGGATCCTTTGACAGTGTTTGGTACATCTCGTCGATTTCGTTCAAAGCAGGAATAAGTGCCGGTGGTACGTGTTGCCCTCCATACATACCGAAGTAGCCGCGTTTTTTATCCGACATGATGCCGTCCCCCTTGGAAGATGTATGACAGGGTCTAGCAGGGCTCTGAACTGAAACAAAAAACCGCCGACTGTGCAGATCGGCGGAAAAAATCATAGCTCGATATAGGCCTCGAAAAGAAGCACTAGACTAAGCTAAACTGACTCGCCTCTGCTCGTCTCCCCGTGATCGCTGTAGCGGCGACTCTCCAGTCAACCTTCAACTACAGCAATTAAGATCATTATAGAGGTTTCCTTACCCGATGTCAAGTCCCGGCGGGTGCAACGGTGCAACCCTTCTTGTAGCTCGTGAAAGCGACTCCTCGTCTACCCAGAGCTGCTTCCGTAACGCACAGGCATATGTGCCACATTTCTTGCATCAAGCTATCCATGGGGATCTCACCAGGTACTCGAGGTGAGATCCCCTTTCCATCTCGGCATGTGCTGCTTCCTGCCCTGCAATGATGTTACGCTATCCGGGCGCACGGCTCGTCAGGATTCCGTCGTGCAAGCCGTGCGTCCGTTGCACTACAGAAGACTGGCATCCGCTCCGCGTTGTCGCCGCGGACGGCAGGGTACGAAGCTTTCCATATTCTCCGGATCCTCGCTCGCAGCGACTTCTCCTATCCCTTCACCCAGGATCTCGGCGATCAGATGGGCGAGTTGGCGCCCTTCTTGCAGCAGGTCGTATTGAGACTTACGCACGTTCGCCGAGCCGAACCAGGCGCTCTCCAGGATGAGGTGCTTGCTCCGGGGATACCGTTGGCCCGCCCAAGCGCTGAAGCTCTCCGTAGCCATTTCGGCATCGACGGTGGCCTGTGGAAACCAGTTGGCGATGTCATCTTTTCCGATGTCCTGCGTGCCAATGATCTGTCCGGTTCCACGCACCTGCGCCGTCAGGGTCACTGCCAGGGCCAGGGGAGCGCCTGCTTGCTCCTGTTCTTTGAGCATTTGCTCTATGTGACCCATGGCAGTTCCCTCTAAGGATCCTTGCCAACTGAGGTGCCTGAGGCTCCCACCTTGGGCGACACCGGCGATATCCAACAGCGGGACAACGCAAAAACGATAGGCTTGTCTGAGTATCTTGGCCACCGGATGAGGAGAGACCAAGAAACGGATGAGACCCTCGGCGACCCACGAACCGGCCGATTGAACGGGATTCTCCCGGGCAACAACCCATACCACGGATTTGCCGCCTTGCTCACCAAAATCCGTGATGTGCAGGCACAGAGGATCTTGCAGATGACGTCCGCCCAAAGGATGCAGATCGACGTGCGGGGAGCGCCGGGCCCACAGCGAGAACTCATAGAACATGTTGTTGGTATAGGGCGGTGTCAGACTGATGACCGCAGCGTCATGGTCAAAACGTTGGCTGAATCCGTTGGTGCTTACGCTATCCACCGGAGTCCAGTCAAAACGATCATAGGAGATGCTCACGGGTGCTTTGTCGAGTTCCAAACCGGGTATGTCAAAATGCCAGTTTTGCCCGTTCACTCCCTGGATCACGAAGTAAAACCAAGGTTCGTTTTGGGGATCTTTGATCTCCAGACGTATCCTGTCCGCATCGACGGACCAGCCGTCCAGCTTGCCGTTCTGGAAATCCGCTGAGATGAAGGGAAGCAAGATGTGTCCACTCCTCTGCTAAGGATCCTGTCGTGCATTATCTGGCGTTAAGTAGCGTCAGCATCTCGTCACTGCGGTAGAGAATCGTGTGAGCATCGATCTGATCGACCCTAACTCCTTCCGCTTTTCTTGCGGGGGCCCGCTGAGGGTAGATATGGCGAACCTCCCAGGAATAGGGCGGATCAAACCATACAGGAGACACTTGATCGATTCGTTGACAAGCGGAGCTGACGGTGCTTTGAATCTGCTCCAGCAGCTCCTGTACCGGCATGTGACGTGCCTTCTGCCACCCTTCGCCCCATTTGGTAATCACCGTGGAGATGCCGGGGACGAGCGCTTGGGCTTCGGCAACCAGTCGATCATCGCCACTGGCAAAAATCACCGGCACTCCATGGGATCCGGCCATGGCTGCCCAGAAACCGAACTCACCGACATAGACGTTGTTCATTCTGTAGTAGACGATGTTCTTGGAGGACATGGTGTGGCACAATGGAGCGTTGGCCATACCGGCCATGGCGTGCTGCCCGAGGAACATCGTGGCATCGTACTGATAGAACGCCTGCCGCCGAGGGCGAGTCTGCTCTTGGCCGCGCAGGTAATTCGCCCTCGGATCCATATCCTCTTTGATAATCCCGCCCGAGCCATGTCCGTCGGACACATCGATCACGGCATCGGGATATGCGTCCAATATTCCTCGAATACAGGCGTTGGCCTCTTGGGTTAGTTGTCGCATGGAGGCAAATCGGAAGGGCTCATCTCCATAGGTCTGGCTGAAACGCTCCACGCCGACGACTCCCTCGAGATCAGTGGTGATGTAGAACTTCAACGGTGACTCAACTCCTGTTGAAAGACTACTTAAACAGCGGTTGCTCCCCAATCAGGCTGTTCATGGTCTCTTCGATCTCTGCCATGACCGCCGCCACGGGAGCCTCTCCCCCGGCGGCTTTCCGAACAGCTCGCTCAAAAACGGGCTTGATGGTGCCGGCCCAGTTCGGCAGGAGCGACATCCTGGTATTCCAGTAGTGATTGGCCCCCTCCAAAGGTACGGTCAACTCGGCATTGGGCAAACCATGCCGCAGGGTGTCCATCCAATGTC
>JBMNSS010000147.1:0-6867 GCA_050945315.1 Limnochordia bacterium | reverse complement strand
TCAACGCTCGTGCCGTTAAGTTCAACTTGGGCAAAGAAGCCGGTGAAAAGGACCTCTACATAGAGAACGCTCTGAAATGGAAGCAACAGCTACCACCTGGCACGCGCCTACTGTGCGAATGCCATGCGGGCACTATCATGGAAGATCCCAAGGTGGCCAAAGAAGTCTTCGCTGCATGGGAAGACAAGGCCTTCCAGGCGATCATTCATCCGTTCACTACCGATCTCCCGGTCTTGCGTGAATGGTTTGCCCATCTGGGGCCTCGCATCACCCACGCCCATGTCCAGTTGCGGGACGCATCGGGGACAATGCAGCGCCTTGAACGTCAGCCTGAAGAGGTCGGGAACGCACTGCGCCTCATGAAAGAGGAAGGCTTCTGCGGCTCGTTCACCCTGGAATTCACCGAAGGAACGCGCGCTCCTTCAGAGTCTGTCGAACAGCTTTTTGCCTCCGCAGTGGCGGATCTTCATTTCCTGCGTGAACACTGGACATAGCACAGCAACCCCGCCATAGGTCAGGCCAATCACTTCTGGGTCAGCCTATGGTGTGGCGATGCCGCAGTCCCCTGAACTCTCTCTCGCAGGTAGGCATCAATGGCGCGGGCCGCTCGTTTCCCGGCTCCCATGGCCGCGATAACCGTTGCCGCTCCGGTGACGATATCTCCTCCGGCGTAGAACCCCGGCACGTTGGTGGCCCCCGTCTGCCCATCCGCCTCGATATAGCCTCTGGGGGTCAGTTTGACCCCTTGGAGATTTCTGAGTAATACTTGATTGGGGCCTTGTCCCACCGCGACCACTACAGTGTCGGTGGGTATGGTAAACTCCGAATCAGGAATGGGTATCGGAGCACACCGCCCGGATGAGTCAGGCTCTCCCAGGGCCATGCGTCGACAAACAAGTCCTGTTACAGTACCTTTGTCGCCGGCCAAAACCCGCACCGGACTGGCCAGGCACTCGAAGACGACTCCTTCCTCCAGAGCGTTCTCCACTTCTTCAGCTCTGGCAGGCAGCTCCTTCGGAGATCGGCGGTAGACAATGGTCACCTTTTCAGCGCCCAGTCGAACAGCGGTACGAGCGGCATCCATGGCGACGTTGCCTCCGCCTATTACGCAGACTTCGCGCCCTATCCTCACCGGAGTATCATATTCAGGAAACAGATAGGCCTTCATCAGGTTCACACGGGTGAGAAACTCGTTCGCTGAATACACTCCGGCGTAGTTCTCGCCGGGAATGCCCAAAAAGTAGGGCAGGCCGGCTCCGGTACCCGCAAATATGGCCTGATATCCCTCGTCCCACAGCTGCTCGACCGTAATCGTCTGACCGACCGCCACATTCGTCTCGAACTTGACACCCAGCGATTTGAGGTACTCCAGCTCTTCATCCACCACAGACGCGGGCAAACGGAATTCCGGGATCCCGTAGCGCAAGACTCCGCCCGCCTCATGAAGACATTCAAAGACCGTGACGTCGTGACCCAGCAGAGCCAAATCGGCAGCCGCGGACAATCCTGCAGGTCCCGAGCCGACCACAGCCACCTTGATGCCTGTAGGCTCAACCTCCGGTCGGGGTAACCGTGATTTATCCGCATTGTCAGCCACAAAACGCTCCAACAGTCCTATGGCGATAGGCTGTCCTCTCCTGCCCAAGACACAGAGCCCTTCACATTGGTGTTCTTGCGGACACACCCTTCCGCATATGCCCGGCAGGCTGTTTTTCTCTCGAATGACGGCCAAGGACTCATCGATCCGACCGTCCCTAAGAGCAGCGATAAACTGCTTGATCGGCACTTCTACGGGACATCCATCCATACAGAGTGGCTTCTTGCATTGTAGGCAGCGTTCAGCCTCAAGAACTGCTTGCTCCAAGGTCAGTCCCTGATTCACTTCATCAAAGTTCTTCACTCGAATGTGAGGCTCTTGTTTTGAGGCTTCTACGCGTGTTTTCATTCTATACCTCCGAGTCGGCAGGCATGGCGCTCCATAGACTCCTGCTCCTGCTCGCGATAAAAGCGTTGGCGCATGGCCAGCTCGTCGAAATCCACCTGATGTCCGTCAAATGACGGACCATCGATACACGAAAACTTTACCTCGCCGCCCACAGTAACCCGACAACCGCCACACATGCCGGTGCCATCAATCATGACGGCATTGAGGCTCACGGTAGTAGGTATATCGAATTGCTTTGTGATCTCGCTCACGGCCCTCATCATAGGTACGGGCCCCACGGCGATAGCTTTGTCTATCCTTCGGCCGCTTTCCAGATAAGCGCGCAATACGTCGGTTACAAAACCGTGATGACCGTGAGAACCGTCATCGGTGGCGTAGTGCATCTCGCTGCTGATCGCAGCAAGCTCCTCAGCAAAAACAAACCGATCCGACGTCTGGGCGCCAATGAACGTGATGATCTCATTTCCCACTGCGCGCAGAGCTTTCGCCTTTGGGTAGATCGGCGCGGCACCCAAGCCACCGCACACGCAAGCCACTCGCCCGTAGTGTTTGATCTCGATGCCTGTGCCACACGGTCCCAACAGGTCGAGGATATCATCGCCGGGCTCGTAACCGGCCAGTTCCTTTGTTGTCTTACCGACTTCCTGCACTACGATGGTGACGGTGCCGCGTTCGCGGTCGGAATCCGCTATGGTGAGCGGAATACGTTCTCCCTCTTCTGACAAACGTAAGATCACAAATTGCCCGGGTTTGGCATTCTGAGCTATCCTGGCAGCGCTGATCTCATACAGCGTGATCTGTGGCGCCAATCGCCTCTTAGCCATTATCTCTGCCAAGAAAAAACCTCCCTCTGTCAGTCAGAAACTGTACAAGCGCCAGCCTCGATTACGATCACAATCAGTTTATCATCATATGAATTCTATGTGGGGAACAACCCGTTCATCGGATACTGTATTCCAACCCACATCTTACCGGTAGGGATTGGCTCCCAGCTGATCGAGGACACTGAACGCAGCGCGTGTCGCTCTGTACGCGTCTTCACCCGTCGCCAGCGGCCCTTTGTCCTGCCCTTGAACGGCGCGGAAGAATGCTCTATAGACTGCAGGAAAATCCTTTCCACCGCCCGCCGGCAAAGTGATAGTCTCCTCGGCTGTATACAGACGAGTCTTTCCTGATTCATTATCGTAACTGATGACACCGTGTTCACCTATAAGATCAAAACGTCGGTGATGAGCACGGTCTTTGGTGTTGTAGGTGTAGGTCCAGCCAACCTCCACAAGACCTATCGTCCCTCCGGAAAGTGACAGGTTAGTGATCACATGAGTCGGGGCACCTACGTCAGGGAAGAAGCTGCCAACAGCCTGAGTATCCGTTATCTCCTCCCCGGTTAGCCACTCGCAAAGATCAAAAAAGTGCACGGCGCTGTCGACCACGGGGCCGCCGTTAGCGAAAAATTGCGTCATACGCTCCTTGTTTTGCCACTGATGTGCATGCCAGACAAAGATCTCCCGAACGACCCTAACATGCCCGATGCGCCCTTTCCATGCATACGCCTGGCCCTCGACATCCGAGAACCTCAGGTTGAAGTTGATCCCCAAGAAGCGGTTTGCGTCCCGCATGGCCTTGATCATGCGTTCTCCGTCTTCATTCGTATGAGCGAGAGGCTTTTCACACAAGACATGAAGGCCCGCCCGCGCTGCATCGCAGACGATATCAGCGTGAGTGTGCAAAGGAGTGGCCACCGTAACCGCATCGAGACCCTCTAAGGCTAATAGATCACGATAGTCAGTAAACGCGTAAGGCACCTGGTATTTTTGTCTGAGCTCCTGCAGGCGCTGTGTGTTGATGTCAGAAAGGGCGATGAGCTCGATGCCAGGCATGTTGGCCAAAGTAGGAATATGACCGTACTGAGAGACTGTACCGCAACCGATGATGCCGACCTTCATGGCATGGGCCTCCTGTTCGATAAATGAAACCGCGCTTTGACGACTCCGGCCATACTCATCCGTTCTCCCACTGACGATGAGGAGGCGGATCTGTTCACGGGCATTCGTTCTGCACCGTCGGCCGGTCTTCCTCCCGGGGCGGACCAATACGGACCGACGGGACGCCCAATCGCTCAGGAGACCGGATCCTGGCTTCACACCCACGGCAAGCCCGGAGTCATCCCGTTCAGCACGAAGCCGACGCAACCAGGAGCATAGACAATGACAAATCTCCCTCGTTCATCTCTCCTGCCTCCTCGCAGCTCGTCTCAACTCCTCTACTCTGGCCTTCCGAAACGTATCATGGAAGATCACTTTTTTCGAGTTCCCGGCGAGTTGCTATGCACCCAATCCGCGTATGGTCCATACGCATTCTGCACAGCAAACGCATATATGGCCGGGAGTTCATACGAGTGCAGATCACGAATCGCTGTTTCGACCTCAGCATATCGCTCAGCAGTCGTCTTAATCAACAGGCGATACTCCGGTTCGTTCTGCACCGCATCATCCCATATGTAGAAGCTTTCGATTTCGGAAATCTGCACACACGCCGATAAGCCGCTGCTTACCAACTCCCGAGCGATTCTTCTGGCCTCCTCCACACTGGCTGTGGTGGTTAGAACGGCAATGCACCGCATAGCGTCGACCTCCCCAAGGGCTTCTATTCCGATGAAAGCGAGCTCAACACACCTCGATTATCGCACAGCTTGAGGCGAGGAAACCACCGCGAGACTCAATGAGCTGTCTTGGAAAGAGTAGAGGCTGAGTCATGTCATTGGCAGCTAAAGCCCGAGTCGCGAGTGCGACCAAAACAGACCGACGAAGGCCACTCTCGCCTTCCCGGCGAATTCCTCCACAACTGTCGGAACAGAGGAAGAACGACCCGATGCGTTGAGCATGGGCCAGTCCGATCGTATCAGGAGACTGTGACAAGCGGAAGGCCGGAATACCAGTAGTCCCGTGTCCGAGTATTCGGTGTCATGAACCATCTCGCAGCGGAATCGCTTCGGCCGGATTTTCCGGGTCGGAAGCAGGTTTTTGCGTGCACCTATCTCGTCCGGAAGTAGAGCCTTCGAAGCCGTCCAAACAGTCTTGTTCCGGAGCTAACGATCACATTGACAACGCTCCGCGAAACCTGAAGCCAGTGCGAGTGTTAGTGTCAGCGGTTCAGCAAGCTTGGCCAACCCGACACATATCTAACGCCGATGACACCGAACAGCGCCGTTTGGCCAGCTTCCGATGAACATAAGGCATAGACAGGTAGCCCGAATCCGCGCCCGCCTGACAGGTGCAATGGGTAGTACGACGAAATCCTGGTGACCAAGAGCGAGAATCCCAGTCGACCATCCACACTCAGTCACGCCAATGCCCGACAACCTGTCTACAACAGCGTCGCAGTTCATTCGTGCGGAAGTCCCGGTGTCGCGATGCGCCGAGAAGAGGAATCCAGGAGCTGATACCGCCTTTGGTAACAGAAAGCAAACTTGAACACTGGGGGATCGGAGGAACGAGCGATGAAATCATGGTACGAGAAGTTGTTCGAAAACTATGCCGAGCAGTATGACAAAGAGCCTTTCACTCCTGGGCACGATCGGTGAATGTGACTTTATAGAAAAGGAGCTTGACTACGATAGGTCTCGCAGGATCATAGACATAGGCTGCGGGACGGGAAGGCATGCCATAGAGCTTGCGAAGCGGGGATACTCTGTGACGGGAATAGATGTGTCTGAAGCCCAGTTGAGAAAGGCTCGGCAAAAAGCGGTGAAGGAAGATGTGGAAGTTGAGCTTTTGAGGCTCGATGCGAGAGATCTGCCGTTTGAAAACCAGTTCGATGCGGCTATCATGCTCTGCGAGGGCGCGTTCCCTTTGATGGAAACCGACGAAATGAACTTCGACATCTTGAAAAACGTAGCCACGGCCCTGAAGAGGCCTGGCAAGTTCATACTCACCACTTTGAACGGCCTATACCGCCTTTCCAAGCCCACTTCTTCCGGTACTGAACGTTTCGACTTCATGACCATGAGGAGCCATGATCTTTTGACGTTCACTGATGATGACGGAGTCGAGCACCAGATCGTAGTCAATGAAAGATACTATATGCCAAGCGAGATGACCTGGTTGCTGAAATCCCTTGGCTTTCAGCAAGTCGATATATTCGGAGCTAAACTTGGAGCTTTTTCGAGGAAGAATAGGCTTACCACCGGCGATTTCGAAATGCTGGTTATCGCCGAGAAGCCATAGAGGGGGATGGGCAGGAGAACGGGTCGCTCCCGCCGTCCTCCCACACCACCGGGCATACGGTTCCGTGCCACGGCGGTTCATGTAATGCTCCGAAGGCGTCGATGCTGATCGAGCAGTGACACAACTCCAGTTCGGAGAACGCGGGGTTTCGTTGATGCGTGAGGCACCCTCATTTCGGGGCCTCGTCCCTTGGTGGCCGACTTCCGGGCGCGTTTGTCCGTCATCCCGCGTTACATCCAGGTGTGCAGAGGCGTTTACATTGGCGTCGGATGATGTACGGAGTCTCCGGTGCGACACCCGTTAAGCTCTTCGAAGACGTCCTTCACCCGAACTCAGAGCCCCGGCCACGTAGGATCGGAGCAGGTTCGTCCACGTTTCATCGCAGGCGCCCTGTCGCAGTAGCTCCCCGGTCTTCTCTTCTCACCCAGCGTGGACGCCTCCTATGCGATTCCAGTTCGTCAGACCGGCGCTTTGCCTGCGGCCTCTTCAGATTCCGCCTGACGATGGACAGCCGGTCACCTTGTCGGGGCCGCAAGACTTGCAGCCGGGCGCAAAAAAAGAACGCCCCGCAAGAAGCGAGGCGTTTAAAGGTTTGCCGGCAGCGAGCTACTCTCCCACAGGGTCGCCCCTGCAGTACCATCGCCGCTGGAGGGCTTAACTGCCGTGTTCGGGATGGGAACGGGTGGGTCCCCTCCG
>JBMNSS010000146.1:0-6922 GCA_050945315.1 Limnochordia bacterium | reverse complement strand
ACCGGTGAAATACTCTCGGTTGCTTTCAAAAACATCAGGTGATATGGGACCGAGGCTTCCCGTGGCGGTGATGTCCTGCTGTGAAGGCAGCCAGAGTGTATCACGTGTGGCCTCAAGATAGGCCAATGTCCGGGCGTGATCAGGGCTCGGGCTCCATACGAGGCTGCTTTCTAAGGTATGCATCACGCCCACGCCGCCAGCGGGGTCGACGTCGCTGTTGGCCATGCCGAATTCGTCAGCAGCGGCGGTCAGACGCAGATCAAAGGCCCGCCCTGACTGATCGCTCCAGGAGGCCAGCATGACGGAGTCCTCGTCAACGCTGATATGATTGGGGCCAAGCCGTGTGAAGTTGGGAGTCCCGACGCCAAGATAGCTCTCCTGCTCACCGGCGGTTTCGACCAGCAACACATTCCACTGCGCATCCGGCCATTCGCTTTCGGCGACGTCAGCCGCCCCGTGGCGTACAACGCCGTGACCGGTGGGATCGGACTGTATGACCAGTGGCGCGGATGTCGTATCGATTCGAGAGGTGATTCCCGGTACGGAGGCTGCGTTTAAGGGGGTCGCAAAGCGAGCCACCCAGGCGGCCTGTGTCAGGGCGTATTTCTGCGGATTCCAATGAAGCCCCCAGCTCATCTGTAAACGGACCACAGGGACATCCTTGTAGATGCGCACCCGCAGTTGCCATTCGAGTCCGTTTCCCGGGGTCGCATCCCCGGCATCGCCCCGAAGTCTATGGACTGTAAAGATATGGTTCTCTTTTTCAACGACATGCTCGCGAATCCTTAAGCTGAGTGCCTGAGGATGCCCCTGTGGGTTCAGCGCCTCCAACGGCTCTGCCCAGGCATACTGGCGTTCTTGATCCGGAACGGAGTCGGGCAAGATGACTTTCGGCTCGGTGATCTCAGTGTAGGCGGCCACGGGAACGAGTACGGCCACTGTCCGTTCATTCACATCCACAAGATGCACTTCTTCGTCGACCACGGCCAATCCCTTGATCGGAGGCCGCGAGTTGACACCCGAAAGGGAATCCGCTGACGCGGTCTCATCGACACGAACGGAGAGTTCCGTATCAAGCGTCAAATCCCTGGGCCACATACCGTCGACCGCCAGCCAGCGGATACTGCCGTCCGGCCACAAAGCCGCCGGTGACAATGAGGCGGGGATGAGCGTATCCTGTCCATGAGTCAATCCCGGAATCGTTTCGATATGAGCGGGATAGAGCTCTCCCTGGCGAACGGGCAGAGCCTGGTAGAAGGGCATGGACATTTGGGCCGCTATTGCACCGGCCGTGGGTCGCAGATATCCTTTCCAGTCAGGACGAGGCAAGTGGTCTTCACTCCCGGTCGTATGTTGTGTTCCGGTGTCGGGTATTGTCGATGTCGTCTGCACGACAGAGACTTCCACGTCTCCGTATAGCATTTCCCTGGGTTCATGCGGATTGGCCTCAACCCTCATGATGAACTGTGTGCCCGTCCAGGAATCAATGGGTCGTCTAAACGGCAACGGACCCGCCACGGGTGTCTCCATGTCGTTCAGGTAGACAAAGACCTCGCCGCTCTCGCGGTTGGCCACCACACGAACGCGGTTCCAGCCTTCATTTAGCTCCGCCAGCGTCAACATGGGGCCGTCGGGTTTGTAGAGGAGTTTTCCTCCGTAGATCGGCAAGATGATGCGGTGAGCTTCGTCTTTGGTGATGTAGTGATAGATACCGTTAGAACCGTCGCACCACCGGACCATGAATTCGACGGCGACCGTGGTTGTCTCCGGAGCGGCCTCCCATCGGGGTGTTCTCGCTACGACGGCGTGTGACGACGTCGCATCAGGACTCGAAGGGGCGATAATCCGCAAGGCGCGCCCGGAGGGCGGCTGAGGATCAGAGATGACCTCCACGGTGCCAACTCCGCCATGGATGATCCAACCCGCAGGAGGCCCGCCCGTGTCAGCATCGTCGAAAGCATCGGCGAAAAGCGACGTTTGGGCCAACAGGCAGTAGTTGCTCGACACGAAAATGGCCGTGGCGAACAGTACGATCAATGCGGTTTTCCTATGCTTCAAATGCTGGTACCTCCCCCAAAGATGATGTGACATTCAACTCCGCCGTTACTCTTCCGCCCGTCTTAGGTGATTACCTCTTTGGGTTGCGCATTTCAGGGCAACAAGAGGGGCGAATCTGAGGATCCGCCCCCATGCGCCGGGCTAGGCACTCGGCATGCAGCGCAGGATTTCAGCCGGTACTGAGATGATGCACTCCCTGGCGATGATCACATCGACCTGCAAGACGATCTTCAAGGCGAGCGAGACCACGGTAGCTGAGTCTGCAACACAGGATACGGGTGTCGCCGAGACCAAGAGAGCCTCGATTTTCGAGAACTCCTGGATGTGATCCCCCGGCTTGATGCCCGGGATATCGTGGACGGTCTGAAACGGTATCGTTACCAATTGGGTGAGCGGTTTGTGTGTATCCGGACAGGGATCCGGGTCATCAACAATGAGTCTGGCCCGAATGAACCCTTCGTTAATCAGCTTGTCTTCGAGAATCGTGGGGTTGAACACGGGGTCACCGACAGCCTCCAACCGTATCGGGTGCGTCAACTTGCCGTGCTTGTCGACCCCGACTCCGACGGGGGCTTCAATGGTGTGCGATCCGACTTTCTGAACGCACTCTTCAGCAATGACTATCAAGGTCTTGACGCGCAATCGGCGATCATTGTGGGGTGGACGGTGTGGCCTTTTTCTGTTCTCTTTATGGTCTGGCTTCCTGTGCTCCCTGTTCTCCTCATGCTCTCTGTGATCTCCGTGTCCCCTGTGTTCGTGATGCGGTCGGCGCCGTCTGTCGTGAGCTTCGAAACCGTCGTCTCTTTCGTCATCTTCGTATGCATCAGGAGATCCGCCACGGACGTAAGCCTCGTCAGGTCTGCGGGTACGCATTTGAAGACAACGATGAACACGGGGATCCTTTGGTCGCCCACAGTCGCTGCAGATAGGGTAGAGTGGTTCCGTATCCCTTCTGCGCGGCTCGGGCGGGTCATCTAAGGAGGTGGAATATCCCCATGATCCCCATGAGCCCCATGCCATATTATCTCGACCTCCCTCCCAGTCGACCGGTCAGCAAAACGGTCGTGCCGCGTCGATGCGCAGGATGCTCTCTCGCGCCACTACGATACAAGCTTTGACAACCACTTTGAGGATCAGATGCAGTTTGAGAGTGCACAGATCCTTGTGAAGCAATCTTATTGGCGACAGACTGAAGCCTTCGACCTGAATGTCGTGCTTTTGCAGTACGTCGCGTGGGTCGGCACCGGGACACTCCACTACGGACTGAAACGGTATTTCCAGATACGGGATCACGACTCGCTTATCGGCCAGGAGTTTGACGGGAACGACACCCTGGTTGATCGCTTTGTCGGGTAGGATGGTTACGGTTCGGATTTGCGGATTGCCGGCCAGCTCCACGGTCACCTGCTGTTTAAGTTGACCGCATTTTTCATCGAAGATGATACCGGGAGGTGCAGGAATGGTAAGATCGCCGATCTCCTGTACCACTTTCCGGCAGACTACGGTGAGCACCTTAACCTCTTCTTTTTGTTCCTTGGCCTCCATGACAGAAACACGGTCGGTTGTCACAGTGGAAGACACCTCCCAAGCTGCGTTCGGGTTTAGGATATGTCTCCTAAGATATGGGGGTGACGGGACCCGATTCCCGTAGTGATGTTGCCCGGAAGAGAAAAGGCCGCTGTGGACAGACAAAAAAAGGAGGGGCTGTCGAGAGCCTCTCCGTCAGGAGAGTTGCCGATTCCTGCCAGAGGAACCGGTTCGACAACCCCTATGAGATCCTATCCATGATCACGAGTGAATATTCATCCGGTGAGCAATCAGCAGTAGCGCGCGTTCATGGCGGAAACGACGCGCTCCAAGGCGATTTCATAGGCTGCGGCCCGTAGATCCAGATCACCGTTTTTTTGGATCGCCCGATTCCAAACGTTGTTGAAGGCCTGCAACATGGACGTTCGAATCGCCTCGCGGGTACGCTCCAGGGTCCATTCCGATCCGGTGGTGTTGGCCAACCACTCGACATATGAACCAAAGACACCGCCTGCGTTGGCTAAGATATCCGGGACCACGACGATACCTCGCTCCACCAACAGGTCCTGAGCATCCAGAGTGGTCGGACCGTTGGCTCCCTCAACAACCGCCGTTGCCTCCATGGTCTGAGCGACTTCCAGAGTGATTTGGTTTTCCAAAGCCGCGGGTATCAGTACATCGACCGGCAGCCGCAGAAGCGTCTGGTTGTCGATGCGCTCAAGTCCCGGGGCGTGGTAGGAATCCAGTAAAGCCCCCGGATTCTCACGCAGGTGTCGCTCAATGGCTTCGATATCAAGACCCCGAGCCTGATAGATCCCTCCGGAGATATCGCTGATGGCGACGATACGGCAGCCCTGTTCGGCGAGGAAGAGTGTGGTCTGTCGACCGACGTTGCCGTAACCTTGGATGGCGATACTGGCTGTCAGACGGTCCTTTCCGAGGCGTTTGAGAAGCTCAAGGACCACTATGCCAAGGCCCCTTCCGGTAGCCTCTTTGCGGCCGACGTTTCCGCCGCTGTCAAGAGGTTTGCCGGTAACGATTCCCGGAACCGGACGCATCATAATCCTTCCGGCTTCATCGGCGAACCAAGCCATCTCCTTCTCTGACGTGTTCATATCAGGTGCAGGAATGTCAAGATACTCTCCCATGTTTGGGAGCAGAAGCCGAACATACTCTCGGGTCAGTCGTTCCCGCTCTCCTTCGCTAAGCAGTGAGGGGTCAACCTGAATGCCACCTTTGGCACCGCCGAAGGGGACATCAAGCACAGCACATTTCCAGGTCATCAAAGCTGCCAACGCTTCGACTTCCGCCAAATCGACATGCGGATGGAAACGCAATCCGCCCTTGTAGGGGCCTCTTGCGTTAGAGTGCTGCACCCGGTAGCCCACAAAATGCTTCCAACGCCCGGAGTCCATCTTCACTGGGATAGACACTATTATCTGACGATCACAATTGCGCAACCTCTCGACAATCGCTTCGTCGATGCCCAGCACGGTTGCCGCTCTTTCAAACTGGCGTTGTGTGGTGGCCAACAGAGTGGAACCTTCGGCGAATGTTGTCTTTCCGCGGAGCGCGCCCGTTCGTGTTGTATTCATGACCATAACCTCGACCCCCTACGAGCTAAAGTATATTAGCCATAAAATGCGCAGATCCCTTGTGACGGTGAGTGTGTATACAGTATGCATGAAGACACCCCTCATTAAGGGGTGCCTTTGCCCAAACGAGACGGGAGCGCTCATTGATACTCTGTGCCCCGCGATGAAGGATGATTATGACAAACTAATGGAAGAGGCCGATGCTGAGGAGTGTGACTATTATCCCCGCGCCCACCACGCCGATGGAGATGGAGGGCAGGGCGAGACTGGGTGAGATGCGAAAAAGCACGGCGGCCAAGGAGGCAGTCCAGGCTCCGGTACCGGGCAGCGGGATGAGCACAAAAATCATGAGGCCGAGGGCCCCCAGCCGCTCCAATCTCTTCGTGCGCTTCAGAGTGCGTCGGACGCACCATCGCAGGGCGCGACCCAGTAGCGAGGTCGGAGGGACGTGTGTCAGAAGTCTCGGCAGCAGCGCCAACAGTATCGGGATAGGAAGAAGATTGCCCAGCACGGCATAGAAAAAGGTTACCCAGGGTTCCATCCCTAAGGAGACGCCCAGAGGTATCGCTGCTCTCAGTTCCGTGACCGGCAGTGTGCCGGCCAGAAAGACACCGACATTGGCTGAAAAATAATTGCGCAGAAAGTCAATGACGAAATCCACCATGAGATACATCCGCCCCTGTCACCAAAACAGAGCCTCAGCTCAGCTTATGGTGTCTTACCTATAAACAGACTAAGCGCATCCGCACTTAGCGTCAAGGTTGGGAGACCTTCGAGGGGAGAGTCCGGTCTTTGAGTCGCCGGTTGGTTGGCGACGGAGCATGAACCAGAAAGCGTGGATCGCGGCGGAGTACCCGGTGGAATGGATTCACCGGGTACTCTTGAGTATTAGAGCATATCCAGGTGTTCGAGGGCGGTACGGACCATGACTTCATGCTGTTTTATGCGTAGGGAAAGGCTCTGCTTCTTACACGTCTCCAATGTCATACCTGAAGCTCCCAGAAATTGGCCGGCAGCACGGGCCAGGCTACCCGAGATCGGGTTGTGAAGATGGGAGAAATGGTGATTCTTGTTACTGACCGTCTTGTTGGCCTCCTTGATCATGGCATTGACCACCTTGTCCCGCTCAGCATGCTGCGCGGCCGTGCCTTTGTGGTGGATGATGGATTGGCCGACGGAGCTATTGTCAATCTTGTGGTACGAATACCCTTCGTGAAGGTCGAAGACCCAGGTGGCCTTCTCCTCCTTCAGCAGGGCCCAAATAGCCTTGGAGAGAGTGTCGGTAGGCGATCCGCCGGCTGTCTTGGGATAGCACCGGTTGGGATCTCGCGGATAGCTTCCGGTTCGCTTGTTGGCCTGCAGACCGAGCCGATTTATCTCAGGAATGACGATGAGCGTTCCGCGCCGTATCGAGTAGGTGGTAAAACGCCAGGCGGCATGTGAACCGGCGGGTTCGTTGCCATGCATCCCTCCGGCGACCACCACGACGGGACCCGGAACACCACTGCGAATGATATAGTAGGGCGTCTTATAGTTGTTGGGTCCGGGCAACAAGCCAGTCGGAGGCAGTTGCTTTGATTTATCCCAGGCGATCCAGGGCTCCTGTGGTTCTTCAGGCTCCTGTGGTTCTTCAGGCTCCTGTGGTTCTTCAGGCTCCTGTGGTTCTTCAGGCTCCTGTGGTTCTTCAGGCTCCTGTGGTTCTTCAGGCTCCTGTGGTTCTTCAGGCTCCTGTGGTTCTTCAG
>JBMNSS010000145.1:0-6938 GCA_050945315.1 Limnochordia bacterium | reverse complement strand
TCGGGGTCTTTTGCCGGGGGATCGGTCTCCGTGTATTGAGCCTGGGCTAAGACTTGCGAAAAGTCTGCCGCGCGGGTTGGGGTTCGACTCTGTTGCGTTCTGTCGCTATCCAGCGAAAGGTCCATGCGAGCGATGAACACCTAGATCACCACCAGCTCGCCGTATAAAGCTCCCGCGGCACGGATGGCCTGCAGCATGGAGATCACATCTTTGGGCGTCGCCCCTATGGCGTTTAGTGCGCCCACCACATCATGCACCGTGGTACCCTCGAGCACGACGCTTTGTTCACCGGACTCCTGATCGAAGTAGCCCCGCATTTGGGAAGGGGCCTCTATCTTTAAACTGAGGGTGCCGTGCGTCACCGCCACGGGAGCCACGCGCACCCCCGCTCCGATGATGACCGTTCCCGTGCGCTCATTGATCACGACCCGCGCCGGGGCATCGGGCGTGACCGAGATCCCCTCCAAGGCCGCTATGAACTCCACCGGATTTTCCTGATACTCCTCCGGCACCTGCACCGCCACCGCACCCCGATCCACCGCCTGCGCCACTTGTGATCCTACCGACTCGTTCACGGCTTGGGCCACGCGGCTCGCCGTAGCGAAATCCGGGCGGTGCAAGACCAGCAGTATCTCATCTCCGTGAACAAACGTGGTCGGCACCTCTTTTTCCACGATCGCTCCCGCCGGCAGCGTGGCCACGGGAGACTGAGTCCTGGGTGCCGGACCCCTGGCGCTGCTCTGCCCACCGACGATCAGCGGCCCCTGCGCCACCGCATACACCGCCCCGTCGGCTCCCTGCAGCGGCGTCTGCAGAAGCACTCCTCCCTGCAGACTGCGGGCATCTCCCAGTGAGGCCACCGTGGCGTCGATCGTATCACCGCTGCGGGCAAACCCGGGCAGCGTCGCCGTCACCACCACCGCCGCCACATTGCGCGACCGCATATAACGATTATCCACGTCAATCCCGAGCCGCTGCAGCATGTTGCCAACCATCTCTACATTGGCCTGGCTTCCCGGCCCGTCCCCGGTGCCATTCAAGCCGACCACCAAACCCAGGCCGAGCAGCTGGTTATCGCGGACACCTTGCACCCGGGCAATATCCTTTATGCGCACCACCGGCGAGGTGACCTCGGCCCTCACCGGAGCCGCCTCAATCTCCGCCACGAGCTCCGGCGCCTCCGCCCAGCCCAGAGGGGGAAACAAGAGCATCAAGACCAGCAGTAGCACACATCCACCAACGCGCCCGATCCTCGCCTGCACGTCTTTTCCCTCCCTCGAACTAAAAGAGCCAATGGAAAAACCGGGTGATGATCCCCTGGCGTTGCTTGCCTCCCAGACTGCCCGCCCCTTGGTAGGCGATCTCGGCCTCCGCCACGCTCGTCGATAGCACCGCATTATCCTTACCGATATCCTCGGGTCGTACCACTCCCGACAGTACGATCTCTTGCGTCTCGCCGTTGACCACTATCGTCTGGCGACCCTCTATCCGCAGGTTTCCGGAAGGCTCCAGTGCCTTCACCTCCGCGGTCACGCTGGCCCGAAGTGTGCCTCCACGCACCGTCTTGCCCGTCGACCGCAGCCGATCACCGCCCTCAATATCAGCACTGAGATGGCCTGAGGGATCCCAAGGCAGCTCCACCCCGACTCCCACACCGCTTTTTTTCTGCGTCTCCGTAGAGGCGGTCTGGGTGGCCTGGGCCTGTTCGACGATGATCACCGTGATCAGATCACCCACCTGCCAGGTGCGCGGCGCCGTGGTGTACAGTGAACCCGCCCCTTCGTGCCACAAAGATGACGCGGCGAGCGGGGGCGTCACGAGCAACCCCAGCAGGGCGGCGCCCAGTAAGGCCAGACATACCCCGAAACGAATCCCGGCCTCAGTGTTCATTGCCTCCCACCTCCACCAATCCAGGCGTCACCAACACTCCGTATACGGTCTGTCCGGTGCGTACATTGCGCACCGCCACCCGCCGGCCCAAGTATCCGTCGTCGATGAGCATGCCTGTATCTGCCACCCGCACCGCTCCCACGGCACTGATCAACTGCACTTCATCTCCGGCCGAAGTCGCCGGGGCGGTCTCCAATAGGTCCAGAGTCAAGACCGATCCGTCTTCCACCGATCGGGTCAGGCGCCGGTCCACGTCCGACGGCCAATCTTGCCGCGTCACCGCCTCGGGCGGCACGGTCATTACCGAGCGTTGCTCCCAGCGCACGTCCGCCGGCTCCAGGGGACTGTGGCGCTCCAGTCTCCGGGAGGCCACGAGCACCTCCACCTCAGCCGTGACACTGCATTGCACGCTCACCTGGCCCACGAGACGGCCCCCGCGGTGTATATTCACCGGAACCTGGAGCCCGCCGCCGGGCCTATGGCTTACCTCGCCCGCCTGCAGGGTGTAGTCGCCGGTCACCGCCGGGACCGTGCCGCTCACCCTCGCCGTGATCTCTTGCACAGACACCCCGTACGTCTCTTTCAGCCAACGACCGACGGCCGCCTCGGCTGCTTGGGTTAAGGCGGCTGCCGGAATCGGTGTCGCCGCCGTTTGCACACGGATGGGATCATCCGTAGCCTCCAAGGCCACCGCGGTCTCGGCTATACCCGCCTGGCGCAGACGTACCCGTACCGAACCCACAAACAGGCGGCGCTCGGCGCCGGGCAGAGCCGCTCTTCCGACGACCAACTCCGTCAGGCGCTGCCCCAGTAGCTCATCACTGCTTTCAATATCAGCAATATCCCCCAGACGAATCTCCGGGCCTGAGACCGTCGCCAAAGGGTGCAGACGCGCCACCGCCAAAGCCGCCTGCGCTTGCCATCCCAACAGAATCAGGGCGAGAATCGTCAGGCCGCTAAAGGTTGAGCCCTTGCTTGTCATCAGCCTACACCGCCGGGCGCTTCATCAGCGCCTCAGGTTGTTGGCGGTCTGCAGCATATCGTCGGAGGCCTGGATGGCCTTGGAATTCGACTCATAGGCGCGCTGGCTCATGATCATATTGACCATCTCTTCCACTACCTGTACGTTGGACATCTCCACAAAACCCTGGGCGATCGAGCCCAACCCTTCCAGACCCGGTGTGCCCACGATGGGCTCTCCCGACCCTGCGGAAGGCAGATACAGATTCCGCCCCCAGCTACGCAGGCCCGCCGGATTGACAAAGCGCGCCAGCTCAATCCTGCCGATTTCCTGCGGCCGGTCTTGTCCGCTGAGAATGACCGTCACCCAGCCGTCAGAGGCCACCGAGACGCTCACCGTCCCGTCAGGAATCACGATCTCCGGCTCCAACGGAAAGCCGTCGGAGGTGACCAGTCGGCCCAGACTGTCCTTTTTCAGAGCACCGTCGCGCGTGTAGGCCACGGTGCCGTCCGGCAGAAGAACCTGCAGAAAGCCGTCGCCTTCAATGACCAGATCGAGCGGGTTGTCCGTCTGTTTGAAAGCACCCTGCGTGAAGATCTTCTGCGTGGCCACCTGGCGCACCCCGTGACCGATCTGAATCCCCGTCGGCACCTGAGCTCCGGTGGTGGCCGGTGTACCCGCCACCCGGATCGTCTGATACAACAGATCCTGAAAATCCACCCGGCTCTTCTTATAGCCGGCCGTATTGACATTGGCCAGGTTGTTGGCAATGTTATCAATGTTGAACTGCTGCCCCGCCATACCGGAGGCAGCGATCCACAGTGAACGCATCATAGCACCTGCGCCTCCCCGTCTTGTGATCTTGTATCCGCCGGGAGGCAGCTCATGTTCGGTGGGCCTCCTTCATTCGGCACACCCAAGGCTTCCGCATCGCGGTCCGGCCTCTCACCTGCTCCCGGCATCTCGTTTTCTACACTCTGGCGAGCTCGTTCACCGCCTTGCCCAAGGTGTCATCGTAGGCCACTATCACCCGTTGATTGGCCTCATAGGCTCGCGTGGCGGCGATCAGCTCCACCATCTCGGTCACCACGTTGACATTCGACTCTTCCACAAATCCCGTGGCCAGATGCTCCTCACACTGCGTGGGCGCTCCGCTGCCCTCCGTAGGCCTATATAGCCCACCTCCAAGGGGCTCCAGAGCGGACGGATCGGCAAACTCCACGAAACGCAAAGCGCCGATCAACTCCCCGTCGCTGATCAGCTCCCCTCCGGTACCTAAGTGCACCTGGGCTCCGGCAGCCGACAGCGGACCTTCGCTGCCCAAGACTCGCCGGCCTTCCAAGGTGACCAGCCAGCCGTCCCGGTCTATAAGAAAACGTCCGTCGCGCGTATAAGCCTCACCGCCCGCCGTCTCGACCACGAAAAATCCGTCACGGGCGATTGCCGCATGCAATTCACTGCCCGTCTCACGCAAAGGGCCGGCGCCCCACTGCAGATATGTAGCATCGATTTGTGTGGCCACTCCGAGACGGCCGATCGGTGTGGATTCCAGGCGCCCGTCCAAGGACCGGCGCTCATGGCGCAACAATTGCTCGGAAAAGCTGCGAAACGTACCATCCAGGCGTTTGAAACCCGTCGTGCCGGCGTTGGCCAGATTATGACTCACGGTATGGATCTTCTCCATACCTGCCAGCATACCAAGGGCCCCGGAGTATAACCCTCGCACCTGTCTTTCACCTCCTTTATCTATCGAAAGTAATGGTTGTCGACACTATTCGACCTTACTCATCCGAGTTCCTGGCTCAGACTGGCTTTTCTCAGAGAAAATCGGCCAGACTTATCCGCAGCAGTTGAGCTGTGGCGGTCAAGGCCGTCTGGTAGGCCGTCTCCTCCTCTTTCAGTTGAATCAGGGCCCAACCCAGATCCACTTCCTCATCGGCGCTTTTGCGCTCGATCAGATCATGTTCCATCGTCAGCAGGCGATCCTGCAGACTCTCCAGGCGATTGATGCGCACTCCGACCGCCGTGTGCACACCGACCAGGGCATCCATGGCTTCTTTGAGGGCGGCGAGCGTCTCATCACCCGCGCGATCTCCGGCGGCGAGCTCGCCATGCAGACGCTCCAAGGCGGCCAGAGGCTCGGCGAAAATCTCCTCGGCTCCCAGATCGAGACCCGCCAGATCCGCCGCAGAAGTGTTGGTCGCTCCGGAGTCAAAGAGCAGTCGGTTGTCATACCTCGTCTGAGCGATATCTCTCAACTGCTCAATCAGGCCGCCCACCTTGTCACCCAAGATCCGCAGATCGCTTTCGGAAAGACCGGGCGAGCCGGAATAGACCGCCAACTCCTGTGCCTCGATCAACAGCGCATTGGCCCCGGATAAAACCCCGTCAGCGGTCGACAGCAACGAGTGACCCGCCTCAACCTGAAAACGGCGTTCTTCAATTCCGCTGAGCAACGAACGATAAGTCAGAATACGGGCGATCGCAGTCGGATCATCTGAAGGCCGCTCCACGCGCCGCCCTCCCGATGCATGCTGCCACGCCTTCTGCAAGCGCTCGGCCCGCAACGTCACCTGATCCTTCGCATTCTGAGCCCGCTGAGCATGCGTAATACGCAACGGCTGCACCTTCCTTTCATCAGGCTATCTGCCGACGTGGCCCGTTCTGTTGACCAACACCTCAAGGGCCTCGTCGATCACGGTGAGAAAGCGCGCCGCGGCGGCGTAAGCCTGCTGAAAGCGCAACAGATCGACCAGTTCCTCGTCCAAAGAGACCCCCGAGACCGACTCCCGCCGCATGTGGGCAAAACGCGTCAAGGCCTGGGCGTTCTCATGGCGAACGATAAGTGAAGCCGTCTCCGCCCCCAACCCGGCCACTAAGGCGGCATAGCGCTGCCCGACGGTCTGCGCCTCGCCGGCACTGCCCTGCCGCAGATGGGCGATCCGTTGAGCGATCAACCCGTCGCGGCCGTCCTCGCCGACCGAAGCAGCCAGCTCGTCCACCCCGACCGCCACGGCCATATCACCCGCTCCGGTACCGACAAAAAAAGCCCCGCCCGAGACTCCCGCCGGAGTATAGCCCTGTCCGTGGAGCGCATTCACTTCACTGATGATCATCCCGGCCAGATCATCCAGAGCCGCCATGTACTTCGGCAGGTCGACGTTGTGGCTAGCCAGAGCCCCGGTCAGCCCGCCGCCCACCTCACCGACGGCTCCTCCCGCGGCCATGGTCAAACCCAGTCCATCCTCGTCATGCGTCAGCACCAAATCCGTCCGCCGGATCCCGTCGACCAGAATCCTCCCGCCGACCAAGACTTGCACATCGCCCTGCGGGCGCTCATGGACCTGTATATCCGCCAACTCAGCCAACTGCAGCAAGAGGGTATCGCGCTTGTCGAGCAAGGCATTGGGCGGACCCGCCCCGACGCTTCGGGTCACGGCCATGATGCTTTCGTTTACTTCAGCCAAGCTCTTGGCCAACGCGTTTATCTCGTCCACCGCGGCCCGCACTCGCTCGCCTTGCTCCTCCTGCAATGACCGCATGTCGTCGGCGGTCTCACGCAGGGCCAGCGCCAACGTGTTGGCCCGATACAGCACCGTGTTGCGGGCCGCTTCATCGCCCGGATTGGTCGCCAACTGCCCCCATGCGGTCCACAGATCATCCAAGGCCGTGCCGATGGTCGCCTCGCCGGGCTCACCGAACAGCTCCTCCAGGCGGGCCAAAACGTCTTTTCTTACCGCCGCCTCTTCTTGCTGTGAGGTGAGCCGGCGCGCCCGGGCACTCAAAAAGGCATCGTACTGCCGGTAGATGCCCTCGATCTCCACCCCGCCCATCACGCCCCGGCCACCGACCGCCGTCGGACTGTGGTGAGCCACCTGTCGTGAGTAGCCGGGCGCGTTGGCGTGGGCGATATTCTGCCCCGCCACTTCCATGCTCTTGAGCTGAGCAGTGAGCCCCCGGCGGGCGATTTCCAAACCGACAAAACTGCTCATGGTCTCATCCCTTCTCTTTTCCGCCTCAGGCCCGAATGTCGCAGACGGCGGGAACACTTTTTTTCGGACGGGCCGGCTCCCGACCGGCGTCGTAG